>JBJTDB010000134.1:0-21270 GCA_046092145.1 Planctomycetia bacterium | reverse complement strand
ATGCCCACCCGCACGCCGAGCTCGGCCCCGAAGAGGGGCGTGAACTGCGGGTTCCACGCCGTATCGATGAAGACGTCGTAGGTGTTGGGAGGCAGCTCGACGCCGGTGGCCGCGAAACTGGTGCCATCCCAGAGCTGGAGGCCGAAGCCTGGCGTGATCAAGAGCGGCGCCCGATTGAGATTGGCGGGAGAGTTGAAGAAGAACGGGAGTGCGAACGTGGCTGATGTGTCGAGTTCGTTGACCCCAAGCTGCTGGCCCGTGCCATTGCCGAACAGGTAGGCCCAGCTGCCACGAGCACCCTGGTAGAGGTGCATCGTCTGCTGGAATGTCGGGTTTTGGGAGAGCGCGTTGCCCGAGGTGCCAAGGTCGGGCGTGATCTGCGGCATCGTGGGACCGGCCGTCATCGTGGAGCCCGGGTAGCCCGGCTGGCCCCCGATCGCCGATGGTGCCCACGACGGTGTGGGGCTCGCGGTTGGCGTCGGAAACACCTGCGACGCCTGCGGCGCGTAAGGATCCCATGACGGGGGCGGCGGCGAAATCGGCGCGGCGTATTGCACCGGGATGAATCGGTCGAGCTCCGATTCCGCCGGGCTCGGCAGGGCGACAGTCTGCGCGCAGGCGACCTGTGCACACGCAATCGCGGCGAGGATCGTCGCGGCCAGAACGCGAGGGAAACGCATCGAAACTGCCGTGGCGGCAAGGGTTTGGGGAATGAGGGGGTACCGCGCTTAAAAGACCAGGGTCAAGGCCGCGGGCCACGGCCCAGATGGCCGTTCGCCAAAGGTTGAAAATGGGGTATGTAGGACGGTCCCCAAATGGCCTCGTCCACCGACATCGACGCCGCAGCCCTCCAAACCCAGGCCGGGTTTGAGACGGTCGAGGTGCACCCGCGGCTGGGCTCCACGATGGATCGGGCCCGCGAAATCGCCGCCGACGGGGCGGTGCCCACGCCCGCGCTCGTGCTGGCCGATGCGCAGACGGCCGGCCACGGCCGTCGCGGCGCGAGATGGTGGCAGCCTCCGGGCAGCCTGGCTGTGAGCATCGTGCTCGACCAGGCTTCGGCAGGCTGTAGTGTGCAGCCGACATGGTCGCTGGCATGCGGCGTCGCGCTTGCCGAGGCGATCGCCAGGATCGAGCCGGCGGTCGAGCCGCTCGTCCGATGGCCGAACGATCTGGAGGTTGGCGGCCGCAAGATCGCCGGCCTGCTCGTGGAGGCAGTGTCGGGCGGCCGCGCGATCCTCGGCATCGGCGTGAACACGACCGGCCACGCCGCTGATGCGCCCGAGCCGATCCGTGGCCGTCTGGCCACGCTACCCGACCTGACGGGCCGAAGCCTGCCACGGACGCCCGTGCTCGTTGACTTCCTGCCGCGATTCCTCGATCTCGTGCGGCGGATGCATGACGCTCCGCAGCTGCTCGTCGAGCGCTACCGCCCGCGGTGCAGCCTCACCGGCGGGATGGTGCGCGTGTTTCGGGGATCGGAGCGACTGGAAGGCACCTGCCGCGGTATCGCCGTCGATGGGAGCCTGATCATCGACACGGCATCCGGCCGCGAGTGGATCGCCTCCGGCAGCCTCACCGATCCCGCCGACGTGTGGACCGGCGGCTAGCCCACACGCAGATCTCGCGACCGCCCGTGGAGAGCTGGCGGGCGTGGGGCGTGAATCCCCAGGCGGAAAACCGTTCGAGCCAGCCCGGCACATCGGCGGCACGATCCCAGGTCGGCAGCTTGAGCGTGGCGATGATTCCCTTCGGACTCGCGCCTGGTGCCGTGACGGCCCGCTCGATCGCCTCCATCGTGCTTGACGGGTCGATATTCATGTCGGCCACCACCCAGTGGAAGCCACGAAACGCTTTGAGCCTCACGTCGCGGGCCCGCATCCGCCAATGCTCGAACCGTTCGTGGCCAGCCACCCGCTCGTCGATGATCGCCGGATCGATCCCGACGACATCGAGCCCCGCCTCCAGGAGCCGTTGGCAGGCGCCCCCGGGCGATGCCCCAAGTTCCACCGCCCGCTGACCTGGTGTGAGCGGGATGCGGAACGTGGCGATCGCCTCGTCGAGCTTGAGCCAGGCACGCGAGACTTTCTCGGCAGGCAGCGCGCCGGGATAGATGCCGCCAGGCCAGCAGCTCGGCGGCGTGGCGGCGCGGTGCCAGCCGATCCACCAGCGGTCGGGCGAATCGACGACGCAGTCGAGGACGAGGCTCCCGCCTTGAGTGACCGAATCGCTCGCGGTGGCGAGGCCGCAGGCATGGGCGAGGGCGGCACGAACCGCTCCGAGATCGGTCTCCGCGCGGGGATCGCGACTCCACGCGTGGATCGCATCCCAGGCAACGGGCCCGGCGAGGCGGGCGGCATGCGAGGCCCGTTCGGCGTCGGTCGCCCCGGTCGCTTGGCCGAGAGAGCGGATGCAGGCCCGCCCGAAGACGAGGTCGGGAAAAAAATCGTCGGGTGGATCGAACCCGCCGAGCCGGAACGTGACCAGACCCCGCCGCCAGGCCGCCTTCGTGAGCTGGGGCAGCACGGCCTCCTGGCGGCTGCACACCGCCGGTTCGGCGCCCCCCTGGCAGGCAACGAGCAGGAATTCACCACGGTGTGAGGGAGCGTCGGGCACCGCCAGATCATACCGTGAGCTGGAATGGCCCCGAGGACTGCCAAGCACCGGCGGGCCAGGATGGCTTTGTGCGCCCTGTGCTGCCCGCCTGGATGGCGGGCTTTTCTTGCAGTCCTCGCGGGCCTGTGGCCCCGAGGACTGCCAAGCACCGGCGGGCCAGGATGGCCGCCGGTGCGCTAAAAATTAGGCCGGCCCGGGCGCCCAAGGGCCCGGGCCGGCCTTTCTCGTCTGAACGTGAACACACCGGGGATACTGTCAAAGACTCACCCCCGGCCAACCCGACGGATGGTTGTGACACCGAAGCATCACACCGTCGGGAGAAGAACTAGCCGTGGGCCTTCTTCTTCTTGGCGACCTTCTTGGCAGCCTTCTTCTTCTTCTTCGCCATGGAAATGGCTCCTTACCACGAGCACCCGAAACTCACCAACGACCGATCCCCTGGGTGCTCTGTGGAGGGGACGGACGACGTTTTGCAACGCTTCACGACGCGAACGTGCGCCGTGATGTGAGAGTTGTGGGCAATGGCGCCAAAAACTGTCAAGAGATATTCCGAAATTTTTTTGGCCGAATTGCCCGAATGAAACCGGCTCGGGGGTGGTGGTATGATCGTCGAACCGGTCGCGGACGATCGCGCGATCGACATGTGAACGGACCTGAAACGGATTCATGAGGGGAGCGCATCGAAGCGCTGCACGAACGCTGATGGAGTCGAAAAACAGTCTGCATTTGGCCCGCCGCATGGGCTCTCTCGAGCCGTCCGCCACGCTGGCGATGGCCGCCCGCGCCTCCGCGATGGCCGCCTCCGGCCTCGATGTCATCGATCTCTCCGTGGGGGAGCCCGACTTCCCCACGCCCGACCATATCTGCAAGGCGGCCGACGCGGCGATCCGCGGCGGGAAGACGCGGTATACCCCCGCCGCCGGCATCCCCGACCTGCGAAAGGCGGTCGCCGAAGACTTCGCGCGGCGGACCGGGCTGAAGGTGACCGCCGCCCAGGTGGTGGTCTCCAACGGCGCCAAGCACGCCCTGCACAACGTCTTCACGGCCCTGCTCGACGAGGGAGACGAGGTGATCGTGCCCACGCCCTACTGGGTGAGCTATGCGGAGCTGGTCAAGCTGGCCGGCGCGAAGCCCGTCCTCGTGCCGACCCGGATCGAGGACGATTTCAAGCTCCATCCCGAGGCCCTGCGGAAGGCCATCACGAGCAAGACCCGGATGCTGCTGTTGTGCTCCCCGAGCAATCCCACGGGCGTCGTCTACACGCCCGACGAACTGCGGGCCCTGGCCGACATCGCCATCGAGGCCGATCTGGCCATCGTGTCGGACGAGATCTACGACCAGCTCGTGTTCGACGGCCGCTCGAGCGTCTCGTTCCCGACCTTGCGGCCGGGCCTCGAATCGCGGACGGTGGTCGTGGCGGGGGTGAGCAAGACCTACTCGATGACCGGATGGCGCATCGGATGGACGATCTCGCCCGAGCCGCTGGCCAAGGCGATCGGCAACCTCCAAAGCCAGGAGACGAGCAATCCGTCGAGCGTGAGCCAGTATGCGGCGTTGGCCGCCCTCACCGGCCCCCAAGAATGCGTGGCGGCGATGTGCCGCGAATTCCAGAAGCGGCGTGACCTCGTGGCCGGTCGGCTCGCGGCCATGCCGGGCGTGAAGCTGCCGGCGATCGGCGGCGCCTTTTACGCATTCTTCGACATCTCGGAGCATCTCACCCGCGGTCGCAACGGCATCACGACGTCGCTGGCCTGGTGCGAGGGACTCCTCGAGAAGGAGCATGTGGCGCTCGTGGCCGGAAGCGCCTTTGGCGCCGAGGGCAACGTGCGGATGTCGTTCGCCGCCTCCACCCAGAAACTGATCGACGGCCTCGACCGCATCGAGCGGTTCTTGAAGCAGGCATGACCACGCTTGGCATCATCCTCGCGGGCGGGGCATCGCGACGGATGGGGCTGCCGGCCGGTGAGAAAAAGGCGTCGGTCGTGCTCGCCGGCCGATCGCTGCTGGAGCATGTGGTGCTCGCGGTCCGCCCGGCCGTCGATCGACTCCTCGTCGTGGCGGCGGCGGCCCAGGAGATCCCGCGGATTGATGGGCTCGACGACATTGTCCGCGACAGCCGCCCGGGGGCCGGGCCGCTGGCTGCGATCGCCGACGGGGTACGAGCCGCGGGGCCGGGCATCGACCGCGCCGTCGTCGCCTCCTGCGATGTGCCGATGCTCGTGACGGACGTGGTGAGGCTGCTCCTGGATCGCGTGGCCGCGCCGGGCGTGCTCTGGGCGGTGCCCTGGGTGGCTGACCATCCGCAGGTGCTCGTCTCGGCGCTCCAGACGGGCCTGCTTCCGGAGATCGAGGCCCACTTGGCCGAGGGACGCCGTGATCCGCGAGGGCTCATCGATCGGCTGCGGCCGGCGTCAGACCAGAAGCTGGGAGCGGTGCGGCTTGTCATGCCGGACGAACTGCGGGAGGCCGACCCGGAACTCATGTCGTTCACCGACATCGACACGCCCGACGATCTGGCAAGGGTCGCCGGTCGCTAGTCATCCGTCGGAATTCCCTCGCGGATCTCCATGGCCTTTTTGCAGGGGCCACTCCTATACTCCGCCCCATGGCGATGCGACATTCCCGAACACTGCGGGGTCATCGGTCGGGCCGGCGGTGGATGAGGCTCTTGGCGGCGCTTGCCATTTTCGGTGGGATCGCGTGGCTGGCACCGATCGTGATCGTGGAGACGCCGCTTCGCGACAAGCCGCTCCAGATGGCGTTTACCGGCATCGACGGCCGGATCGCCAGTCGCGGCGCCGCATGGAACTGGCTCGGGCCGATCGAATACCGCAGCATCACGCTTGCCGACCGCACGGGGCGGGTGATCGCCGTCGTGCCGCGGCTCGTGGTCGAACGGGGGCTCATCGGCCTCGCCTGGGGATGGCTGCGGGGCGGTCCGCTCGACGTGGGCATGGTGCGGCTGATCGGAAGCGAAGTGCTCGTCGAGGTGCGGCCCGGGGGCAGCGGCCTGGAAGACATCCTCGCCCCGTGGCTGGCGGGAGCGATGCAGCCTGTCGCGGTGCCCGAAGGCAGGAGCCGATCCTCAGGGGGCATCCGGTGCGATGTCGAACTGATCGACGGGGCGGTGGAACTGGTCGATCTGGGCAGCGAGGGCAGCTGGCGGATCACCGATCTCTTGGCGGCGGTTTCGGTACGGCCGGATGTCGATGGGCTTCCCATCCACGGCTGGACGGCGGCCGGGCGGGTGCAGCATGGCGGCCGGCCGTCGGAATCGGTGGTGATCCGCGATGAGTCCGACAATGACGATCCGCCACGATTCGACCGGACCACGATCACGGCCGGCGCGACTGCCGCCCTGGCTCGCGACGGAGGATGGTCGGTGTCGTCGCCGGCACGGGCCACGGCCGAGATGCCGATGGCCTTGGCCGTGGCCGCCAACCGCGTGCCGCTGGGCGTGACGGACGTGATCGCCAGCCGATTCATGGCGAGCCATAGGCTCGACGGCCTTGCCGACATGAGGCTCGATATCTCGATTCCGATCACAGCGCACGAACAGGAACGCGAGCCGAACCCGCAGGCCGCCGCGCAGCCGCTCGAGATCGTCGGCTCGGTGACGGCGACGACGCTGGCCGTGTGCGATGCCGGCACGCTCGAGGAACTGGTGGCGATCGAGCGGTGCGAGGTGCCGCTCGATCTCGTCGTGTCGGGCGACCTCGTCACGATCCGCGACCTGCGGGCGACCTCTCCGCTCTTCAAGGCGGAGGCATCGGGCCGGCTCCGGATTCCGCAGGCAGGATCATGGGAGTGGGGCGAGGCGCTCGTGGGGGAGAACTTCGCGCTGGCCGCCGACATCGACCTCGCGGCGGCCGCCACGGCGGTTCCCGGCGGGATCGCGGTGCGGCCCGATGTGAAGGTGACCGGTGGACAACTGCAGCTCACCGCCGCGGCGCGACCCGACGGCAAGGATCGCGTGCTCGAAGTGAGGGCCACGTCCCGCGACCTGGCCGCCGTGCAGCATACGGTCGATGGCGAGCGGCCACTGCGGTGGAATGAGCCCTTCACGGCATGGCTTCGCGGCCGCCGTGGGCCCGCCCGCAGTGACAGGCTGCAGATCGAGGAGGCGCGGATCGCGTCGCCAGCCTTCGAGCTGGCGGCCACCGGCACGGCGGAATCGTCCACCGTGCAATGGACGATCGACATCGACACGCTCGTCGAGGAGGCCTCGGAGGTGCTCGACCTCGGCGCCGTCAGCGTGCATGGGGCCGCCCGAGGCACGCTTGAATGGACCCGCACGGCCGGCATCGGCGGATCGACGGCGCGGCTCTCGGCGTCGTTCACTGATTTTTCGTTTGCGAGCCCGGGCCGACGCCCGTGGTCCGACAAGGACATCGCCATCACGGCCGAAGGCGCCGGCGCTGCCGCCGGCCCGGCATGGCTCGTCGATCGGGCCCATGCCACGATCACAGCCAGCGGCGACACATTCGAGGCCACCCTCGCCGGAGGTGCGATCGTCGCGCCGCAGGCCCTTCTGCGACAGCTCACGGGAGCCGCCTCGGCCGATGGACTTCCCTGGATTCGCACGGCGCCCGATGCCGAGGCGCTCTCGGTCGAGTGCTCGGTGGCCGGCGATCTCGCAAGGTGGCAGCAACGCATCGAGCCACTTGTCGGCGCGGCTGCGGCGATCGATCTCGGGGGCACCCTGCAGGCCTCGGGGGCGGTGGCGGCCCGCGGCCAGGCATGGCAGATCACGCGGGCCAATCTCGAAATCGAGAAACTCGTCGCCGCACCCGTCGCCGGATCATGGCGGATCGAGGAGCCAAGGCTTGTCGCCAGCGCCGCGGGGCTGGTCAATCCTCCGGCCGGCACCGTCGAAATCTCGTCGGCGGAGCTGCTCACCGCCACGCTCTCCCTGCGGACCGGCGGCGCGATCCTCGCCGCCCGCCCGGAGCCCGTCGATCGGGTGCGGGGCAAGGTGCAGTGGCAGGCCGACGTGGGCCGGCTCGAAAAGTGGTTCGTGCCGGCGGCCACCGCCGCTCGCTGGCCCGCGACGGGGAGGGCATGGGGCACCGCCGAGGTGCTCGACACGCCCGAAGGAGTCAACCTGCTCGTGGAGGTGACCGGGGATCAGCTGGCCGTGGCCCGCGGATCGGGCAGCACCGCGCTTGCCGGCGGCGCGGGTCCGCCGCAGCCGGTCTGGGGCGAGCCGCGGGCAGCGTTCGTCCTCGAGGTCACCAGGCCGCGTGGTGGGCCTGAGGCCGCCGACCAGCTGACGGTCAACAGGCTCGTTGTCGAGTCATCGACGCTCGCCGTCGCCGCCACCGGCAGCGTGAACGACCTGACATCCCGAAAAATCGTCGATCTCGGGGGCACGATCTCCTACGACTGGTCGCAGATGAGCCGACTGCTGACGCCGTGGACCGGCGGATCGGTGCAGCTGGTGGGTGGAGGCCCGCGGCCCTTCGCCGTGCGGGCCCCGCTTGGCGACGGGTCGCAGCCCGCGGCCCGATCGGTGACCGCACGCGAGCCGGCGATGGTGCCCTTGCCCGAGTCATGGCTGGAAGGCAACTCCGGCGATGCCACGCAGAGTGGCTCGATCACGCTCCCCGTCGCGGCATCGAAGCCCCGCTCGGTCGATCCGCTGCGGGATGTTTCGATCGAGACATCGACGACATGGACCGCCGCCGATCTCGGGGGCCTGCGGATCGATCCGGGCGAGGTGGGCGTGAGGCTCTTCGAGGGTCAGCTCGCGTTTGGGCCGTTCGACATCGGCGCCGCTGGAGGCCGGCTGCGCGGGGCACCCTGGATCAAACTCGTCCCGCTTCCCGGCGAACTGGTCATCCCGCCGGGGCGGCTGGTCGAGCGTGTGGCCCTCTCGCGGGAGCTGTGCGACCGATGGGTGAGCTGGCTCGTGCCCTTCTTGGGCCGATCGACCCACACCGACGGGCTCATCAGCATCGACCTTGCGGGGGGGCGCATTCCGCTGGGGGATCCGTTCGGCGGCGATATGAGCGGGCAGATCCTCTTCGAGCGACTGGAGGTGACGCCAAGTGGCAACCTGCAGCCGCTGGTCAATCTCATCGTGAAACTCCAGTCGGTGATCGATCCGCGGTTTGCGTTTGGCGACAAGGCGGTGCTCCTGCGGGTGAGGCCCGAGCCGGTGCGGGTGAGGCTGGCGGATCGGCGGCTGTGGCACGAGGGACTGGTGATGGACTCAGGATCGCTCTCGATTCAGACCAAGGGGAGCGTCGGCGCCGATGGGTCGCTGGCGATGGTGGCGGAACTCGCCTTTCGGGGTGAAGTGGCCGGTCAGACGCCCGTGATCGCGCAGCTCCTGCGGACGCCGCTTGTGATCCCGCTGCGAGGGACGGTGAGCCATCCGCAGTTCGATGCGGGCCAGATCGACACGATCCTTGGACGGATCGTCGAGAACACGGCGGAGGCCGTGATCACCGACGGGCTCTCCCGCGGCCTGGAAGCGATCTTCGGGAAGTGAGCCGTCGCTCCATTCCTGCGATGAGCCGCTGGAGCTGTCGCCTGTAGGAAAAATGCTCGACCTCGAGCCGGTGCCGGGGCGAGTTGACATAGCGGATGTCGCCGGTCGCGGCGGGCCGCTGCCGCCGGGCGTAGAGCCAGGCAGCCGCCCGCGGAGCCTGCCCGGCCGCCATCGCCATGCACGCAACCAGGCGCGACTGGAGATCGGTGAGCCCCCACTGCCCGCTGTCGGGCTGAATGAGGCCGACGACGGCGATATCGTCGCGGACGGGGTGGAGCAGGTTCAGAAAAAGCCGCGGCACGCCATCGGCGGCGTCGGCCCCGAGGTGGCGGGTGTCGATGAAAGGAAGCGTCGTCCGGTAGCCGGTTGCGCAGATCACGACATCGAACGGCTCGCGATGGCCGTCGGCGAAGACGACGTGGCTGCCATCGAAGCTCGCGATGTCGCCACGGGGAACGATGGCCCCCGAGTCGATCTGGGCATAGAGATCGTCGTTGATCACCGGATGGGTTTCCCAGAGGCGGTGATCAGGCCGACGCAATCCATGACGCCACGGCAAACCGATGGCCCGGTCGATCGCCCGCATGCTCACCAGCCGCCGCAGCCACACCGGCGCCCGCATCGAGAGGAGCCGCTCGTTCCGCAGGTCACCAGGCCGGCCGAAGACGAACCGGGGCACGACGAAATAGCCACGCCGCGTGGAGAGGGCGGTCGCCGCCGCATGCCGCGACGCTTCGACGGCGATGTCGCAGCCGGAGTTGCCGCCGCCGATCACGAGCACCCGTTTTCCTTCGATCGGCACCGGATGCGTCGGCGACGTGTAGTCGCAGGCATGCAGAAGCTGCCCCGTGAACGTGCCGGGGATGTCGGGAAACCGCGGTGCGCGATTGTGGCCGTTGGCGATCACGATGCCGGCGTATCGCTCCGGCGCACGCCCCTCGACCTGCACGACCCAGCCGCCGGATGCCGAGGCAGGATCGATTCGCTCGACGCTGCTGCCGGTGCGGATCCGCTCGCGAAGGCCGAAGTGGCCGGCGTAGGCCCGCAGGTAGGCCAGGCACTGGCGATGGTCGGGATAGGCAGGCCACTCGCGGGGCATGGGGAAGTCGGTGTATTCCGTGAGCGACTTCGAGCTGATGAGCCGCGTCGATTCGAAAACACTCGAGGAGCCCGCACCAAAAAACCAGTTGCCGCCGATATCGGCCTCGCGTTCGAGGCACTCGGCATCGATGCCGGCTGCGAGAAGATTTTTGAGAGCCGTGAGCCCCGACGGCCCCGCCCCGACGACACACCAGCGGCTGTTGTGGACGGGATTAGCGTGCATGGCTGGCGATCGCCTCGGCAAGGCGGCGAAGGTCGTGCGGGTCGTGGAGCCACGAAAGACTCGCGCGGACGAGGCTGCGGCCCTCGGGCACGCTTGGCGGGCGGATCGCCGGCACGAAGAAACCCTCGTCGGCGAGCCGCTCGGAGAGGGCGACGGCCGCGTGCGGCGATCCCACGATCACGGGCACGATCTGCGACTCCGTGTTGCCGATCTCGAGACCGTGCAGCCGAAGATCGGTGGCGAAGTCGAGGGCCCGCACGAGCAGATCTCGCCGCCGCTCGGGCTCCTTGGCGACCAGAGCGATCGCGCGGGTCGCGGCGGCGGCAACCCCCGGCGGGTGGGCTGTCGAAAAAATCCACGCGCGGGCCTTGTGCCGCAGCCAGTGGATGAGCGACGCATGGCCGGCGACGAATCCACCCGCGGCGCCGAGCGCCTTGGAGAGCGTGCCCACCCGCACATGCACGCCGTCGGCCGTGCTCGTCTCCTCGACGACTCCGCTGCCGCGGCTTCCGAAGACGCCCGTGGCATGAGCCTCATCCACCATGAGCATCGCGTCGTGCCTGTGGGCCAGTTCGCACAGCCCGGTCAGTGGCGCGATCGTGCCATCCATCGAGAAGAGCGTGTCGGTGACGATGAGCCGCCGGCGGGCACCCGTGGCCTTCGCGAGGATCGCGTCGAGCGCCGCGAGATCGCGGTGAGGGTAGATGCCGACCCGCGCCCGCGAAAGCCGACAGCCGTCAATGATGCTGGCGTGGTTTCGCTCGTCGCTGGCGATGAAGTCGTCGGGCCCGGCGAGCGCCGCGAGCGTGGCCGAGTTGGCCGCAAAGCCGCTGGGGAAGACGAGGGCCGCCTCGACATCCAGGAGCGTGGCGATCGCGCGCTCGAGCGACTCATGGGCCTGTGAGTGGCCGCTCACCAGCGGGCTGGCCCCCGCCCCAAACCCCTCGGCACACGAGCCCTTCGAGGCGGCCTTCGTGAGACGCACGTCGCCGGCATAGCCGAGATAGTTGTTGGCACCGAAGTTGAGCAGCCTGCGGCCGTCGAGCGACACCTCCGCCCCCTGGCGTCCCTCGCGAATCCGCGCGGGCCGCTCGAGCCCCGCCGCGCGGAGCATCGCGAGATCCTCTTCGATCCAGGCGAGGGGCACAGGAAGCGGAGCGGCTGGTCCGTCGCCAGGACGTGGGCCGTCGGTCGAATCGATGCGGCAAGGCATGCCGACCATTATGGCCGCTTGGCCGCCAGTTTCTCGATCGTGCGGAACTGGGCGGCGGTGAGGGGCGTCACCGAGAGCCGGCTGCCGCGGCGGAGCAGCTCCATGCCCGCCAGCGACGCGATGCCCCGCAGCTCGTCGATCGGCACCTGCCGCGGAAAGATCGACACCAGTTTGACATCCACCATCGACCAGACCGGGTTATCGGGCGAGGCTTTCGGGTCGTGGTAGTCACTCTTGGGATCCCACGCCGTGGGGTCGGGATAGGCTTCTCGAACCACCTCCACGATCCCGACGGCGCCGGGGGGATCGGCATTGGAATGGTAGAAGAGGCAACGGTCTCCCTTCTTCATGGAGCGGAGAAAGTTTCGGGCCTGGTAGTTTCGCACACCCTCCCAGTGCGTCGTCTTGCCCTTCGCCTTGGCGAGGTCGTGGATCGAGAAGGTGGAGGGCTCGCTTTTGATCAGCCAGCAGTGCATGGTGGAGGGCTCCTTGGGCGTCGCGTGAGTGTACTCCGTGTGGGCGACGGCTCGGGGCTGCCTATGCCCCGTCGCCGGACGTTCGCTGCGGGCATCCCTGCCCTCCGCTCACTCGGAGTTGGCTGCGCTCCCGCCCTCCGGGCTGCGCTGGCCACCTACGCCGGCTCTGGGGCATGGGCAGCCCCTCGCGGAGCCCGCGCCACGAAATACTCCGACGGATCAAAAAGGGGCGGGCCGGACGGTTGCCCGTCCGGCCCGCTTGAACGCTCTGCGGTGAGTGTCGGCCGGGCTTTCGATTCCCGGCGACCCGCAGGGGCCTTAGCAGCCCTTGCGGCAGTTGAGGCGGCTGCCCTTGCCACGGCCGGCGCCGTGGCAGGCACCCGAGCCGTTGGCAGGAACCTGCTCCTCGACGCACTTCTTCACCTTCACGCAGACCTGCTTGGTGGCCTTCGTGGGGACGCGGACCACGTACTTCTCGGTCTTCGTCTCCTCGACGCACTCGCTGGAGCAGACCGTGTAGGTGCGGCTCTTCTGAACCGGCACGTTCACGGTGTAGGACACCTCGCGGGTCCGCGTCTCGGGCACGCAGCGATTGACCGTCACCTCACGGGTGCGGGTCTCGCAGCGGCTCTTCGTGACGCACACCGTGCGGGTGCGGGTCTCCGGCACCATCTTCGTGACGCAGTAGGTCCGAGTCCGCTCCTCGCAGCGGCTCTTGCGCACGCACACCGTCCGAGTCCGCTCCTCGCAGCGGTGCTTCCTGACGGAGTAGGTGTAGGGCACCTGCTCGCACTCGGTCCTCCACATCGTGACCTCGACCTCCTTGGTCTCGCAGGTCGGAACCCACTTGCGGCAGCAGACCACCTTCGGGCAGCAGGGATTGCCATCGGCGTCGTACTTGCCGTTGGACGAAATCTCCTTCGCCTCGGTGACCCAGCGGCCGCCGCGGCAGGTGACCGTCTTCGTCGACTTGACGGGCACCCGCTTCATGACCGTGCGGTGGCCGGTCATCTGCTCGGTGTAGGGCACGTTCACCGTGTAGGTCTGCTGGACCTCCTCGGTGTAGGGCACGTTCACCTTGTAGGAGGCGGTCTTCTCCTCCTTGACCGGCACCTTCACCGTGTAGGACTGCTCGATCTGCTCCGTGAAGGGGACGTTGACCTTGTACTCGACGGTCTTCGTCTCCGGCACGTTGACGTTGACGGTGTATTCGACCGTCTTCGTCCGCTTCTCGGGCACCATCACGGTGTAGTTCTGCGTCCGCTCCTCGAGCTTCGGCACCTTTTTGGTGACCGTGAAGGAACGCTCGCGAACCTCCGTCGTCCACTCCGTCACCTCGACGTCGCGGATCTCCGGCACCATCTTCCATACCTTCACCGTCTTCATGCAGGGATCGGCGGCGGCCGCACCCTCGCTGGCGGCGCACGCGGCGGACCCGCCGTCCACGAGCACCGAACCCTCCTCACCGCGGACGAGCGTGCTACCCAGACAGACGCCGGCAGCCGCAACCCATGGCAGGAAGCTGAATGTCAATCGCTTTCTCACAGAAACCTCCGGAAGGAAAAAACGCCCAAAAAAATCGTTCGCGAACACGGATCCAGGCGTGACGGTGGAGGCCATCCCCAGTCGGTGGCGGTCCTTCGCCCTGTTGCCCGGTCGAGTCCACCGAAGACAGACCTTCCGTGCGGGGAGCTGTTTGTGTGTCGTGCAGCTCCCTGCCGTGAAGGTTTGCCCGAGCGGCAAACTCAAGGGAGAAGATCGATCTTCGCTGACCGAAAAACTCAACCAGCCTGTGAATCGTGCGATTGTTCCGGTTGCACCGGCCGAGCGGTCGGCCGGTCGCAGGCTGAAGAAGTGCCCATGGGGCCGCCTTCGCAACAGGTTTCGAGGATCATGCCGCAGCTGCGGCAGATCAGCTTGGCACGGATTTCGAAGGTTTCGCCCGCGCAGACCGGGCATCGAGGCTGGGGCATGACGCTCATCCCACGAGGATCACGAAAAGCTCCTTCGGCCCATGGGCACCGAGGACGAGGATTCGCTCGATGTCGCCGGTGCGACTGGGGCCGGTGATGAAGGAGAGCATGCTCGGGAGACGGCCCGCATGCCGACGCTTCACGTCATGGAGCGCGTCGCCGAGCGTGGGCACGATCTGATCGAGCGTGGCCACCACGATGTGGACGTGCGGCAGGATCGAGAGGCCACGGCCGCCGCAGGTGGCACTTGATACGAGGATCGAGCCGGTCTGTGACACGACCGCCTCGCATGTGGTGATCCCGGCGTCGCAGGCCTCGAGCTGGTTCTTGTCGCAGGCTGTCGCATCGACCCGGTAGGTGGGGCACGGAACGGCCGCGATCAGCGGATCGACGAGAGCGTGGGTGTGGAAGGCGATCCGGCCCCAGGATCGCTCGCGGGCCAGACCGGCGACACGGTCGGCCGCGGCATCGATGTCGGGCACGCGGATGACGGCGGCGCGGAGCTTTTCCAGGTTTTCGATGACCAGTCGCAGCCGTTCTTCGGGCGTGTCACCTCCATCGGGAAGCCACGGCCTGGCAACTTCGAGCGGCAGGACGGGAAGGCCGCGGGTCCCGCCGGCAGCAGTGGACGATGCCGGCTGTGTGGCGGCGCGCGACGTCAGATGCGGGGGCGGCGCGGGAAGCCGCAGCGCCTCGCGGATGCGGGCGAGGATCGTGTCGCGGGCGGTCGATGGTGAGCCGGTCTTCACGATCGTCGTGCCGCCCATTGGTGACGGAAGCTTCGTGACGGCGCCGGCGGCAGGTCGCGGGTGGCCAGCCAGTCTCGCAGGAGGGGCGGACGGAGCACCTTCATGAGGCCCAGGGTTTTTCGAAAACAGGCACCCCCGGCCGCGAAGAGCCAGGGCCTCCGTGCGACGATCACGAAAAACTTGTGGCCGAGCCGCTCCCAGCGGTTGGGGGCGGTTTGGGCGGCGTTGCGGCGGTTGTGCAGCAGGTGGTGGTGGATGTCGATCCGCACCGGGCAGGCGTCGGTGCAGGCCCCGCAGAGGGAACTCGCGCCGGAGAGGTGGTTCCACTCGGCGAGGCCTCGAAGGTGGGGCGTGATGACCGACCCGATCGGCCCCTGGTAGGTCGTGCCGTAGGTGAAGCCGCCGACGTTCTTGAAGATGGGGCAGACGTTGAGGCAGGCGCCGCAGCGGATGCAGTGCAGGGAATCCCGCTGCTCGGGATCGGCGAGGATCGCCGTCCGCTGGTTGTCGAGCAGCACCAGATGCATCTCCTCCGGGCCGTCGCACTCCCCTTCCCTTCGCGGGCCGGAATAGAGCGTGTTGTAGCAGGTCATCGGCTGGCCGGCCCCGGCCGTGGCCAGCATCGGCAAGAGCACGGCCAGGTCGTCGAGATGCTCGACCACCTTCTCGATGCCCGAGATGGCGATGTGGATCCGTGGCAGCGCGGCGGTGAGCCGGGCGTTGCCCTCGTTTTCGGTGATCGAGATCTGGCCCGTCTCGGCCACGAGAAAATTCGCCCCCGTGATCCCGACGTCGGCATCGACATAGAGCCGCCGCATGTGACGGCGTGCGATCATCGTGAGCTCCTCGGGGCTGTCGGTCGGCGGGGTGCCGAGATGTTTCCCGAAGAGGTCGCTGATCTCGTCGCGACGGACATGCATGCAGGGAAAGACGAAGTGGTACGGAGGCTCCCCGCGAAGCTGTTGGATGAACTCGCCGAGGTCGCTTTCCACGACGCCGTAGCCGTCCTTTTCCATGGCGGCGTTGAGATGAATCTCCTCGCTCGTCATGCACTTGCTCTTGATGACGGCCCTGGCCTTCGCACGGCGGAGCAGGTCGAGGACGATCGCCCTGGCCTCATCGGCATCGCGAGCCCAGTGCACGGTGCCGCCATTGGCCTCGAAGGCGGCGACGAATCGGGGCAGCAGTTCGTCGAGCCGGTTCACGGCCGACCACTTGGCGAGGCTTGCGGCATCGCGGGCATGCTCCCAGTCGCGGTAGCGTGCCTTCTGGAGGTCGCGGCTGACGTAGTAGCCCCCGAGAGCCTTGCGGACGAAGGCGCGGTGGCCCGTGTCGCGGACATGTTCCGCGGCGTCGGCGAGAAATTGCGACTTAGCCGGTCGGGCCGTCCCGGGCTCGTGGGCGATCATGCCGGTTATGATAGTCGGGAGGCACGTCCCCGCGAGAATTTGGATTTCCGGGTTTTCGCGGGGTACAAATGAGAAGAAGACTCTGGCTGCGGCGCGACCGCGTGGGGACTTCGGGCTTCGAGGAACGACCGGAATGCTGTCGGCGGACGCAGTGGATCGCGTGATCTGGCTCGGTGGGCTGTGGGTCCTCGTGGCCGTCGCCTGGGCTGCGGCCTGCGTCTGGGTCGAAAAAGACGCCGAGACCGTGCTCGGGAACGCGATGCCATGGAGCCTGATTTTTGTCGGCGGCGGGCTGCTCTTTTTGCTCGCGAGTTACCAGTGGGGTTTTGGCCTGCTTCCGCTGTTCATGCTCGTGCTGCCGGCCGGCCTGCAGGGCTACATCATCGTGCGGGACCGCAAGGCCCCCGCGGCCGACAGGATCATGAGCCGGCATTTTGCAGAGCGGGTGCTGCTGGCCGCCGCCGAAAAGGTCGGCCTGCAGGAGACGGTGGCGGGATGGTTCCATAAACGGGAGGCCGTCGCGCAGGCCATGCCGCAGGTCGCGTTCGTCAAGAAGGATGGCACGCCGGTCGATGTTCGGGGAGCCAAGGGGATGGACCGCGATACGTCGCAGGCCATGAAGACGCTCGAGGAAATTTTTTCCAAGGCGATCGAACTGCGGACCACCGACATCCACTTCGAACCGAAATCGGTCGATGAAATGCAGGTGCGATGCCGGGTCGATGGCGTCATGGGCGGCCTCATGGCGATCCAGGGATCCGTGGCCCGGAGCCTCGTGTCGGCCCTCAAGGTGATCGGCGACATGGACATCGCCGAGCGGCGGCGACCGCAGGACGGAACCTTTGCGGTGATCAAGGGCTCGCAGCGGTTCGACGTCCGGGCGGCGACGGGGCCCACGAGCTTTGGCGAAAAGATGGTGCTGCGGCTCCTCGACGCCGGCGGTGGCGTCGTGAAAGGCGGCATCAAATCGCTCGGCATGCGTGAGTCGGTGCGGACCTCGCTCGAGTCGATCATCCATCAGCCGCACGGCATGCTGATCGTGTGCGGGCCCACCGGGTCGGGAAAGACGACCACGCTCTACACGGCGCTCGGCGAGATCGACACGCTTTCCCGCAACATCATCACGATCGAGGATCCGATCGAGTATCGGCTCGAGAATATCTCGCAGATGGCGGTCAACAACGCCGCCGATCTCACGTTCGCCAAGATCCTGCGGTCGGTGCTGCGTCAGGACCCCGACGTGATCCTCGTGGGTGAGATTCGAGACCAAGAGACCGCCGAAATCGCCATGCAGGCGGCCCTCACGGGCCACTTCGTGTTCACCACGCTCCATGCCAACGACACGGCCACCACGGTCACCCGACTCCTCGACATCGGCATCGAGACATCGCTCATCCAGTCGGCGGTCACGGCCGTGCTGGCCCAGCGGCTGGTGCGGGTGCTCTGCCCGGAGTGCAAGCAGCCCGGCCCGCTCCCCGATGACCTCCGGAAGAAACTCGGCGTTCCCGCCGGCAAGGAAGTGACGATCTACAAGGCGAAGGGCTGCCCGGCCTGTCACGGCACCGGCTACAAGGGGCGCACCGGCATCCACGAACTGCTCGTGTTCGATAAGGCGATCCGCGAAATGCTCGTTGGCCAGCCGTCGATCGAGGCGATCCGCGTCACCGCCCGCAAGGCCGGGATGAGGACCCTCATGGAGGCGGGCATGGCCAAGGTGATCGAGGGCGCGACGAGCCTCGACGAGGTATCCCGGGTGGCGAAATGATGGGAGTGGGCATGGCTTTGTTTGCGGAGGCCGGAATGTTTCAGGCGTTTACCGACCTGATCGTCCTCGCCGTGGTGGTCGGCATGGTGGCCTTCGGCTTCCAGCAAGGCCTGTTTCTCGCCGTGCTGACCGGACTCGGGGGCCTGGCCACGCTCCTCTTCGCGTTCGGTTTCGGTGAATTGTTGGGATCGTTTCTCATGTCGGTTGAAGTGCCGGCGAAGTATGCGTTTCCGGTGTCGTTCGGGCTGCTCGGGATTGGCGTGGCACTGGCAGTGCGGGTGGGCATAGGGGCGGTGCCCGAAGGCGCGGTCCGCTTTCCGCCTCTGATCGACAAGGTCGGCGGGGCGATCGTGGGCGGCCTCGCGGGCATGATCATCGCGGGGACGCTTCTTCTGGTCCTCTCCACGATGCCGATCCCGGAGCTGTATCGGATCGATGGCTCACAGGCACGATTCGACTTTGGCACACGCATGCTCCGAACGTTTGCACGGTTCATCGAGCCCAAGGCGGCAACGCGCGACATCGTGCTTCATGGCGAGACGTCATCCGGCGAGGCGGGCGATGGCTCGGTCTGCAGCGAACTCTTCATCGACATCGATGGCGACGGCACATTCAATGCCGAGGCGGGGGAGCGATTTCTCGACCACGACGGCTCCCATGGCTTCACGGATCGGGCCGCCTTCACCGACGCCAACGGCAACAAGGTGCGCGACATCGGGCTGCTCGAGCGGTATAAGCTCGGCGAATGGAAAAAACTGCGGGTGATGCATCATCCGACGATCACGTCGAGCGATTCCCAGGAGATCCCGTCGGCCGTGAAAGATGGGGCGGTGGTCTACCAGGCGACGGCCACCGATCTCGATCCTGGTGACACGCTGACATTCAGTCTGGAACCGCCGTCCGAAGGCGGTTCGTTGCCCGATTTTCTGTCGATCGACCCGGCGTCGGGGGCGGTCACGGCCACCAACGCCGATACGTTCATGCGGCAGAAGAAGGGAGTGCCGATCGTCGTCGTGGCAACCGACAGCCGCGGCCTGACCGGCAAGAAAACCGTGATGATCCGCTACCGTGGCCCGAAGCCGCGAGAAGAGTAGTAGCCCCCGCCTCGGCTACACGGCGGCGAGCACCTCGGCGAGGTGGATCGTGCGGGGAGCGGCGCCGGCAGGACGTCTGCCGTTTCGCGACAGCCATCCGTCGAGCTGAAGCTGGCAGGAGGGGTCGCTCGAGACGATGTATTCGCAGTCTGTGCGGGCGAGCGAGCCGCCCTTCACCTCCGCCATCGCGGTCGAGATCATCGGGAACTTCACGCTGAAGAGGCCGCCGAACCCGCAGCAGCTCTCGGGCTCATCGCACTCGACCAGTTCCAGGTCTCGAACGGCTCGCAGCAGTTGCCGCGGCTCATCCTTGATCCGCAGTTCACGCAGGCCGTGGCAGCCGTCGTGGTAGGTGACGCGATGCGGGAACCGTGCGCCCACGTCGGTGACGCCCAGCTTCTTGACGAGGAACTCGCCAAATTCGAAGGTGCGGGCGGCGAGGTCGAGGGCGGCCGATTCGTGGGGCGTGCCCGCGAGCAGCTGCGGATAGAAGACCCGCATCATCGCGACACACGAGCCGCTCGGGCCGACGATCGCTTCGGCACCGTCGAACACGGCAAGGGCCCGGATCGCCACCTCGCGGGCCTCATCGTGATATCCGGCGTTGAAACTAGGCTGCCCGCAGCAGGTCTGTGCGGCGCGAAACTCACAGGTGTGCCCCAGGCGCTCGAGCACCCGCGCCACTGCCATCCCCACCTGCGGCGCCATCTGGTCCACGAAGCAGGGGATGAAAAGGTCAACGTTCATGACCACCAGTGTAGTTCACCCCACCATCTCTCACAGGCCTGGCAGGCGGGCGTGATTCCCTTCACACACAACAAGGGCCGTCGGGTCGGCGTGAGGATGACGAGCGTTCGGACCGAGTCTTCGAGGGCCGCAGCGAGGCAACTCATGCCGCCCGCCGGCCCGGCCTACGCGTGAAACCCGTCACGCCCGCCGCGCGATCGCGCGCACCAGCGCCGCCCCCATGTCGGCGGGGCTTTCGGCGATCTCGATCCCGGCATCCCGAAGGGCGGCAAGCTTCGCCTCGGCCGTTCCCTTGCCGCCGGAGATGATGGCGCCGGCATGGCCCATCCGTTTGCCGGGAGGGGCCGTGCGGCCGGCGATGAAGGCCGCCACCGGCTTGGTGACATGCTTCTTCACGTATTCCGCCGCCTCCTCCTCCGCCGAGCCGCCGATCTCGCCCATCATGAGAATGGAGTGCGTGTCGGGATCCTTCTGGAAGAGTTCGAGGATGTCGATGAAGCTCGAGCCCACGAGCGGATCGCCGCCGAGGCCCACACAGGTGCTTTGGCCGTGGCCGAGCTGCGTGAGCTGCCAGACCGCCTCGTAGGTGAGCGTGCCCGAGCGGCTCATCACACCGACATGACCGGGCGTGTGGATGTAGCCCGGCATGATGCCAATCTTGCACTCGGCCGGCGTGATGACACCCGGGCAGTTGGGGCCGATGAGCCGGCTCTTCGACGCCTTCACGACGGGCATCACGCGGGCCATGTCGAGGACGGGGATGCCCTCGGTGATCGCCACGACCAGTTCGATGCCGGCATCGACCGCCTCGAGGATGGCATCGGCGGCGAAGGCGGGGGGCACGAAGATCATCGTGGCGTTGGCGCCGGTGGCATCGCGGGCCTCGGCGACCGTGTTGAAGACGGGCAGGCCGGCGATCGTCTCGCCGCCCTTGCCGGGCGTGACGCCACCCACCATCCGCGTGCCGTAGTCGAGGCAGCCACGGGTGTGGAATTCGCCCACCTTGCCGGTGATGCCTTGGCAGATGACGCGGGTGTCGCGATTGACGAGGATGCTCATGGGATTGTTCCTGGTGTGTGTGGCTCGATGCTCAGGCCTTGCTGGCCGCGACGACTTTCTTGGCGGCGTCGGTGAGACCGTCGGCGGTGATGATGCTCGTGCCGCTCTCGGCGAGGATCTTCTTGCCCTGTTCCACCTCCGTGCCCTCCAGCCGCACGACGAGCGGCACGGTGAAGCCGACCGTCTTGGAGGCCTCGACCAGCGCGGTGGCGATCGTGGTGCACCGCATGATTCCGCCGAAGATGTTGACGAGGATCGCCTTCACGTGCTTGTCGGAGAGGATGATCCGGAAGGCCTCGGTGACCTGGTTCACGTCGGCGCCGCCGCCGACATCGAGGAAGTTGGCCGG
>JBJTDB010000133.1:0-13696 GCA_046092145.1 Planctomycetia bacterium | reverse complement strand
GGCGTAGGTGGCCAGCGCAGCCCGGAGGGCGAGAGCGCCAGCCACCTCCGAGGAAGCGAAGGGCAGGAGGCCCGAAGCGAACGTCCGGCTCGGGGGCACGGGCAACCCCGAGCGAACCCTCGATTTCCCGAGATTCCCGTGGGCGGTGGCTGCGTGGTAGCATCGTGCCCCGCGGCCGGGGTGTTCCCAGGTGCGAGCTGGAGAGTGACTGCGATGCGGAATCGTGCATGGTGCGTGGCGCTGACGTTCGCGGCGATCGTCGCCGTGTGTGGGGCTGCACGGGCGGAGGATCCCGTTGCCGTGCTGATCACCGGCCCGCTGACCGGCACCATTGGCGAGAAGGTGTCGTTCGAGGTGGAGCTGGTGAACCGCTCCGGCCAGCCGCTCCAGAAGCTGCGTGTCGTCGACTACTTCGACTCCGGCTTCCATCACGATGCCTCGAAGAGCCCGATCGAGCAAAAGGGCACCGTCGATCTGGCCGCCGGCACGTCCCGACGACTCACGCTCGAGTTCACGCTCGACGAGCCAGGACGCCAGTGCCACCGCGTGGAGATCATCGATCAGTCGCAGAAATTCATCGGTGGCGCGACAGCATGCGTGCAGGTTGCGGCCGCGCCCGTCGCCCCCCAAGCAGCGCCGCTGCCCTCGACAGCGCCGTCGCCGACCGTGCCGAGCACCCCCGCCCCGACTGGCTCTGCGTTTACGCAGCCGTCTCCCATCGTTCCGCCGCCGCTGCCCGTGACGACGACCGTGCCCGCCACCGCGTCCGCGCCCTCGCTCGAACTCGGCCTCACCGGGCCCAATGATCTCGCGGCGGGTGCGACTGCCGAATACGTCGCCACGATCCGGAACACGGGCACCGCAGTCACCGGGGAGACCACGCTCGATCTCTCGTGGGACGATGCCTTTTCGCCGTTGGAGGCCTCCGACGGCTATTCGCTCGGTTCATCGAAGGTGACCTGGGTGCTGCCGCCGATCCAGCCCGGCGAACAGCTGCGACGGCAGCTCAATCTGCGGGCCCAGGCTCCGCCCCGTAGCTATGCCGATTCCCCACCGACCCGCTCCTGCGTGCGGGCGGTGCTGGCGGGCACGTCGGGAGGGATCATGGTGGCCGATGAATCGTGCGTTCCGATCCGCTCGACGGCGCCGCGGCCCCGGACGCCCCGCGAGGCGGGCATCCGCATTTCGCTGGCCGATCTCGACGATCCCGTCATGCCGGGAGGAGCGACCACGCTCGTCTGTACGATCACGAACACGGGGATCGCTCCCAGCGGCCGGCTTTCACTCGTGATCACGATCCCCGATCAGGCCCGGTTGGTCGGGGATCCGGTGCCCTCGCGGGTGCGAATCGAGGGGTCGATGATCTCATTCGACACGGTGGGGAGCATCCCGCCCGGGAGCCAGTCGACGTTCGAGGTCACCTACCGTCTGCCGGTGGGCGGCACCGGCAGGGCCACGGCCATGGTCACGGGCGCGGATCTCGATGGCTCGGCCGATGCGTCGTGCCAGACGACGTTCGTCTCACCGTAGTGCGATGGCCTCTCATGGGCCGCCGCGACACGACTGTTTTTGATCGGCACGCCACAGCCTGCCCGAGCCCTACAGGTTTCCACGACCCGCACGACCGCGTGCCCGCCGCTGGCGTCGATCGCCCCCGGACGTCGAATGGACCCATGGGGGAGACGCTCCATGCTCGTGGTGACGGCAAACTGGTCGATCGGCGATGGCACTGTCCACGGGCCGCCGCCACGCGGGTCCGTCGAGGCATTCCTCCGCGAACTTCGGCGCGCGGCCTGGCGTGCGGGCTTCCGCGGTGATGGCCGCTATCGACCCGTCGAAGGCGTCGAGATCGTGCTTGCTGGCGACACCTTCGACGGTCTCGCGAGTTTTTCCTGGCAGGGAGGATCGCGACCGTGGCATGGTGGCCTGCGACTCTGTCGCGAAAGTGATCGCGATCGTGACGTCGCCGATCGGATCGCCGCCGCCGCGATCCGGCAAGGCCGACGATTGCTGGTGGCGCTCGGCCGGCTTCGCCGCGACGGGCTCGACGTGCCCCGGGCCGACAGCCGCGGCCGTCCGATGCCCGGGACGATGTGTCGCGCTCCGGTCGCCGTCTCCTGCCTGCTCGGCGACCGTGATCGCATTCTCGACGTCGCGAGACTCGCGTCGCTCGCCGCCCGGCACGGCATCGCGATCGGCAGCGAGCAGGCGAGCGATACTCTCGTGATCCGTCATGGCGACGACTGCGATCCGGCCTGCGGGACTCCGGCTGTTCCCCCCAGGGAACGCGGTCCGACGCTTGCGGAAAGCCTCGCCGTCGACCTGATCGTGGAATTCGGGCGTCGGCTCCGTGGCACGGTCGCCCCATCGGCCGTCACGGCCGGCCTTGTGCGCCGTCTCGCCAGGGCGGCCTCGCTCGAGTCCCCCAGGCATCTGGCCGCCTGGCTCACGGCCTGCGGCCCTACCGCGCGCGACCATGCACGCCTTGTCCGCGAGACATGGCGGCATGCGACCGACCACTGGCATCGGTATGCCCGCGCGACGCCCCCGGAGGTTTCGGTGGAACACGACGTCGTCGATGCGGTGGCGGCATGGATGGAAGCGGCCGCAGTCCGGGCAGGCCACGACGGCCTTCTCCCCGATCCCGTGATCGAGCAGCTCCTGCCCCGGATCACGCTCCCGGCGGCAGGAAGCCGAGCCCTGGTGCTCGGTCATCCGCCACGAGACGCCGTCGTCGCTCCCGCGGCGGGTCAGGCATCGTGCATCTGCCTGGGGTCGAGCCGACGCCGGGGGTATGATTGTCGCTCCCGCGATGACATTCCACATGCCGTCGTATTTCCAGATGCGACGGCGACGCATGCCGAATGGCTGTCGGACGGTTTCATCGCGGGATTTGTTCCAGAGCCGGCCCTCTCCGTGGCGCGGATCGGGGCGCCGCGTGATGAGCCCGGAATCGTCGATGCCGCCTGAACCATGAAACCGGACGACCTCTACACGTTCGAGATTTCGGTCCATCACCACCCCGATAGTGTCCTCCTGCCGGCGGCTCCCTATGCCGACGCATGGGGCACCTGGTCCACCGTGGCGGTGCCGCACGATACGCTCGCGGTGCCGCTTGCGATGTCGTTCGACGACGCGATCGAGAGGCTGGGCCGCCTGGACCGCATGTATGCCGAGCCCGACGGGTCATTCGTGTGGGTCAGCCGCCGCGAAGGTCTTTCATGGCAGGTCGATGGAACCGTCTTCGACCGCAGCGGCCGCGTTGTCCTGGTCGACATGAAAGGAAGCTGCCCTCCTGCCGACTTCGACCGTCTCCTCTCCTGCTTCGGCTGGCCGGGCGAGCGGCTGCTCTTCCAGCTCGTGAGGCCGGCGGTGTTCCTCGAGGAGAACTCGTTTCGAAGCCATGCCCTGGCCCGGGGGATGGCGCCGTCTGGGAAAATCCTGCGGGGGTAACCGGCTTCCGCCCCGGCAGGGTTTGCCGCCCCGGGCAGCGAGCACGGTTCGTCACCCCGTGATTCCGCCGATATGCTTCGCCAGGGTGATGGTGCCTTGAGGTGATGGTGCCTTGACGTGGAGGAGCCCGGATGCGGTCGTTCAGTCATCTGCCGACGTGGATGCGGCATGCCCTCGCCCTGAGCGCGGTGCTCTTCATCGCGGCCCGTGCGGCCGCCCGTGAGGATGCGGTTCTCAGCACCGCCTACGGACATGGTGTGCACGCCTAGTACGCCGGCGACTTCCAGCAGAGTTACGACCAGCTGACCTCCGCCATCGAGGGTGGCACCAAGGACCCTCGGGCCTTCTATTTTCGGGGGCTGGCAGCCTGGAAACTTGGCCGGCTCGACGAGGCCGAAGCCGACTTCACGAGCGGCGCCGCCCACGAGGCCGGAAGCCAGGGCAACTGGCCGGTAGCCAGATCGCTCGAACGAATCCAGGGAGAGCCCCGCCTGCAGCTCGAGCGGCATCGCGTGCGGGCCCGCATGGTCGCCATGGAGCAACGGCGCCAAGCGATCATGCGTCGCTATTCCGAGGTCGAGGCAGCCCAACCCGACGTGCAGCGGACACGCCGTCCTGAAACCGTCCGCGGGGCACCGGCCGGTCGCCCCAGTCAGCCAGCCGAGTCGGCCGAACCGGCGGAACGCGATGCCGCGGAAGCAACCGAGGAACTCCCGGCAGGCGACGATACTGCCGAGGCCGAGATGCCCGAGGACGAGGGCGGCACCAAGCCGGCCGCTGACGATCCGTTCGGGAGTTGAAGCGCATCCGGCCTACGTGTATCGCCGGCTCAAGGGCGGCAAAAGTCGCCGCTGAGCGGCCCTTCGGGTTGTCGCGGGGCGAGGATACGCCCCACGCTCCTCGAGCGTTCGCCGACCCCTTCGCCTACCTTTCTCAGCTTGTCGGATCGTCGCTACACCTATCCGAAATGCGGTCTTAAGAATCACGATCCTCGGCGAGTTTCGATTGTCAGTCGCCCGCGGCGAGCCATCCCGCAGCGGCGAGCGCGGCCCAGCCCACGAGCATCATCACTCCGCCGATCGGCACGATCGCGCCGAGGATGCGGATGTTCGTGAGGGCCAGCGCGGCGAGCGCGCCGCTGAAAATCACCGTGCCACTCATGAAGCACCAGCCTGCGACGCTCAGGATGCCGCGACAGCCCACGGTCTGCGGGAGGCTGGCGGCGACCGCGACGACGAGGATCGCCAGCGCGTGGACGAGGCAGTATCGGACAGCTGTCTCCCAGTTGGCCGACTGACCGGATGCTTCGAGCAGATGCTTGAGGCCGTGGGCGCCAAACGACCCGGCCGCCACGCCCACACCGCCGAGCACCGCTCCTCCCGTCAGCCAGAGCCTCATGACAGCTATGGGCCCTTCGTTCCGAGCAGCTTCTCTTCTTCCTCTTCCTGGATGATGATCCGAGGGGTCACCATCAGCATGAGCGAGTCGGTCGTTCGGCCGATGCCCACGTTCTTGAAGAGCCGGTTGATGTAGGGGATCTTCGACAGGATCGGGACGCCGAACTCGTTGCGGCCCTCGCGGAGCCGCTTGATGCCGCCGAGGAGCACCGTGCCTCCGTCGGGCACGCTCACGGTCGTCGTGACGGTGGTGAAGAGGAATTCCGGCTGCTGGATCGTCGTGCCGTTGGAGAGAACCTCCTGCTCCTGCTTGTTCGACTGTCCCGTGGTGAGCCCCGGCTGCACGTTGATGATGCCGCCGGTGTCGCCGTTGAGGCCCGTTTTCTCGTCGCTGCTCTTGGTTCGGGTGGAGCGCGACCCCTCGAACTGGAATTGCTCCACCTTGCCGATCGTGGCGAAGAACGGAACGAGCGTGAGCCGCACGAATCGGCGGTCTTGCGAGACCACCGCCTGCACGTTCACCGCCGTGCCCTCCGAGAGGACCGTGATCACAGGCTGCTGAGCGGCGGCGAAGTCGCCGACCACCGGCACGACGCTGGTCACGAAGGGCCGCTGCCGCGTATCCGAGATGAAGGCGTTTTGGCCGTTGAAGAGCGTCACCTTGGGGGCCTGCATCACGTTGCTGCGGGTGTTGCCCTGGGCCGCCTGGATCAGGAAATAGGCCTCGATGTCTGAAAGGATCGCGAAGCCGATGCTGGCCGCCGAACTTGTCGGATCGGGAAGGCCCGGCAGCGACGGCACGCCAGCCGCCCCGAAGCTGTTTTGTCGGAAAGGAATCGAAAAGAAGCTTGGCTGGCTCCCGGCGGTCCCGCCTCTGCCGGTGGTCCCCGTCGTGCCGGTGGTCCCCGTCGTGCCAGTCGTGCCCGTGGTGCCCGCCCCACCTGCCCGTCCCGTGGTGCCCGTGGTGCCCGTGGTGCCCGTCGTTCCTGTCGTTCCGAACGAGGGCGCCAACGCCACGCCCGGGTTGCCCGTGTTGTCGAGGCCGATAAGCTGCGACACGCCACCCGGAGCGGCATTGATTCCGAGCGTATTCGGATAGGTCGATCCGTTCTGCGAGGTTGGGACGGCGGTCATGTTGAGCGGCTGCTTCACGCCCGACTGGATGTTGAAGTCGAAATCGACGCCGATCCGCTCGAAGAAGGTGTCGTTGAGCGAGATGAACCGCACCTCGATCGTCACCTGCAGATCCTGAAGCCGTCGGAGCTGTTCGAGAAGATCGGCGATCTGGTCATGCACGTCCTGCGTCTGGCTGACCACGAGGCTGAGATTCGTGGCGAACTCGCGGATCGTTCCCGGGCCGCCGACGGTGGCCCAACTCTGCGGAGCGATCGTCTCGGTGATCAGCAGAATGAGCGACTGGAAGTCGGCCATGCTGCCCCCCGCGTTGCCGGGGCCGAACGGAATCGACGGCGTCGAGCCGCTGGAGACGCCCGCAGGCGCGTTGGGCAGCCCACCCTGGAACTGAGCCAACGAGGTCGAATCGACCCCCTGACCACCCGCCGATCGGACCGCATTCAGGCCGGCCGGAGCCGGGCCGGTTTCCACCGACAGCCCGGATCGGGCCGCCGACACCCGAGAATAGCCCTCGCGAAGCGCCCCGGTGATGCCGAGCCCTTCGGAGGAAAAATTCGGGATTGGAACCACCAGGTCTGCCACCTGGTACGACACGCTGTAGAGGGCTCCCTTGGCGATGCGGGGGCTGGTGATCTTCAGCACCTCGTCGCGGATCGTGGAGTCCAGGTGCAGCGGCTCGAGCAGGAGCTTGAGGGCGCTTTTGAGCGAGATCGGTTGATCGAGCGAGATGGTCACGGGCGTGTCGCTGCGCACCGCCTCCCCCTCGAGCCCGACGAGATCGATATGGAGCGGCACGTCAGCCTGCTTCGCGAGCTTCTCGAGCACGGCCACCAGCGGCTCGTCACGATACGAGGCATGGACGGGCGTCGAGAGTTTCTTCTCGATCACCTGCTCGGCCGGCGACAGCCGTGATCGCCCCTCGGCCTTCAGTCGCGAGCGGCTCTTGGTGAGATCGGCCCAGTCCTTGGTGTCGGGGAAGGCGAGCGGCCCGACGAACGGGGCACTGGCCCGCTCGGTGTCTTCGGCATCGTCGAGGAATCCATTTTCCTTTTCCTGCCCGATCGAACGCTGGGCGGCAAGCCGGCGGACGATCCGACTTTGCGACAGAAGCTGCCGTACCACCGGATTGTCGGGGGCGAGCTGGCCCGCTTTCTTGGCGATCACCTCGGCCTCGGGATATCGCTGCTCATCGACGAGCGCGTTGTACTCCTCCACCAACATCGCGAGCCGTTGATCGACCTCGACCCGCTTCGCCCGCTCACGATCGATCTGGGACTCGACTTGTTCGTTCTTCCGGTCGAGCGCCAGTTCCGACGACCGCTTGCCGGTGGCCTCCTCGATGTCGCGGCGGGTGCGATCGACCCGCCTTTTGAACTGATCCTTCGACGGCGCGGGGATCTGGGCCGCGTCGATCGTCGCAACGAGTTCCGCGAGCAGATCGAGGGCATCGGCGGGCTTTCGCTGCGCCAGCCGGCGGGCCTCGAGCTGCCTGGCGGCCACCTGCGCAGAGATTTTCGCGAGTTCCACCTCGGGCGGAGTCGCAGACGGATCGGCGGCAGGCGGGGCCGCCGCGTTCGCTTCCTGCCCGACGGCCTGCGGTTTCGCCTCGGCGGCCTCGATCGCCCGCTCGATCACGGCGCGGGCCTCGGACGCTTCGGACCGTCCTGGAGACAGCTCGTCGTCGGCACGAAGGAGCACGCCCCACGCTGCGAGGAGCACGACGCCAGCCCCTACCCAGGCGTGTCTCGAGAGGGCCTTCGGCAGTCGAACGATGGCGGTGAATCGCATGCGAATGATTCCTGGCTCGCGGGGAATGACCCACGAGGGCGGGAGAAGTACCGGCATGCGGCTGCCTGGGTCAAGACCATGCGCCGACCGCCCAAACCACCCGTTTTGGCGTCAGGCCTGGATTCCCGGGTCGCGGACGGCGTCTTCGCCGGCTATCCGACCACGCCCACCGGGGAGCGGGCAAGCATCCGCTCGATCGTGTCGAGCAGCTGGTCGATGCGAAACGGCTTGAAAAGCACCAGGTCGATCCCTGCCTGGCGGGCCTTCACGATCGAGTGGCCCGGGTCGTAGCCGAAGCCCGTCATCAATACCAACGGCACCGCCGCCGTCTGGCCCTCGGGGCCCGGCCCAAACAGCTGCTGAAGCCGCACGAGCAACTCGTAACCGTTGATGTCGGGAAGCCGGATGTCGGCGATGATCACGTCGTACTGCTCAGCTCCGCAGGCCCGCACCATCGAAACAGCCTCCGCGCCGTCCCGGGCCGTCTCCACGACGCACCCGTACCGCTCGAGCAGCGAATGGGCCGCCGCCCGCACCTGCTCGTCGGCATCGGCCACGAGAACCCGTCGGCCGACGAGCGTCTGGTGGCGTTCGCCCTGGCGGTGCTGCGTGTGAACCGACACGGGGGCCATCGTCTCCCCGACCTTCTGGATGACCTGCTTGATATCCCGCGCATTGCGCAGGATTCGCTGCAGGCGATCGACCACGTCGGCATCGTGACCGATGTATTTCTCCATCACGCCGACCGCGTCGTTGAGGATGTCATCGACGGGAAGGGCCACCGCCCCGTGGATCGCCTCGATGCTCTCCGCGGCGGTCGATGCCTTCTCCGCGACGAGCAGTTCCAGCGTGTTGAGCGATGCGGCGACATCGCGAGAGAAGATCTCGAGAAACTGGAGGTCGGTCGCCGTGAAACCGCCCGGCTCCGGGGTTTCGACGTTGAAGGTGCCGATCACCTGCCCATGCATCACAAGCGGCACGGTCATCGAACTCTTGGCCCCCTTGCAACCCTCCAGGTAGAGCGGGTCCTTGGTCGTGTCGCTGCAACGGTAACTTTGGCCGGTCGCCGCCACCCAGCCGGTCACGCCGTTGTTCTCCGGCTTGGCATAGAGGATGCGCGCCTCGGCTTCCGGCTGCATGCCCTCCGCAAGCAGCGGCTCGAGACGCCCCGTCTGTCGGTCGAGAAGACGGATCTCCAAGACGTCGAAGTGCAGGAGATCCTTGGAGTAGTGGATGATGTTGCTCTTGAGCAGCTCGATCCGCTCGGCCACCGTCATGTCGGCGAGTTCCGAGGGGGTCAGGTCGGCGAGTGTTTCTCCGGCCTTTTGGATGGCCGCCCGCTTCTGCTGTTCGAGGATGGCGTGCGTGACATCGCGAACGGCGACCACCACCCGCGGCGAGCAGCCGAATGCCCCGCCGGTGAAGGGAGCAGCTCGAAGATGGTAGTAGCGGTTGTCGCCCGATCGCAGCGTGCAGCTCGAGGTCGTCCCTCGGTCGAGCACGGCCCGCAGTGGATCGGCGTCGGGCCCCTCGATGTCGGGCTGGCCGAGCGCCTCAAAAAACTTGACCCCAGGCTGCCCACAGCCGCCACACCATTGGCTCAGTTGGTGGTTGGCCCAGCAGATGGCGCCCTCGGCGTCGAGAAGCGCCACACCATCTGGAAGCGCCGCGAGGATCCGTGCCGACTCATCGGCCGGAAGGGCGGCCGGATCGACGGTTCGGTTGGCGATCACGCCGCGGTCTGTCTGCGATTCCGACACCAACGACCCTCCATGCCGGGCGGAAACCCCGGCCGAATACGCTCACCCACAAAAGTATAAATCTGGCTCCGGGTGCCGCCAAATGGTGGCCGCCGTTGCCCGCGCCTTCGGTGGCCCTATACTCCTCAAGCGGTGCGATGGACGGACGCCGTGGTGTCGCGGCATCCGATTTCGGCCGATCCCAAAGTTGATCCCAGATCTGATCCCAGAGCCGAACCCCTGGATGCCCCGCTGAGAGGCCTGTTGTGAGCGCTAGCGACCCGTCGCCGTCCTTTCTCTCCCGCCACCAGTTTCTGATCTATCGGCTCTTCTCCCTGTCGGGATTGATCCCCGTCGGCGCGTTCCTGGTGGTCCACCTCCTCACGAATGCCTCGGTGCTCGCCGGTCCAGGTAGTTTTCAGTCGCGGGTCGATCTCATCCACTCGCTCGGCCCTCTCTTGGTGCCGATTGAGTGGGCATTCATCTTCCTGCCGATGCTCTTCCACGCGACGGTCGGCTTCATCATCATCGCCAACGGCCTGCCCAACGTCGGGTCATACCCTTACGTGGGCAACGTTCGGTACACGCTGCAACGAGCAACGGGCATGATCGCGTTTGCGTTCATCGTCTGGCACATCATGCAGTTGCATTGGCTGGGCGCTCCGTTTGGCGGTGGCAAGTTCGACCCGCACCATGCGTCGAGTTCGGCGGCCGTGGCGTTGCAGCCGACGATCGTCGCAATCCTCTACGCGATCGGCATCCTCTCCACCGTCTTCCATTTTTCAAACGGGCTGTGGACGCTCGGCATCACCTGGGGCCTGTGGACGAGCCCTGCGGCCATGCGACGGGCGAACTGGATCAGCGCGATCGTGGGAGTACTGCTGGGAGCCGCCGGCCTTGGCGCGCTCGGCGGCATGCGGTCAGTCGATGTGGAGCAGGCCCGCGCCGTCGAGACTCGGATGGACGAGGTCAGGCGGATGCTCGAGGGCAGTCACACCATTCCCGGGGAGAATTGACAGATGGCGCAACCCAGGGTCCTTGTCATCGGAGGCGGACTTGCCGGCCTCGCCGCAACCATGCGGCTGGCCGAACTCGGCATCCATGTCGATCTGGTCAGCCTCGTTCCGGTGAAGCGATCGCACAGCGTCTGTGCCCAGGGGGGCATCAACAGTGTCAACGCCCTCACTCGCCAGCAGGGCGACACCGAGTGGAAGCACTTCGACGACACCGTCTACGGCGGCGACTTCCTCCAGCATCAGCCCCCCGTCAAGGAGATGGCCGACTGGGGGCCTCGCATCATCGACCTCATGGACCGCCTCGGCGTGCCCTTCAACCGGACTCCCGAGGGATTTCGAGACCAGCGGCGGTTCGGCGGAACGCTCTACAAGCGGACCGCCTTCGCCGGCGCCACCACCGGCCAGCAACTGCTCTATTCGCTCGACGAGCAGGTGCGGCGATGGGAGGTGGAGGGCAAGGTCAAGAAGTGGGAGTTTTGGGATTTCCTGGAGCCCGTGGTCGACGAGTCGGGCCGATGCCGAGGCGCCGTATGCCAGGACCTCGTCACGATGGAGTTTCGGGCCTTTCCGGCAGACGCCGTCATCCTGGCCACCGGCGGCTGCGGGCTCGTGTACGGCCGGTCCACGATGTCGATGGTCTGCACCGGAAGCGCCGTGAGCCGGGCCTACCAGTCCGGCGCCTGCTACGCCAACGGCGAGTTCATCCAGGTGCATCCCACGGCCATCCCAGGCGCCGACAAGCTGCGGCTGATGAGCGAAAGCGCCCGTGGCGAAGGGGGCCGCGTGTGGGTGCCGCGCTCGCCGCAGGATCCTCGCGACCCGCGAGACATCCCGGAAGCCGAGCGTTCCTACTTCCTCTAGGAGCGGTATCCCAAGTACGGCAATCTCGTGCCGCGCGACATCGCCACCCGCGAGATCTTCGACATCTGCACGACGGAAGGCCTGTCGGTCGAGAAGGACAGGCTCTGCGTCTACCTCGACCTCACCCACATCCCGCGTGAGATGCTCGACCGCAAACTGGGCGGCATCCTCGAAATCTACGAGAAGTTTCAGGGCGTCGATCCCCGTACCGTTCCGATGAAGATCTTCCCTGCCGTCCACTACTCGATGGGTGGCCTGTGGGTCGATTACGAAAAGAGCTCGTCGGGCGGGATGGTGGAGGGTTCGCCCAGAAACCAGCAGACCAGCATCCCGGGCCTCTACGCGATCGGCGAGTGCGACTACCAGTACCACGGCGCCAATCGCCTCGGGGCGAACTCGCTCCTGTCGTGCATCTTCAGCGGACTTTTCTGCGCTCCTGGCGTGATCGCCGGCAGCCGGTCGCCGGAAGGCACGTCGGCCCTGTTCAAGGCAGCGGTCGATCGGCAGGAGGGCCGCCATCGGGCCTTGCTCTCGCGTACGGCCGGCTCCGAAAACCCTTACGACCTCCACCAGAAACTGGGCGATCTGATGACCCGGACGGCGACCGTCGTCCGCCGCAACGAGCAGCTCGCGGCCGCCTACGACGAGGCGTGTTCGCTGGAGGAGCGTTGGAAGCGGTGCGCCATCTCCGACACCGGCAACTGGACGAATCAAAACGTCGTCTTCACGAAGGCGTTGGGGGACATGTTCCCGTTGGCGAAATTGATCCTGAAGGGGGCGCTCCAGCGAGACGAGTGCCGCGGCGCCCACTTCAAGCCCGCCTTCGCGATGCCCGGGATCGTGGCGACCGACCCGGCCGAAAAACGCCGTGAAGCGGAGCGGTGGTGCGATCGCTTCGAGGAAAACACCCGTCGCTGGCTGAAGACAACGGTCGGTTCGCATGGCGCCGACGGTCACCCGCAGATTCGGTACGAGGATGTCGATACCTCACTCATCCCGCCCCGTCCGCGGCTTTACGGACTGGTCGGAGGCGAGGTGATCGAAGAAGTGTGGAAGGAGCGGCAGTCGAAGGCGGCCGCGACCAACGGCCATGCGGCGAGGCCCATGACGCCGGCCACGACAGGAGCCTGATTGGAGGTCGATCCCATGATCCAGGCGGTTGCATCCACCCCCCGGTCCATCCGTGTTCGCATCCTGCGGCAAGACGCGCCCGCGGAGGAGAGTTACTGGGAGCGGTTCGAGGTTCCCTACGAGCCCAACATGAACGTGATCAGCGTTCTCCAGAAGATCGCGGCACAGGCCCGATCGGAGGATGGGCGCCACGTGCCCCCGGTGGCCTGGGACTGCAGCTGCCTCGAGGAGGTCTGCGGGTCGTGCACGATGCTCGTCAACGGCAGGACCCGGATGGCCTGCTCGGCCCTCGTCGATGCGCTGCTCGAGGAGGACGACGAGATCGAACTGAGGCCGATGTCGAAATTCCCGGTCGTCCGCGACCTCTGCGTCGATCGCGGCCGCCTCTTCCGCTCACTCGAGCGGGTGAAGGCGTGGGTGCCCGTGGATGGTTCCTACGACCACGGCCCAGGCCCGAGAATCTCCCCCGAGGACCAGGAAGACGCCTACCCGCTCACCACCTGCATCAGCTGCGGCTGCTGCATCGAAGCCTGTCCGCAATTCACGAAGATCGATGTCGTGCGTCGCGACGACGAATCGCAGGAAGATTTCGAGAAGCGTCGACGGTCCTCCTTCGACCAGGGATTCGTCGGCCCCCACGCGATCAGCCAGGCTGTGCTCTTCAACGCCCATCCCATCGGCAAGATGATCGCCGACGAGCGAATGGCGTCGCTCACGTCGCAGGGCGGCATCCAGATGTGTGGCAACGCTCAAAACTGCGTCGCCGTCTGCCCCAAGCGGATCCCGCTCACTCGCTCGATCGCCCGCGCCGGCCGCGCCGCCACGGTCTGGGCGATCAAGAAGCTCTTCGACCGCTAGCTTTCGCGCTCCGCTCGCCATCCTGGCCTCGCGTCGCTTGGGCCTCAGCGACCACGGGTCGCTGCGGCCGTCGGGCCCGCCCTCCAGGCGGGCAGTTTCGCGCTCCGCTCGCCATCCTGGCCTCGGCCTGCTTGGGGCCTCCGCACCAAAGGACCGAGCGAGGGGCTGCCCGTGCCCCGTGAGCCGGCGTTGCTGGCCAGCGCAGGCATGGATGCCGAAAGCGCAGCCAGCATCGAGTGAGCGAGGCCTGGAAGGCAATCGTGTTCAGCACGGGCTTTGCCGTGCTTTGGAAGCCCGCCGCGCAAGCAAGGGAATACGC
>JBJTDB010000132.1:0-793 GCA_046092145.1 Planctomycetia bacterium | reverse complement strand
ATGGGCAGCGGGACGGCTCGGTCATGACGGTGACCTCGCCGGCCTGTGGACGGAGCTTCGCGATCGGCACCCGCCGTGGCGGGGACCCGGCAGCGTGGCCCGCGCCTTTCTGCTGTGCCAGGTGGCCTCCATCGTTGGGCTCTCGGCGGCGGACATCCGCGCCCTCGACGAGAACGACCTCATGCGTCTGGAGCGGACGGTTCTTGGCTTCGACGCGGTCGCGCGTCGGCGGCTTTTTCATCTCGCCTACGAACGGCGGCATCGTATCGTCACGCTCGATGGGCTCGCGGCGCACGACACCGCGGCTGTGCCTCCGGGGTCAGCCCAGCCAACCGTGCAGGCCGTGTTCTGCATGGACGATCGATGCGAGTCGCTCCGACGACACCTCGAGGAGCAAGGAGAGACATTCGAAACCTTGGGAACGGCGGGTTTTTTCTTCGTGTCGATGTACTACCGGGGCATCGACGACTGGCATGCTACGCCGTTGTGTCCGATCGTCATGCGTCCGACACACACGGTTGTCGAGGTTCCGGAAGAGGCCGCGATCGGCCGCTTTCAAATTCGCCGGGCGGTGCGGCGGTGGATCGGCGGGCTGCTCGGAGGGATGGCATCCGGCAATCGCACGCTCCTCGCCGGCGGCCTGTTCAACGCCGTGGGAGGGGCAATCGCGGCGGTGCCGCTTGTGGCCAGGGTCGTTTTTGCGCGGCTCTCGGGTCGGTTGGCCCGGACGACGACGGGACTCGGCCGGGCCCATGTCGCCACGCGGGTCGGAGGTGTGGGGCATGGCGATACC
>JBJTDB010000131.1:0-12875 GCA_046092145.1 Planctomycetia bacterium | reverse complement strand
TCGGACAGGTGGCGGCGCAGGGAGAGGTGGGCCCCGATGCCCGCATGAGCGGGAGCCATGTCGGTGCGGTGGCCGTGGAGCTGGTCGAGGGCGAATACCGCGGCGTGACGAGCGAGGAATTCATCAGCGAATGGCGACGGGCTGCCGGAGAGTTTCCCGGGACGGAGTCGCTCGTCTACGGCACGGAAAACATCGGACCCGGGGGCAAAACGATCGAGTTCAAGCTCCTGGCGACCGCTGGTCCCGATTCCGTCCGTCAGCTCGAGGAGGCGGTGGAGCAGTGCAAGGCATGGATGGCTCAGTATCCAGGTGTGATCGACATCGACGACGACTCTCGGCCGGGCAAATGGGAGTACCAGATCAAGGTCAAGCCCAATGCGGAGACGCTCGGCATCTCGCTGACCGAGCTCGCGGGGACGATTCGCGCAAGTTACTACGGCGAGGAGGTGATGCGGCTGCAGCGGGGCCGTCACGAGGTGAAGCTGATGGTCCGCTATCCCAGGGAGGAGCGACGCACCTTCGCGACACTCGATGAAATCCGCGTGACCGGACCCGACGGCGTGAAGCGGCCGATCGCCGAACTTGCCGACTTGACCGTCGCACGGGGTTATTCGGAGATCAATCGGCTCGGCCAAAAACGGTCGATCACGGTCACCGCCGATATCGACGTGGCCAGGAGTTCTCTCACAAGCTCGCAGGTGACGGCCGACATGGAGCGGCGGCTGATGCCAGGCCTCCTGAAGGAGTTCCCGTTGGTCCGGGTCCGCTGGGAGGGGCAGCGGGAGCAGTCGAACGAATCGCTGCGGAGCCTCGGTGTCGGATTCATCGTGGCCATGTTCGCGATGTTCGTGCTCCTGACCATGGAGTTCAAGTCGTATTTCCAGCCGTTCCTGATCCTTGCGGCGATCCCGTTCGGTTGCGCAGGCGCGGTGTTCGGGCACGCCATCATGGGCATGCCGCTCACGATCTTCAGCATGTTCGGCCTGGTGGCGTTGGCGGGAGTCGTGGTGAACGATTCGATCTGCCTGATCGACTTCATCAACCTTCGGGTTCGTGAGGGGCACCCGCTTCGGCTGGCCTTGCGGGAGTCGGGCTGCCTGCGGTTCCGCCCCGTCATGCTCACGAGCATCACGACGATCGGCGGTCTCCTGCCGCTCTTGCTGGAGAGGAGCTTTCAGGCCCAGTTTCTGATCCCGATGGCCACGGCCTTGGTATTTGGTCTTGCGATGACCACGCTGCTCGTGCTGATTCTCGTGCCGGTGATGTATTCATTCTTCGGCACGAGCGCCCGCGAAGAGCACGATGAGGAATATGCCGAAGGCTTCTCGCCCGGCGGCGGGAGCAGCGTCGCCCCGGACGACGCCGAGAAACAGTGGCTCCCCGATCATCTGCGAGACGACGCGGCACAGACGACCGGCGTCTGATCCATCGCACACCAGATCCCCACCGTTTCGCTGGTCGGGGCTGTCCACGCCCATCGCCGGGGGTCGGCAAGCCCGCTGGGGTGAATGACGATGGATTGCCCGCCTGGAGGGCGGGCTCACGGAGCGAGATGCGAGCTGGCTCGCATCTCGCCCAAGCCCGCGGGGGCCATGGATGGCCCCGCGGGCGTAAAACTACCGATTCACCAGAAAGTGGCAGATGTCGCCGTCGTGCATGACGTAGTCCTTGCCCTCGACGCGGAGCCGGCCGTGGGCGCGGATTTCCTTCTCGCTCTCATACTGCTCCAGATCCTCGAGCGAGTAGATTTCGGCGCGGATGAAGCCCTTCTCGAAGTCGGTGTGGATCACGCCGGCCGCTTGCGGGGCGAGGGCGCCGACGGGGATCGTCCAGGCCCGCACCTCCTTCTCACCCGCCGTGAAGTAGCTCTGCAGGCCGAGCGTGCGGTAGGCGGCGTGGGCCAGCACCGCGAGCGCCGGCTCCGAAAGGCCCGCGTCGGCGAGCATCTCGGCCCGATCGGCCTCGTCGAGTTCGGCGATCTCGGCTTCGAGCTTCGCGCACACCGGCACCACCTCCGCGCCCGCCTTCGCCGCCGCGGCCCGCACCGTCTGCACGAGCGCGGCCTTTCCCTCGAGGTCGGTCTCGTCCACGTTGGCCACGTAGAGGATCGGTTTCGCCGTGAGCAGGCCGAATTCCTTCACGGCCTTTCGCTCGGCCTCGTCGAGGGTGAGCGTCCGGAGCGGCTGCTGCCCGCCGAGATGGGTGAGGCATTTTTTCATCACCTCGACCTTGAGCTTCGCCTCTTTGTCGGTGCTCTTCGCCGCCCGCTCTGCCTTGGGGAGCTGGTTCTCGAGGTGCTGGATGTCGGCGAGCATCAGTTCGATCTCGATCGTCTCCATGTCGGAGACGGGATCGACCTTGCCCGACACGTGGATCACGTCAGGATCCTCGAAGCAGCGGACCACCTGCAGGATCGCATCGACCTCACGGATGTGGGAGAGGAACTTGTTGCCGAGCCCCTGGCCCTCGCTGGCCCCCTTCACGATGCCGGCGATATCGACGAGCTTGAGGGCGGCCGGGATCACCTTCTGCGGCGGGATGTATTTCGTGATCCGGTTCAGCCGGCCGTCGGGCACGCTCACCATCCCCTCGTTGGGCTCGATCGTGCAAAAGGGATAATTGGCGCTCTGGGCCGCCTTCGACTGGGTGAGGGCGTTGAAGAGCGTGCTCTTGCCGACGTTCGGCAGCCCGACGATGCCTGCTTCCATGGGTGTTGTGTGGCTCCGCGTGCGATGGTTCCGGGGGCGGCATCTTAGAATATCGGCTGTCGATCACCCAAGCCGGACGCAAGATCGTGAAGACCACCCGTCTCTGTGAGAAAACCGCCCGGGCGACGGTGAAAGCCTCGGCTTCGGAGGGCGAGGATACGCCCACTCGCCTCGACTTCCCCCGATCGCCCGTGCTCCCGTTATCCGAAGACCACCCGCACTCCAATCGTGAACGCACAGGACGCGAGACACTTCATGAATTGCACGCGTGAGTTTTCTCGGGATTTCTTCGACCGGCCGGCGGAACGGGTGGCGCGCGAGCTGATCGGTTCGTCGCTTGCGGTGCGTGGTGCGGACGGCCGGGTCACGAGGCACGTCGTCTTCGAGACGGAGGCCTACCTCGGCGGTCACGACCTGGCCTGCCACGGCTCGAAGGGGATGACCAAACGGAATGCCGTGATGTTCGGACCGGCCGGCCACTGGTATGTCTATCTCTGCTATGGGATCCACTGGATGCTCAATGTCGTGACGGGGGCCGAGGGTGTGCCGGCCGCGGTCTTGATTCGTGGAGCGGGCGACTTCGTGGGGCCGGGCCGCGTCACGAGGGGCCTTGGTGTCGATGGGGCCTTCAACGGCCGACCGGCGGGAAAGCGGACCCGTTTGTGGCTGGAGCCGGGCATCGAGGTTCCTCGGCGGCACATCGAGCGGACGCCACGGATCGGCGTCGGGTACGCTGGCGCCTGGGCCGACAAGCCGCTGCGGTATGTCGTCGATCCGCGGCGGCTGGCCTACACTACGACAACGGAGAAAGCGTCATGAACCGCGTCGTGTTGGGAACTCTCATGGCAGGAGCGATCATGGTCGGTGCTGGCGGATCGATGGGGGCGGCAGCCGAGGATGAGCCGAAGGCACTCGCCAAGGCGACGTTCGCGGGAGGCTGCTTCTGGTGCACGGAGGCCGTCTACGCCGAGTTGAAGGGGGTGCGGTCGGTCACCAGCGGCTACATCGGCGGCAGCGTCGCGAATCCGACCTACAAGGATGTCTGCACGGGACTCACCGGCCACGCCGAGGCGATCGAGATCGAATACGACCCGGCGCAGGTGCCGTTCGAGAAGCTCCTCGAGGTGTTCTTCGCGACGCACGACCCGACCACCCTCAACCGTCAGGGCGCAGACGCCGGCACGCAGTATCGCTCGGGCATCTTCTATCACGACGAGGCGCAGAAGCGGATCGCCGAGGAGATCATCCGGAAGCTCGACGCGGCGAAGGTGTTTCCGGGGAAGATCGTCACGGAGGTGACGAAAGCGACGACGTTCTACCCGGCCGAGGACTACCACCAGGACTACTTCGCCAAGAACCCCTTCCAGCCCTACTGCCAGGCCGCGGCCGCACCGAAGGTGCAGAAGGTGCGAAAGATGTTCAAAGATCTGGTGAAGTGACTCGCTCCCTGAAAAAGCGACGGCCGGGGGTCATGCCGCCCCCCGGCCGTGCTCTCGATTTCCCTGCGGAGCCGATCAGGCCTGCGCCGGCTTCTTCAGGTAGCTGACGATCAGCGGCAGCAGCGCGCCGACGATCGCGGAGAGACCGCCGGTGCCGGCGAGGCTCTCATTGCCGCCCACGAGCGCGCCGATCGCCGGCACGAGCATCGGCAGGATCTTGCCACCGAAGCTGCCGCCGACGAGGCCCAGCACCGTATTGAGGAGCGGGCCGAGATTCCGGTTCTTGAGCAGTGCTCCTACGACATTGCCACCGGCACCACCGGCGATCAGGCTCACGATCCAACTGATGATCTGGGGATCCATATGCAACCACCCTTTCAAGAAAACGGTTTGAGTTTCGTGGGCCGCATCCACCGCCGGACCGCCCCTTCATCCTCATGAGTTGCCGCTGCCGCCATCCGTGTCACGACGATTTTTAAAAATCCTGACACCGGCCCGTCCGCAAGGCCGCACAGCCCGGAGAATCGGCACGACCGGCCCAGTGGCGGCCCCCGGAGCCGGGGCAGGCTCGTGTCAGAGAGTCACACGTGATCCTCGCGCGTGTGGCCGGTCGGGGTTGACCACGCCCCGTCACCGGACGTTCGCGGAGGGCATCGTGTTCAGCGGTGGCCGCCACTCCTGTAGTGTCAGCTTGGAACCCTGCACACCGCCGCCCCATCACACGGCATGGATGCCGCATTCCGCAGGTAGAACAACCTGCGGCTACAACGGACACGGACAGCCGCTCAATGTTCGGCGAGGATCCTCTTTGGTTGCGGCCGACGGGCCGCGTTAAGAACACGGAGAAACCGTGTCAGCCGTACCGGACGAGCAGTTCCTGGGCCTCGACGGGCGTGCCGGGCGACACGAGCACCTCGGCCACCGAGCCATCCCGCTCGGCATAGACCGTCGTCTCCATCTTCATCGCCTCGAGGGAAAGGAGCTTCTGCCCCTTCGTCACCGCATCGCCCGGACGGACCGCCACCGTCACGATCAGCCCCGGCATCGGGGCGCCCACCTCGCGGGCGTCGCCGGCGACCGCCTTCGGCCGGCGCTGCACCTTCGCCTCGAGGCTCTTGTCGGCGATCGACACGCTTCGCGGCTGGCCGTTGAGCTCGAAGAATACCGTCCGTGTGCCGTCGGCATGGGGCTCGCCGACCGTGAGCAGGCGGATGACGAGCGTCTTGCCGGGCTCGATGTCCACGGCCAGCTCCTCACCAGGCTTGAGACCCTCCAGGAACGCGGGCGTGGGGAGCACGCTCACGTCGGAGAATTTCGCGACATGCTGGGCGTAGTCCTGGAAGACCCGCGGGTAGAGGAGCCATGAGAGCACCTCCCGGGGAGAGGCCGTGCGGCCCACGATCTCGGCCGTCTTCTTTTCGGCAGCATGAAAATCGGCCGGCGGCAGCGACTCACCGGGGCGGCCCGTGACGACCTTGCCATCGCGCACGATCCGCTTCACCACGTCGGGCGGAAATCCTCCCGGTGGCTGCCCCATTCGCCCGGCCACCAGATCGATCACCGACTCGGGGAAGGCGAGTTCCCGGGAATCGGAGAGGAGGTCGGAGGCCTGCATGCCGTTGGTCACGAGCAGGAGCGCGAGGTCTCCGACCGACTTGCTCGTGGGCGTCACCTTCACGATGTCGCCGAGGAGATGGTTCACGTCGGCATAGGCGCGACAGACGTCCTCCCAGCGGTCGCCGAGGCCGAGGGCCTTTGCCTGCTCCAGGAGGTTCGTGAACTGGCCGCCCGGCATCTCGTGGAGGTAGAGGTCGGCATCGGCCGCCTTCATGCCACATTCGAAGGCCGTGTAGTGGTCGCGGACGGCGGCCCAGTAATGGGCCAGGTGCCGCAGCGGCTCGGGATCGAGGCCGGTGTCGAGCGGTGAGTGTCGGGCGGCATCGACGAGGGCGTTGAGATTCGGCTGGCTCGTCAGCCCGGAGAACGGCGCAAAGGCAGCATCGACCACGCTCGCACCGCTGCGGGCCGCCTCCAGGAGCGTCGCCATCTGGGCGCCCGAGGTGTCGTGGGTGTGGAAGTGGATCGGGATGCCGATCTCGTCGTGCAATGCCTTCACCAGCCTGCCCGCCGCGAACGGCTTGCAGAGGCCCGCCATGTCCTTGATGGCCAGCATGTGGGCACCGAGTTTTTCAAGCTCCTTGGCCAGTCCCACGTAGTAGCCGAGCGAATACTTCGTCCGCTTCGGGTCGAGGACGTCGCCGGTGTAGCAGATCGCCGCCTCGCAGATCGCCCCGCTCTCGACGACGGCGTCGATCGCCACCTTCATGTTCGGCACCCAGTTGAGAGGGTCGAACACCCGGAAGACATCGATGCCGGCCGCCGCCGATTCCTTCACGAACGCCTGCACGACGTTGTCGGGGTAGTTCGTGTAGCCGACGGCGTTGCTCGCGCGCAAGAGCATCTGGAAGAGGACATTGGGGATCTTGTCCCGCAGGAGCAGCAGACGATCCCACGGGCACTCCTTCAGGAACCGCATCGACGTGTCGAACGTGGCCCCGCCCCACATCTCCAGCGAGAAGAGATCCGAGGCGAGCCTGGCATAGGCATCGGCCACGGCGAGCATGTCGTGGCTTCGCATGCGAGTGGCCAGAAGCGACTGGTGGGCGTCGCGCATGGTCGTGTCGGTGATCAAGAGCCGCTTTTGATCGCGAACCCACGCGGCGAATTTCTCAGGGCCGAGTTCGCGGAGCCTCGTCCGCGTGCCGGCCGGCGGCGGGGCGAAGCGGTCGTATTCCGGAAGCGGGGCACGGTCGCGGCGAACCGCGGCAGGCCGACCCTTCACGAGCGGATTGCCGTTGACGATCACGTCGGCGAGGTATTCCAGCAGCTTCGTCGCTCGGTCCTTGCGGATCGGGAAATCGAAGAGGGCGGGCGTCTCGTCGATGAATCGCGTCGTGCATTTTCCTGCGAGGAACTCGGGATGCGTGACGAGGTTGACGAGGAAGGGGATGTTGGTCTTCACGCCGCGGACGCGGAATTCCTGCAGGCATCGCTCCACGTGCCCGGCCGCCTCCTCGAGGGTGAGGCCACGGGCCGTCACCTTCACCAGCAGCGAGTCGAAGTAGGGCGTGACGACGGCGCCCGAGAAGGCCGAGCCGGCATCGAGCCGGATGCCCATGCCGCTGGCCGAGCGGTAGGCCGTGATCCGGCCGTAATCGGGAAGAAAGCGATTTTCCGGATCCTCCGTCGTGACGCGGCACTGCACGGCCGTGCCCATCGAGCGAATCGAGGATTGATCGCCGAGGCCGATCTGCGGGTCGGAAAGCCTCCAGCCCTCCGCCACGCGGAGCTGGCGACGGACGATGTCGATGCCGGTGATCTCCTCGGTGACCGTGTGCTCCACCTGGATTCGCGGATTGACCTCGATGAAGTAGAACCTGCCGGTGTCGGCATCGACGAGGAACTCGACGGTGCCGGCATTCTCGTAGCGCGAGGTGCGACCGATCGCCAGGGCCGCCTCGCAGATCGCGTCGCGGGTCTTCTGCGGAAGATTGGGGGCGGGGGCGATTTCCACCACCTTTTGGTGCCGCCGCTGCACCGAGCAGTCACGCTCAAAGAGATGCACGAGGTTGCCGTGCAGGTCGCCCAGCAATTGCACCTCGATGTGCCGCGCCCGCTGGATGAACTTCTCGACGAACACCGCCGCCGATCCGAAGGCGGTCTTGCTTTCGCGCTGCGCGCTTTCGAGCGCCACGGCGAGGTCGTCTTCGCCGTGCACCACCCGCATGCCACGGCCACCGCCGCCGTGCGCCGCCTTGAGGATCACCGGCCAGCCGAGATCCCGTGCGACGGCGAGCGCCTCGGCGGTGCTCGTCACGGGCTTCGGGCTCCCTGCTAGGATCGGAACGCCTGCCTCGCGGGCCAGTTCTCGAGCCGCCGTCTTGTCGCCAAGCCGCCGGAGCAGTTCCACGCGGGGCCCCACGAAGACGATCCCCGCCCGTTCGCAGGCCGCCGCGAACTCAGGGTTCTCCGACAGGACTCCGTAGCCGGGATGGATGGCATCGACCCCGTGCTCCTTCGCCAGCGCCACGATCCCCTCGATGTCGAGATAGGAGCGGAGCGGCTCGCCGGGCTTGCCGACCAGATAAGCCTCGTCGGCCTTGAAGCGGTGCAATGCAAAGCGATCCTCGTGGGCGTAGATCGCCACGGTGCGGATGCCCAGTTCGTGGGCGGACCGGAAAACACGGATCGCGATTTCGCTGCGGTTGGCGACGAGCAGTTTCTGGATCGGCCGCATGAGTGGCACCTCGGAACCGGCCTCGCGAAGAGGCTTCAAAAGATCGTGAAAACGGCCGCAATCGTAGCCTGCCGTCGGCGGCTTGTAGAGGGCCGCGCGGATCAGCCCGATGGTGCGATCGGTTTCTCGTCGGCGTAGCTGGGGCGGCTGTACTCAGGCACCAGGCTGCGGGGATCGTCGGCCTCGCCCGAGGCGAATCGGGCGAGCGCGATCCGAGCCGCCTCGGCCGCCGAGGGGAGCCTCGACTCGGGCGGAGGGATGGCGATTCCCCGATCACGGGCCACCTCGACGATCGAATCGACGGCCGGACCCGATGCCCACGACCCCTTGGGCAGCGAGTCGAGCCACGTGCCAATCGGCACGAGTGTCGATTGCCCCACCACCCAGCCCGATGGCGAAGCCGCATCCCGCGTGACCCAGGCGGCGTGGACATCGCCGCGGCCGGCGTCGAACGCCACCGCGATGGCCCCGCCGACATCGATCGCCGCCGCGGATCGGACGGCCACCAGCTCGAATCCCGACATCCCGATCAGCCTCGCCCCGGTGGCCCAGCAGAGAGCCTTCGCCGTGGCCACGCCCACCCGCAGGCCGGTGAACGACCCCGGGCCCCGGACGACCGCCACGAGCTCTGCGTCGGCCGTCTTCCAGCTGAGGGCCGCCGCTGCCTCGGTGAGCGTCGGCATCAGCCGCCGGGCATGCTCGCCGGGCTCGCCGAGCGGCCGCTCCTCGATCCGCAGGGTGTCGCCGACGTGTTCCGCGGCTGCGACCGTTCCGGTGGCGAGGCTCGTGTCGATGGCCAGGATTTTCATGATCGGTGGTTCACGTGGCGTTGCCGTCGGCCGATGCTTGACCCTGCCCTGTCGGCGACCGTACCCTCACAGAGTCCGAGGTGGCCGGCCGGGCCCGCCGCGAGAGCAGGTGTACGAGTGAAGCGGGCCATCATCAGCGACATCCACGGCAACGTGGAAGCCCTCCGCGCGGTCATCGAGGATATCGACCGGCAGCAGGTCGATTCCATCTTCTGCCTCGGCGACGTAGTCGGCTACGGGCCGAATCCCTGCGAGTGCCTGTCGATCGTCCGCGACCGGTGCAGCCTCGTGCTGCTGGGCAACCATGACCAGGGTGCCCTCTTCGATCCGGATGGATTCAATGTCGGGGCGGAACGTGCCATCCGCTGGACCCGCCTTCAGTTGGAGCAGCACGATCGTCAACCGCGGAATTCGGCCCACCGGCTCACCGACTTCATCGGCGAATTGCCCCGCACCCATACCGAGGGCGACCTGCTCTTCGTGCACGGTTCCGCGAAGCGGCCCCTCGACGAATACGTCTTCCCGGAGGACATCTACAACCCGCTGAAGATGGACCACATCTTCGAGCTGATCGGTCGTTACTGCTTCCAGGGGCATACCCACATTCCGGGCATGTTTCTTCCAGCCCCCGACTTCATCGGCCCGGAGTTTTCCGAAGGCGACGTCGAATGCCGGATGCCGCTTCCCGACGGCAAGGCAATGGTCAATGTGGGGTCGGTCGGGCAGCCCCGGGACGGTGACCCGCGGGCCTGCTATGCCATCCTCGAAGACGATGCCGTGCGGTTCCGAAGGGTGGCCTATCCGTGCGAGCAGACCCGCCAAAAGATCCACGCGATCCCGGACCTCGACAACTTTCTCGGCGACCGGCTGCTGCAGGGGCGGTAGCCACCCGCCGGAGGCGGGTATACTGCCGGTTTTCGCCGCTGGAGTTTTCGTGGAACGCCGCTACGCCCTTTTCATCGCCCTCTCCCTGGCCATCGTCCTCGGCAGCCAACTGCTGCAGTCGTACCTCTTTCCAAAGCCTCCCGCCGCGGTCAAGCCGGCCGAGGAGGCGGTGGCGACGCTGCAGCCCGATGCCGAGATTTCGGAAGGACCAGCCGCTGCCGACCCGGGCCGGCCATCGGATGCCGAGTCGCTCGGTGACGAGCAGCCCGCGGCTGCCCCGCGGGAGTATCGCACCCTCGGCTCGCTCGATCCCGACGGTCCCGTGCGGATGCTCGTCACGCTCACCAGCCGGGGCGCGGCGGTGGAGCGAATCGAACTGGCAGGAAAACGATTTCACGATCAGGACGACCGCTCGGGCTACCTCGGTCATCTCGCAGCGACGGCCACCCCTGAGGGATGCCGGGCGAGTGTTGTCGGCCCGGGCACCCCGGCCGCTGGAGCCGGCATCCGTGCCGGTGACGTGATCACCGCGATCGATGGCGTGGGCGTGCCCGACGTGCGCGGCATGAACGGCCTGCTCGCCAAGACCAAGCCGGGGCAGCAGGTCACGATCGACCTGCGACGTGATGGCCAGCCGCTCTCCGTGCGGGCCACGCTCGCCCGTCGGCCACTGGAGGTGGTGCGGCCGGAACTGCAGACGCAGCCGGCGGCCGACCCCGAGGGCCTGCCATGCGATCCGCTGTCGTTTCGTTTCTCGCTCGAATCCCGCGACGGCAGGAAGCGGCCGGAACCGCTCCGTGAAATCGCCGGACAGGAACTCCAGGAGACCGACTGGGAGATCGACCCGGCCGTCGATGGCTCGCGGGTGAGATTCACCCGCCGGCTGCCCGGGGGTCTCTCCGTGGCGAAGGAATATGCCGTGGTTCCGGAGGATGGCGACGGTCGTGGCCAGGGTTACCGGCTCGCGATGACGGTGGAACTCTCCACCACGGGGAAGCCCACCAGCGTCGTCTATGCGATCGACGGGCCCACCGGCCTGCCCACGGAGGGATGGTGGTATGCGGCCCGCGTGGCTCGTGACTGGGGGTCGCTCGCGGTCCGTGACGTGGCGATGCGGTTCATCGGCGAGCGGACGACGCTCGTCAGCGGCCTGAAGATGGCCGAGGGATCGCTCGCGCATCCCGCGACGGCCGTTCTCGATTCCAAGCCGCTCTCGTTCGCCGGCGTCGATGCGCTCTACTTCGCATCGGCGTTGATCCCTGCGACGACGGGTCCGCAGGCGCCGGCGCTCGAAGAGGTGCGGCCGCTCGTCGTGGGCGACATTCCGGCGGCCGCCCGCCGCAAACTCGTCGATGTCACCTGCCGGCTCGTCTCCCGACCGGTGGAGCTCTCTCCAGGAGCGGCCGTCTCGCACCGCTACGACATCTTCGCGGGACCGAAGCAGCCCGATCTGCTGGCGGGCTTCGGCGCTGCCGGTGCGTCGATGGACGACCTCGTCTATTACGGCTGGTTCGGATGGGTGGCCCGGCCGCTGATCGCGGTGCTCCACGCGATCCATGCCGTGGTCGGCAACTACGGCATCGCCATCCTGCTGCTCACCGTCATGGTCCGCGGGGCGATGTTTCCGGTCAGCCGGAAGCAGGCGGTCTCGTCGCAGAAGATGCAGCTGTTGCAGCCCGAGATGAAGGCCATCGCCGAGAAGTACAAGAACGACCCACAGAAGCGGACGCGGGCGACGCAGGAACTCTGGCGAAAGCACGACTACAACCCGATGGGGGGCTGTTTGCTCGTCTTCATCCAAGTCCCGATCTTCATGGGGCTCTACCGGTCGCTGGCGACCGATGTCGAACTGCGGCAGGCGCCGCTCTTCAGCGAAGCGATGCGATGGTGCTCCAACCTCGCCGCCCCCGACATGTTCATCGACTGGTCGAAATACCTCCCCGGGTTCCTCACCGCGCCCGAGGGGTGGCTGGGCCCGTATCTCAATCTCTTCCCGCTGGCCACGATCGGACTGTTCCTCTGGCAGCAGAAGCTCTTCATGCCGCCCGCCATGGATGAACAGGCGCAGATGCAGCAGCAGGTGATGAAGTACATGATGTGGTTCATGGCGCTGATGTTCTTCAAGGTGCCATGCGGCCTGTGTCTCTACTTCATCGCCTCGAGCCTCTGGGGCATCGCCGAGCGGCTGCTCCTGCCGCAGACCGTTCCCGCCTCGCCGGTCGGCGGTGGGCCCGGGAAGACGATCGATGCCGCCTTCTCCGCCGTGGGCAACGGTAAGCCGACCGCGGCGGTCGAGGCTGGCGACGCCATGCGGGCGAAGCGGCAGGCGCGGCGGAAGCGGTGAACCGGCACTCCGACCCGGCGTCGCTGATCGTCGCGGCTGCCACGGTCGCCACGGGAGGCGGCCGTGCGATCGTGCGGATCGCCGGCGACGGGCTCGACTGGCTCCTCGACCAGCTCATCGAGCCTGTCGAGGACGATTTCGCGATGCACGGAGGCCCGCCACGGCTCGTCCGGGGGCGTCTCCATGCCCATGGCCTTGGCCGCGAGTGGGGGTCGATTCCGGTTGACGTGCTTCACGGGGCGGGCCCGGGCGGGCCGACGGGAGGGCCGCTGGCCGAACTGCAGCTCCCCGGATCGCCCGTGCTCGCCGATGCGGTGGTGGCCGAAGCATGCCGCCTCGGGGCACGGCTGGCGCGGGGCGGAGAATTTTCGATGCGGTCGTGTGTGGCCGGTG
>JBJTDB010000130.1:0-4484 GCA_046092145.1 Planctomycetia bacterium | reverse complement strand
GCATCAATCAGGTCTGGGCCGGCATCGAGTCGAAGCGGTGGGACCTGATCATCGCCGAGGAGTCGAGCCGCCTCTACCGCCACCACACGAAGGCCGGCGAACTCTTCGAGTCTGCGGTGGACGCCGGCGTGCGGGTGATCTGCCCGTCCGACTACATCGACACCCTCGACGATGACTGGCCCGACCGGCTCCACATGTGCCAGATGCAGCATGCCCGATCGAACTTCTACACCCGGCAGCGGATCCGGCGGGCCCACGACGGCCTCTGGGCCCGTGGCGCCGCGGTCGGCAACACCGTGATCGGCTACAAGCGACGTTGCACGGTGCCGGCTACGAAAACCGAGCCCGCCAAAGCCTGCAGATCGTCCAGAACGATCAAGTCCGCGTGCGATTCGTATGCCAAGGTAATCGCGGCAGTCTCACCGCGGCCGAGTTCAGGGCGGAGCGACGAGCTCTTCGGGTTCGGCTCGGTCTGTATCCACTCTGCTCCCGTCAGGAACGTCGAGAGCGGATGTGCATCTCCGCCGGCGAGGAGTTCATCGAGTACAGCTTGGGGCCTCACTACCGACCCGAAGAGTCGGCGTAGGAGGTCGAGCTGTCCAATGCGGTCGAGCGCTATGAAGGCTGATGTGTCAACGATGACGCGCATCTGCGATTGCCTTCACATCCTCGGCAAGCTCATCAGCGGTCTGTTGGAAAACGCTGACGCCGTGCTGTCCGCAAAGGGTAAGAAACTCGGCTCGTGGTACTCCTGCCAGTTCCGCAGCCATGCCTCCCGAGATGCGGCCGCATTCGAACATCTTGAGAGCCGCCATGAGCTGGATCTCCTTCGCCGCATCCGCAGGGCGCTTGCCCAGAGCAGATGGCAGTTCCGGAGGCATCTCGAAATTTACGGTCGCCATTATGGTGTGTCCTTTATCCCTTGCTGGCGGGCCAACGAACGAAGTATATCCGACGCAAGCGGCAACGCGCTGACCCGCGATTGGCAGAAGCGTGCAGCCGTCTACTTTGTGTTTCGGGAGTCGTGACGGCCGCCTGCCCGACGCCGCTCACCGCCGCATCGCCCGGCAAGCGTCGTGGCATTTCTTGCAGGCCGCCGCGCACGCCTTGCAGCAGGGCTCGTCACCGCACTTCGTGCATTCCGCGGCGCACTGCTCGCACGCCTCCTCGCAGACCTCGCACATCTCCTCGGCCATCGCGGAGTCGTACTCCAGCAACGCGACGCATGTCCGGCACGTCTCGATGCAGGTCAGGCAGGTTTTCTCGCAGCCCGGGCAGTCGCAGCCCAAGATGCATTCGCGGCACGCCCGGAGACACTCGTTGCAGGCCTTGATACACGCGTTCTTGGCGGCGGCATCGGCGTGCGGGGCATCCGCGGCGTAGGCGGCCACTGGCAGCGTCACGACGGTGGCGAGAACGAAACGCATCACGAGCGGGGTGGTCAGCGACGGCATGTGTCGGCCCTTTTCAGCTGGAGGTAGGTGAGCGGGAACGGCTCGCCGGAACTCTACGCAGCCCCGACGCGGGCTGGCCAACAGGCCGCCGGGGCATTGGCCGCCGGGCGTCATAGCTCGGTCGGCTCTTTTGTTTTTCTCACGGCAGGGTCGGTGCCTTCGGGCGTCGCCCCTGCCTTCTTTTTTCACGGAAGGTCCCATGGTAAAGATCACCACATTCAACGACCGGCCGGTGCGGCACGTCCGATACATGCCCGACGGCTCGGTAATTCTGAAACTCTACGAGCGGCGGCCCACTGGCCGCGCTCGCCATCTCCGCGTGTCGCTGGCCCAGTGGCTGGCCGGCCGCGGTGTCTATCTGTTGGAAAGCCATGCATCGCAGCGGGACCAGGCCCGGCAACTCGCCCGCCGCCGCTGTGGATGACGAAGACGCCGGGAAATTCGGCGGAGTGAGCAACCGGGAATAGGTGCGTTTCCCGAACGGGTAACTCGCTTATTACTGGGTAGTGATATCACCATCTTCCCCGGGGGTTCTCGCGGGGAAACGCTGCCCGGATCGCGGCCGCGTCCATGCCGTCGATCGCGGGGATCTTCGCGGGCGACCCGTGGCCGCTCACCATCGCGGTGCTCGAGGCAGACGAGCTGGAAGAGCACTTTCAAGAAGCCGCCGAGTTAGGCCAAAGCCACAGAGAGGCGGCGGTTCGCCACCGACGCAGCATGCTCGACCTCAACGCTGCGATCGGGTTACGGCTGCTGCCATAAGGTGTCCGGCAACAGACGCATTCCTGCCGAAAGTCGGTATAGCAGGGGCAGCGTCACACCCCCAGATTGTCGCTCTGGAAGTGGTGCTGTTTAAGGGGGGCAGGTCACCGAAGCCCGGCCCCTCCGACGGGGCCGCCGCGGCCAAATGGCAGGCCGAGGCGGATCGCCTGATGTCGCTGCCGGCCGAATACATCGTGCCGGAAGCATATGGCGACAAGGCAACGTCGCCGTTCAAGGCGACGGTCAAGAAGGGCCGCAACACCGGTCCCGACTTCACGTTCGAACTGTCGTCCGACTTCAAGCCGTAGAAGTGCCACGCCGGCGAGATCGCGTCGCACCTGATGGGGCACCGGCTTCAGGCGGGGCTCGACTAGGCCACCCGTTCGAGCTTGGTGACGCGGCCAGTGGCGACCTTAATGTCTTTCAAGCGTCAACCGACGAATTACCCGCGATCGACATCCATAGCCTCTGACCGGTAACGGGCGCGAAGCATCAACGGAGCGGCCAGGCGGCCGGACTCGGAGAGACTCTGCTCGAAAATGGCTGCGGACGTGCCATTGGCCGGGCTATCCTTGAGTTGCTCCGGCCTGGCGGCGGGGAGTACGATTGAGGGATGATAACACTCTGTGAAATCAAGGCTGCAATCGACCGGCTCTCGCCGCGGGAATACTGCGAGCTGATGTCCATGCTCCATCCCGTGGCTGATGACGAGTGGGACCGCCAGATGGCGACCGATCTCGGCGTCGGAAGGCTTGATGGCATCATCGCAGAGGCGCGAGCCGACGTCGAAGCGGGCCGCACGGTGCCACTTGAGACGATCCTCGATGAGGACGAGCGGGCCGAGGGGCGGCCGTGAGGATCCCGAGCGTCGCAAGCCGGGAGTTTTGGCGGGCATTCCACCGCCTGCCCCGCGACGTTCGCAGGGCCGCAACACGGGCGTACCGAATCTGGCAGCACGATGCGTTTCATCCATCGCTGCACTTCAAGAAGGTGGGCGGGGATCTCTGGTCGGTACGCGTCGGTCTGCACCACCGGGCCATCGGAACCTTTCATGGCGACCGGATCGTGTGGACCTGGATCGGCACCCACGCTGACTACGACACGCTCCTCGGCTGATCGCTGCCGACCCTCTCGATCGCACGATGCTGTGACCGACCGTCGACGCAGGCGCCTCGAATCTCTTGGCCATGCACGGGAAGCTGGCGGCAGACGCCCAGGAGCGTTGCCGTCGTGTCGTCGATGCCGATGATCGGTCCCGCCCGCACCACCTCCCGGAGGTGCGCTACGAGAGGACGAATGAGATGGGCAGCCGCCTTCAGCACGTTCAGGAGTGTGCTCCTGGCCGGTGTCCAGCCGTGGGCCGCGAAGAGGTCCTGCTGCCGGTAGGCCGGCACATGGTAGGCGTATTTCGCGACCATGATCTCGGCCGCACGATTTCCTTCGTCATGCCCGCAACATAATGACCTCTTCCGCAAAGCGCAACTGCTTTTTTCGGAGTCACGAAAGATTTCTATCAGACAAGCCTGCGGCGGTATCGCTTGCGTCGTTCCGCCGTCTCCAGACGCACGCCTCCAAGGATCATCGCCAGCTGCGTCGAGTCGATCCGCACCCGCTCCTCGCCGCTTCGAGACGGAAGCGTCGCGAAGGTCCCCTGCTCGAGACGCTTGTACCAGAGCACGAAGCCGTTGCCGTCCTACCACAGCGCCTTAATCCTGTCCCGTCGCTTGTTCACGAACAGGAACAGGCTGCCGTCGGCGGGATCGCCGCCGAAGTTGCCGCGGATGATTCCCGATAGCCACGGCCCGCATGCGGCAGCGGCACTATCACTCGGTGCGGCCGGAAGACTGGGCGACGGTCACCGGAATTCCGGCTCCAATTCCGGCTCCACCAACGCCCGTCAGCGGCTATCAGGAACCGTCAACCCTTCACGACGCCCGCGAAAAATCGCTTGACGTCGTGAAGGACGCGGAAACTCAGTACCCCCGACAGGGATCGAACCTGTGACCTACGGTTTAGGAAACCGTCGCTCTATCCACTGAGCTACGGGGGCGAGGTGCGATTCGCCCTTGAAAACAAGGGGTTTCGCCACGGCATCTTACGGGAGGGGGAGGGGAGCAACAAGGATTCCCCAAATCTTCCCCAAACTCGGCTGCCAAAGGAGGGCGACCGGACGAGAGCCGACCCTCGTCAGCCCGACCGCTTCTGCTGGCCCTTGGGCTGAACACCCAAGGCGGACAACAGGGCGTCTCGTTCTGCATCGCCCATGCC
>JBJTDB010000129.1:0-11698 GCA_046092145.1 Planctomycetia bacterium | reverse complement strand
CACCGCATCGGCGACGCCGCCCAGCCGGCCGCTCGACAGCAGTCCGCTGAGCCCCTCCGAGCCAAACTGCACGACGGCCGCCACCGGCTCTTCGAGCGGCTGTGTGCCCACGACCGTGGCCGACTCCACGCTGCCGGCCCGCGTGGTGACCTCGGGCAGAACCACCGCATCGTCGTCGGTCCATGCCCGGCGGTTCACGCTCTCATCCCCGGCACGGTCGAGTGTGAAGAGCTGCAGCCGGCCGGCCTGCCAGTCCACCGGCCGCGACTGCTGGTCGTAGATGGCAAGCAGGCTCTCCGCCTGACATTCGTCGGTTTCCGGCGCGACTCTCACCAGCTGCGCCGCGACGACCGTCGGCGGCACGCTGCGGGCGGAGGCGACCCCGCCCCCGACGAGCAGCCCCGCCGCCACGACGGAGGCGATCGGCACGACCCAGAGCAGCCGTTCCGGCCGTCCACAACGGGCACAGGCGATTCCGGCGGCGAGGAGCGTGAGGCAATATCCGCCAAGCAGGACAAGCGGCAGACGACGGCCCGCGACGCGATAGCCCACGAGTTGACGAATTGCGGGTTCAGCCGCGGTCACAGTGGGACGATTTTTGCGGGGCGAGAAAAAACGCTTGGCGAGGATCCTCAAGGCCTTGGCGGCCGACTTCCCGTCAGCCGAACGCCAGCCGGTCGAGCCGAGCATCGTGAGCAGCACCTCTCCCTCGCCATAGGGCAGCCAGACCGCGGCGGGCCAGCCCTCGATCCGACAGGGCACGTTGGCCTCGGAGGCGACGACGCGAACCATCTCTGCCGGCTCCTCGAGTTCGCAGGCATCGGTGACGACCGCATCCGTGGTTTCGTCGAAGCTCTCGATCGTGAAGCAATTGAGTTCGACCCGATCCATCGTCTCGACAGGCATCGCGTTCCCGAGCAGTGCCAGGAGCGTGGTGGACTGCACGCGATCCACCATGATCCAAAGCCTGCCGCCGTTGCGGACCCAGCCGCGAACGGCGGCCAGGCCGGCGGTATCCCGGACGATGCGATCGCTCGCGAGCAGCATCTGGTCGTAGCCATCGAGGCACTCCGCCCACGGGGGCAGAAAATCGGCGTGCAGCGTGCTGCAGCCGGGCTCGAGATCGAGGGCGTCGCGGGCGGCGGCAAGCGTTTCGAGTGCCTGATCGTTGGCCGCCGGAGCAGGTTTTGCGAAGCGGCCGGCTGATTCCTCGACGGGCCCGGGGTCGCCGTCGTGCATGCCGGCGAGGTAGCCGCAGGTCTTGGCGGTGTCGTGCCCGATCAACATGAGCCCGTCGCCCACGAGGCCTTCGCCGGCGCGGCGTTGGAGCACATCCTTCCCGGCCGTCGCGTCGAGCGTGAGCACGCTGTAGGGCAGCCGGGTGACCGATGGGTTGATGCCCGCGGGAATCTGCACCGGCAGCCAGCTCGTGCGTTCGGCGGAGGCGGGCACCCAGATCCGGCGGGCCCATTGCCGCTGGGAATCGGGCGGGAAAAACACCGACACCATCCCCTCCCCTGCCGTATTCCCCTGATTCGTCGCCATCACCCCGAGCACCGACCAGGCGCCCGGCCGCTGCCGCACGACCACGGTCGCATTGACGGTGACCTTGACTGCAGCCTGCTGCCCGGAGCCCTCATCCGCACGGGAGTTCACCGCCGTGATTCCCACGACGACCAAAGACATTGCCAGCAAGCAGGCCACGGGCCAAGACTGTTTCCCAAGCAGCAGCGATGCCGTGGCTGTCACCTGTTTCATGCTGTCGATTCCCATCCCGTCGAATGCTGTTTCCCAATGGCCTAATGTGGCGGCCTCACCCTCGCTCTCGATCGCCGCAAATCCCTCGCAAGAGCGTCGGCCGAGCGAACCGCATCGTCGAGGAAATGTACCGAATTGTGCCAGAAAGCGTTTGCAAAGAAACACCGATCGTCCGCCTGACGAGGGTTACCCCAAAATGTTGGCAGTAGGGTACGCTGGCACCCATGGCGGAGCAATTCTTCAAAGCGACCAACACGCTGGCACTCGTGGCCTGGATCGCACTTGTGCTCTTTCCCGGCAGAAGGCTGGTCTCGGGCGTGATCTGTGCACTGGTTGTGCCCGGCGTGCTCGCGATCGCCTACGCCTCCGTGATCGCCTGGAAGTTCGCCACACTCGGGCCGCCGCCCGGCGATGTGATGACGCTCGCCGGCCTCAGGCAGGTTTTTTCCGATGATTGGGTGTTCGCCGCGGCCTGGACGCACTACCTCGTGTTCGACATGGTCGTCGGGGCGTGGATCGCTCGTGACAGCATGCACCTGGGCATGCCGTGGCTCTTCAGAACCGCAGCTCTCGTGCTTACATTTCTGGCCGGGCCCGTTGGGTTTCTCGCGCACATCCTGGGTCGAGCAGCACTGCGGCAGAAGGCCGACGTCGAGTAGCCCCACACGCATGCCAGGCGTAGCATTCCTACTCCCGCTGCGGCTACCGGGTGAGCGACAGTATTCCGGCAGCAAAATCCCTCGCCCGCTGAATGTCCCGCTCGTCGGGGTGTGCTTTGTTCAGCCCGCCGACGTGCCAGAGCGGGCCCCATGTGTCGAAGCCGCGGCAGGTGAACTCGGCGATGACGTCATACCCCTTGCGTGTCAGGGCTTCTTTCAGGGGCCACTGCCAGAGTTTCGCGAGCACCGGCAGACCCGACGTCGTGAAAATGAACACGCTGAGATTCTCCCTGCGGTTCTCCGGCATGGCACGAACCCATTGCCAGAGTTCATCATGCACCCGGCCGTAGTAGATGCCCGAGCCAAGCCCCAGAATTCCGCAGTCAGCCACGCGGGCGTAGGGGCACTCATGGGGCGAAACACAGTCAGCCCCCAGCACATCGGCCATCGCACGGGCGATCGTAGCCGTGTTCTGGTGATGGACCGACGTGTAGACGATCAGGGGCTTTGGTTGTGATTGGCTTGAGGATCCCATGCGGGATTCTACGGCCCGGGCCACCTTGGCAGGCCAGATTGTAGCTCGACGAGAGAGTCTATGCTCATGGCATCCAATGCAGAGAGAGGACACTCCTCACTCCATGTCTGCTAACCTCCGCCCTCCCCTTCCCCCCATGAAAAAACGCCGCCGCAAAAAGAAGCCCGCCGCCGATCCTGATGCCACCTATATCTGCGACTCGTGCGGCGAAGAGATCGTCGTGCCGGTGGATCTCTCAGCCGGAGCAACCCAAGACTACGTCGAAGACTGCCCGGTCTGCTGCCATCCCATGAGGCTGCATATCGAAATAGATCCCGATGGCGAGGCGCATATCGATGGAGAGCACGAGTAGCTGACGTTCTCCCCATTTCTTGATCCATCCGAAATGTTAGGTCGTCAGCGTCGGAGTGCCTCAGGCAGATGGATATTTTCATTTGCCCGTAGTTCTGCCATTCCGGCGTAAGGCAGCGACGTCAGGCCATAGAGGGTCAGCGTGCCCTCGTGTTTCGCCAGGTGCTTCGCAGCTATACCCGAAAGCACCTCCAGTCCCGACAAACACAAATCTGCCGTGTGCCCGGCAAATGCCTCGGCTTGTTTGTCGGTCAGCGTGGTCAGCCCGTTCAGAGACAACGAGCCCGAACATTGTGCCAGGGCTTTTGCCGCCGTGTCCGGAAGCAGAATCAGTCCATCAAGTCGCAGCGAAGTCGTTACCCGTGACAATCCAAGAGCACTTTCAGTTGAGAGTGACGCCAGGCCATTCAGACTGATTCCGCCTCTGTGCACGGCCAACACTTCAGCCGTTTTTGGTGCGAGCGTGATCACGCCGTCCAGAAAGAGCTCGCCCCCGTGTTTCGCAAGTTCTCCAGCGACGTCATCGGAGAGCAGCTCGAGCCCATCAAGATGAAGCATTCCTTCGTGCCGGGCGAAGGCTCTGGCGGCCTCTGGCGAAAGCGTGGTTATGCCACACAGGTACAGGCCGGGCTTCGTCGGGTCATTTTCACCGTGGCTCGCCAGTGCTTCGGCCACCTCGGGCGAGAGCGTTGTGAGGCCATTCAAAACAAGGTCGCCCCCCTCGTGCCTGGCCAAAACTGCGGCAACCTCCGGCGAGAGCGAGGTCACGGCGTTGAGTTCCAGGGCACCTTGTTGACTTGCCAGATACGCGGCCATTTTCTTCGTCAGCGTCTTGTAGCCCTGGTTGCTCTTCGGTGGCTCAAACCTCTTCGGAAGGATGACCGCCGGGTTCGTCCAGAGATTCACGGCTGCCTCATCCGAAAGCGTCGTCAAGCCACTGAGGCAAAGTTCCCCCCGATGGTCCGCCAGGGCTTCGGCAGCCTCTGGTGTGAGGGTTTTCAGGCCGTTGAGCTCCATCCAGCCATCGTGCCTCGCCAATACTGCCGCCACATCAGGCGAAAGCGTCGGCACGGAATTCAGAAGCAGAACCTTCGTGCCCGATTCAAGCAGTCCCTCGGCCAGTTCGACCGTCAGCGATTCGATCTCTCTCGAATCCTCGGGTAATGTGACCGAGACGCGTGGTTGTAGGGGCACAGCCGCTTCGTGGGAGCAGCCGAGAGAAACCAGCAATACAGCGATGATCACCCAACGCATGGCCGCACCTCTTTGTGAGGGGGGCAATCCTACCGGTCTGGCCGGAAGAATCGCCACCCCGGTTGAAGCGGCCATGGGGCGATCTTCCCAGGGGCTTCGGCAGCTCTCATTTCCACGAATACCAACGCCGCGACAGCCTCGATTGATCTTCAGGTCAAGCGTTATGATTTCTCCGCTGGTCGTTCTTTCGATGCCGGTGGTTCACTCGGTCGTGCCTTGGACATTCTCATGAAGTCACGAATTCTTCTCGTCGCCGTGATTTCGCTTGTCGCCACCGCATCAGAAGTCGTTGGCAATGAAGGCTTTCGCAAAGTAGCCGAGATGGTGAATGACGAGCGGCAAAAGGTGGGCCTGGTTCGTCTCACCTACAACAAGCAGCTTGAAGAGGCCGCGTTATCGCACAGCAAGTGGATGGCGAAGGTCCAAAAGATGGAGCACCTACAGGGCCAGAAACCAGAAGGCTTTGAAGGGTACTTAAAAAGCGACCACCACCATGCCACCAGGATCCTGAAGACGGGCTATCTGAAGTGGCAGGATCTTTTCGACCTGACCCGAGAAGGCAACACCGGCCATATTCGCCCCAAGCCGGATGCTGACGACCGCTGCAGCGAGATCATCGCCTTTGCCAGCAGGGGTGCAGGGCCGATTCCCAAGCAGTTGCCCATCGTCGTGCCTGGCTGGATGAAAAGCCCCGGACATAGAGCCGTGATCGTGAAGACCTGCTGGAAAGACATAGGTGCCGCCTATGCTTTCGCAAAAGATGGCGGGACCTATTACGCGGTCACGTTTGGGCAGCCTGCTGAATAGCAATCGCACATTTCCTTGTGGCTGCTAATTGACTTTCTTGGCTGGGGCTCGTTTCCTCATCGCTCTCTAGGCTTCGGCACCCGGCGAGTACGAATCCATATCCGCCATCCTCCGCCCTACCCTTACACCTACGAAAACACGCCGCCGCAAAAAGAAGCCCGTCGCTGATCCCGAGGCCACGTATATCTGCGATTCGTGTCGCAAGGAGATCGTCGTGCCGGTGGATATGTCGGCCGTCACGCGGTTCGGGCTTCCGGCACCTTGAGAGCTCGGGCCAAGGGGCACGCACTCGGAACACCCTCGCCCCGCCTGTAGGCCCCAAGTAGTTCTTTGGACCGCTGGGCGAGCATCCGACGAACCTCCCGACGCTGGCCCTTCACGCGGGCGATCTTCATCGAGTCATAGCCTGTCGTCTGGTGCCGCATCCAGGCAATCACGGCAGCCTCGGCCCGGCGTTCGATGGGGATGCGTGTGGTTCGGGCCACGGTTCCGCTGCCGACAGGTGTGGCATGGTTGGTCACGGCTGTTGCAAGAGCATTCGCGAGGCTGGCATGCCGTTCATGAAACCCCACAAACGCCACGACAGCACCACGGAAATCCTCGACGTACTCAGCCTGTTGGGCATCACGGCGTTTCGAGTCAGCCTCGCGGCGTTTTGCGTACGTCTCAGTGGATCGCTCGGCGGTAAGTTCCTCGCGGATTTTCTTGATGGTGGTCGCAGGTGCCCAGACGCCCCGTGAAAAAACCCGGCGGCCGACTTTCTCTTGAACAACCCAGTGCTCGCCGGCAGCCTTTACGCGGCGAGTCAGGGCGGCGTCACCGGGCGGCAGGAGTTCCCAGTTCTTCGGGACAGGACGGATCTGGCCCGAGAGGGTTCTGACGGTGTTGGGCTTTGGGCCGGGCAGGAAAGTTTCAGCAGGCATACGGGGGTGTTATCGGCACCGGAAGGCATCCAGGAAAAGCCTGCTAGCCAGGACCTGCTTCGGCGGGCACTCTATCTGTTCATGAACACATACCAGCCACTCACCGGAAGCCACGAGCCCCACCATGACCCCGAGGAAGCGACCCGGTGGTTCAACCAGTGGCACGTTTACAGGTCTATCGTCGACGCCGACTGGATGGCTCACCGGCAGATTTTCAACGCCGTCAGGGCCTTGGGTACTCATGCGATATCCGGGGCCGTTCACACTCTTGGACCTGGGCTGCGGCGACGCGGGGTTCATCAAGGGCACATTCAACGAGACCGGCTTATGGGCCTATACCGGGATAGACGCATCCCAGGCAGCTCTCGCAAAGGCCCAAAGTGAGTTGGCCGGGGCACGATTCCAGGTGCAGCTCCTCGAGGCCGACATGCTGGCGTCCTTGAGGGAAGAATCGAAGGTAGTCGCCAAGAACAAGGCCTCTGACGTGATCCTGGCGAGCTATGCGGTGCACCATTTGCCAGCCCGTGAAAAGCAGGAATTCTTCCGGCTGGTCCAGGAGAAGTTGGCCCCTGGCGGTTCCCTGCTCTTCGCCGACGTTTTCAGGTCGGATGGACAAACCCGGGAAGAGTATCTCGCGGCCTACATCGGCATGATGCGGCAGGCTTGGACAGGAATGCCGCCCGAAGGCTTGGCCAGCACCGTCGAGCACGTCGCCCATCGGGATTTCCCAGAGACCGGCGAGGCTATTTCGTCCATGGCCCTGGAGGCTGGATTTCACCAGAAGCCTCAGGAATTGTTTCGGGACTCGACGGGATTTCACCGGCTGTTGGCGTTCACCAAGAGGGCTGGAGCGTGAGCCAGAACCAGCCCCAGCCAGCCGCCCAAGACAGGTTCAAACTTCGCAGCGTCGCGTTCTTTGGTCGCACACTGGCTGAGTATCTCCAGATGTTTTCGCTGGACCTGGCTGAACTTCGCGGCCAGAAGATCCTGGACGTCGCAAGCGGCCCGGGAAGTTTCATAGCCGAGGCTCTTGACCTCGGCTTCGACGCAACCGGCTGCGATCCCATGTACAGCGGAGACCCCGAGGCGATCACTGCTCAGGGCAAGGCTGACATCGATGCTTGCCGGGAACAGATTCGCAGAAACCCCGGCGTGCTCGTGTATGACGACGTCGACGCTTTTTACGCGGCTAAATACGCAGCCCTTGAACGGTTCGCGGCAGACTTTCGGCGGCAACGAAATACGGGACGCTACGTGGCCGGGGCGTTGCCAGAGTTACCCTTTGCAGACGGAACTTTCGATCTGGTGCTGACGGGCAACTTTTTGTTGGTGTACGCCCCACTCGAAGACGGCGGTATGCACGCTGGACGTGACTTCGGCCTGGATTTTCATCTCCGGTCAGTCACGGAGTTGGCTCGGGTGACGCGAGGCGAAATACGGATTCCGGGCATGCACACGTGGACGCAGCCGCCGGAAAGACACCCATACTGCGGCCCCATGATTGACCGGCTGAAAGGCATGGGCCTCAAAGTAGCCTTGGTGCAGAGCCACTACGACGACGGATGCAGTGCCGTAACGCCAAGTTGCAACCAAGTGCTCGTGGCAAGACGCTGAGACCCGACAATTGCCTGAAGGCTTGCGGGGTCGCCAAGACGCTTCCGCTGGCCCAACCATGGCCACGCTATGCACGACTATGCCCAGCCAAGCCCGCAGCACGGGGACTCAGCAAGCCAAACGCAGATTTCCAGCCAGCACCCGCACGACCGGCGTTCTCGACGTGTGCCAGCATTCCGGGGAGTACTTTTCCAGTTCCGCGACCACTTCTGAAAGGCTCTCTGGGGCAAGGCCAAGAGTGCCGCCGGAGTTCGCCGCCTCCAGTTCGCCAAGGAGCTCCCGGGCCCGCTTGGTGTGCCGGCTGACTCCCGTGGGCTTTCCCTCGCGGATTTTCACGCAGGCAGCCGCGAGATGAATCACCCCTTGAATGAACTGGGCCTCGGGAGTCGTCCGGCCGAAGGCGTGCCAGAAGCTTTCCCAGGCCTCATGAGCCTCCCAGTAAAAACCCGCGTTGAAGAGATCCAGGGCGTAGAGCCACCGGGAATTGTCGGCGAGCGTGGCGGCAGTGATCGGCGGCTTGTGCTCGTGGAGTGATTCCCGGTCGGCATAAAGGTGCCCGGCTGGGTCGTTCACAGGATGCGGAAGTTCATGGCCCGGAACATAGCTGTAGGGCGGAAGTTCGATGGCGGGCGTGTAGCGGAGGCCTGCCATCTCAATCCTGCTCTGCTTCCGAACGAACTCGAAGAATCCATGCTGGTGCGTGCCGTATGGAAAACCGGCTGACACATCGGATGCAGCGGATTCCGGCCCCAGCTTCGAAATGGGACGGCCACCTACTCTTCTTTCGAGCCAGCCTCAGCCCACCCGCGAAGCTTGGCATGAACTTTCGCAGCCCGGCCCATGTAGTGGTTCATGCTGTAGGGCCCGGCTGCCAAGACTGCGGCCACGCTATTTCTGTCAATTAGAAGTCGGGGCATTTGGTGGGCAAAGGCCTTTTTCCTGGCATTCAGTGCGGCGGATGCAATGGCGCCGTGTGTTCTGTATACCGACGAAGTTGAAAAAGCGCTCGCCGGAGCCACTTCGTCAGGCCAGACCGATTCGGGCGTAACGGCGAGGCTGTTTGGCAGCCTGCTGACTTGGCTGAATGACCACACGAGCGACGTGTTCTTCATTGCCACGGCCAACGACGTCTCGAAGTTGCCCCCGGAGTTCGCCCGGGCTGAACGCTTCGACGGCGTGTTCTTTCTGGACTTGCCGGGCAAAAAGCAGCGAGAGGCCATCTGGGGTATCTATCTGGACCAGTATGGGCTCGACGCCAACCAGCCCAAGCCTGACGACACCAACTGGACCGGGGCCGAGATCAAGTCGTGCTGCAGGCTGGCGTCGCTCTTGGACGTGCCGCTCGTTCAGGCCGCCCAGAACGTCGTGCCCGTGGCTGTCACTGCGGGCGACAAGATCGAGAGTTTACGCCAGTGGGCCTCGGGTCGATGCCTGTCGGCGGACCGTGCTGGCGTGTATTCGCGTGAGAAGGAGCGGGCTGGCGGCAGGGTTCGGCGAGTCATGCGGGAGCCGGGGGTGAACTGATATCGGCTACGTCGCCGGTGGTTAGACTCTCCACGGACTCCCCGGAAAACATGAACGTGACCACGGCACTCATCATCATCGACGTCCAGAATGACTTCTGCTCGGGAGGTGCCCTTGCCGTACCGAATGCCGAAGAGATCCTGCCGGTCGTCAACAGTCTGGCACGTGATTTTCAGAGGGTGTTCTTCACGCAGGACTGGCACCCACGAGGCCATGTGTCCTTCGCGTCGAGTCACCCCGGTCGGCGTCCATTCAATTGGATCACGCTGCCATACGGCGAGCAGATGCTGTGGCCGGATCATTGCGTGGAAAACACCCACGGGGCTGCCTTCCACCCGGCACTGGAAATTCCATTTGCATCGACGGTCGTTCGCAAGGGAATACGCAGGGACATCGACAGCTACTCAGCGTTCCTGGAAAACGACGGCAGTACACTCGTCGGCCTGGATGCCCTGCTGCGTGAGGCGGGTGTCGAAGAACTCATGCTGGCCGGCCTGGCGACGGACTTCTGCGTGCTTCACACAGCCCTTGATGCCCGCAGACTCGGCTATGACGTGTCCGTGTTCGAGTCAGCATGCCGGGGTATCGATACGGACGGTTCTCTGACAGCCGCCTGGATCGAAATGGCAGAAGCCGGTGTGCGAAGAGCGTAAGCCCCCGGAACCTGCTCACAACTGCTTGGCCATCACGTAGTCGTCCATCACATAGCCAGAGCCTATGTCAAAGACCGCCTCACGCGAGACCATGAAGCCCGCCGCGTTGTAGAACCCGATCGCCCCGGTGTTCTTCTTGTTGACCTGCAGCCAGAGCACAGTGCGGCCCAGTGTGCGAGCACGGCTTTCGACGTGGCCCAGCATGAACTTCCCCAGGCCCATGCCGCGGTGTGACTCGAGCACATAGAGCTGCCCGAGTTTCATGGCGGCGGGGTCTTGAGAAACAAGTTCGTGGGCACAGTAGCCGACCGGTGTGCCCGAGGCCCGCACAAGCGTGAGCCACCTGTCGGCCGCCTGCATGTGCTCCCGCAGGGCCTCGTCACTGAATCTTCCCGACAGCATGTAGTCGATCTGGGCCGATGAAATAATCGCTGCGTAGTGCTGCCGCCAGATCATGCCGGCCAGTTCACGCAGCACGGGGAAGTCCGGCTCAGTGACGGGCGTGAGCGTGACGCCAGTGGGCACCAAGGCAGTCACTCGCTCTTTCTCAGCGGCTCATCAAGGGCATCAGAGACCATTTCGAAATACTCAGTCTCGAACCACATCTTGAAGAGCTCGAAGTCGTTGAAATCCGGGTACTGCTCCGGGTCCAGATGCCACGCCGACACCTCCTCGTAGAAGATCGCCGAGGACGACTCCCGCAGAACCTCCTCCTGGTCTTCGGGGTAATCGCACTCGCCGATCAGATGGACCGACTTTGGACCGTGATCCTCGAACTCCTCCTCCTCGACACCAATGGATCGCAGCCAGTCGCGAAACGCTTCTCGGTATCTGACGACGACGGCACTACGGTTGAGCATATTCAGCCCCAGTATGGATCACCCTCAGTCGGGTCAGGGCCGATGCCCGCACTTGCTGTCAGGCCATGCTCCTTGACCGAGCGAAACACAGTCTCGTGCTCGCTGTCCCAGTACGTGATGGCACCGTCCTTGGTGGTGCCGGTCACAAACGGCTGCTTCAGAAGCCAGTTCTCTGCCCACGCTCGACCGGCATCGCTGATTGGATTGATTCCATATTTGGAACTGGCACCCCACGAACGAACCTTCAGGTCGAATGACTTCTTTGGCTCGTTGTCATTCGGCATTGGGCCACCCTCACCTACTGTTGTTCTTCGTCACTCTCGCCTGGCGTCTCGGCACGGGAATTCTCTGCGTCAGGCGATCTGTGAATCGTCGTCATCGCCCTCGGGGGAGTCCATGCCCTCGTACTCTTCGTCGTCTTCCCAGGGCCAGAAAAACATCTGGACCTGCCGCAGAATGATCGTGTCTTCGTCTTTATCGACATCGACCTGGAACAAGAGCCCCTCGAAGCCAGCCAGGTCCTTGAGTTCGACCGGCGGCAGCACGACATCGTCGTTCTTGACGAATTGGGCTACGTTCCGACCGGGAAGGTAGGGGCCGAGCTCCTCTTTGACGTCCTGAGCACGGCCTATGAGCGGCAAAGTCTGATCGTCACCACGAACCTGCCTTTCGAGCAGTGGACCGAGGTGCTCGGCAGCGAACGGCTCACCGGCGCCGCCCTCGACCGCCTCACGCACCGCTGCCACATCCTCGAGGCCAA
>JBJTDB010000128.1:0-944 GCA_046092145.1 Planctomycetia bacterium | reverse complement strand
GTCGGCGAGGCCGAGCTGTAGGGCGACCCGGGAGGCGACGACGATCAGGTGCCCCAGCAGGCATGCATCGTCGTCGTTGACGTCGGCCAGTGATGTGATCGGCCGCTTTGGGATGACCAAGACGTGCGTCGGCGCCTGCGGAGCGACATCATGAAAGGCCAGGCATCGGTCGTCGTCGTAGACGATCCGTGCCGGAATCTCGCCAGCGATGATCCGCGAGAAGATGGTGGTGGCCATGGCCTTGTGTGCCGAGGATCACTCGTCAGCCGGCGCAGCCTGCTGGGCGTCGGCCTTCTTCCGTGTGCGGCGCTTCGGTGACCGAGGCATCGCCCATTCGCGAGTGAGCGTCTCGAACACCTCCGGGCTCTCGTACCGCACGATCCCGTTGCCCTCGGGCATCGGTCCGATGAGCGAACGGAAGACCGGGGCGCCTCGGAGGCCGAGGTCGGTGCTGCAGTCGTCGGTGCCGACTTGCAGGTGCGTGCGGAGGATCGCCTCAGGGGAGTCGAAGTCGTGGATGACCAGTTCGCCGTCGGTGCCGCGGGTGACGACCCGCCATGTCTCTTTTGCCATCGGTGTGTGCTCCAAGTGGGATCGGCCGGCCGGCCAGGGCGGCGCTCCCGACAGGGGGTGAGAATCGGGCCGGAGGGGCTGCTCCCTCCACGAACACCGCCGGGGGCGTCGCGACGCACCCCGTGGGCATTCGCGGCATTTCCGGCGTGTCTGGGAGGAGCGGTACACGCGGAATCCGGCCAGGAAAAAGTGGTGCCGATCAGGGCCTCCGGCTCCTTGACACTGTTTCCCCGCTGAAATAGCCTCCCGAGCGGTTTCCTATCCCCCCTAGATTCGCTACTTCGACAGACCGGCTTGCCGGCAGGACGTCCAATGCGGCACCTTTTCATGACTGGCAGCTCCGGGCTGCTCGGTGGCCACATGATGGCCAG
>JBJTDB010000127.1:0-1674 GCA_046092145.1 Planctomycetia bacterium | reverse complement strand
AAAGCGGATTTCGCGCTCAGCAGCGTTGCGAAGTAAAGGGGACGCAGCCAGTCCTGTTCGGCACGGCGATGGCGACGGTACGTCGGCCTTTGGCCTGCTGGGACGCACTGAGAGGCATGCCGCCGTGCTGAGAAGCCCGAGGCGCGAGCCGAGGGAATGCGGATGGCTGGATATGAATGGCAAGCGTATTCCATCTGCTTGCGCAGTGGGCTTACAAGCAAGCGGCAGCGACCTCCCTGCTTTGCGTGCGCAGCGGGCTTCTCGGCACAGCAAAGCCCGCGCCGAACAGGACTGGGACACAGCTCTTCTTCGGCGACGGTGACAGGCACCGACCGCTTCGCAGTCGGAGCCAGTCCCCGGGAAAGCGGCACGTGCCTCGCAGCAGGGGGGACTGGCTCGTGTTCCGCAGGAACAGGTGCCTGTCCCCCTTGGCCCGGGCACGACACGCCCGGCGGATCCGCCGGGTGTGATCGAGGGCCCTCAGAAGGTATACACACCGGCATGAAAAGCACGATCTGGTCTGCGACGGCTCTCGCGGCCGTCTTCACCGTCTCGATTTCCGCGGCCACCGCCGGCGAGGTGGCGTTTACCGAGACTGCTTCGAGCCTGCGGCTCGACAACGGAGTGGTGGCGATCGAGTTCGACCGCCAGGACGGCGGCTGGACGTCGCTCACGCACCGCGCGGTCGATGGCAGCCTGATCGCCCGTGACAAGCTCGGCCCGGGGGTCGATTTCCGGATCGACGAGGCCTGGATGGTTGAGACGCTCGGCTCCGAGATGCTCAGGCACTCAGTCGAGCGCGACGCCGCCTCCGGCGCGGCCACGCTCGCGATCACCTACGGCGTGGGCAAGCGGCCCCCCTTCTCCTTCATCCCCGAGCGGTTCAAAACCCGGGCTCCCGACCCGCGGCCGGTCTACGCGCCGCCGCCGCCCCACGAGTTCGAATTGACCGTCCGCTCCACGCTCCTGCCCGACTCGCCGCGGATCACCCGTCGGGCGTCGCTCGTCCGCACTCTCGGCAAGAACTTCTTCCGCAGCAGCTTCCGCCGGTTCGACGGGTTTTTGTTTCTCCTGCCAAGCGTTGTCGTCGGCCGGCCGCAGGATTGCACGGTGAACGTGCCCGGCCCGCTCTACACCTACACGTTCGTGGCGGCCGGCACCCCCTACGAAAAGCTCGCCGGCACCTATATCGACTCGAAGACCACGCCCGACCGCCTGCCCGGCATCGTGGGCATCGAGAATCGTCCGGCGGGGCTCACGCTCGCCTCGTGGATGGACACGCGGGCCGAGGTGGCCTATCAGACCTACCTGAGCGGCGACGGCAAGCGGCTGACGGCCCTCTTCCACACGCTCCGCAGCGACCGGTTGGGAGACGCGGGCCGGATCGAGTCGGACACGCAGGTGATCGTGCTCGCCACGGACTTCCGCTCCGCGCAGGCCGAACACCGCGCCGAGCTTGTCCGTACGCTCCCCCTCAGCACCACCACGCCCGAATGGGTTCGCGAGATGGTGATCCTCGAGATGATGCCGCAGCTGCACGGAGGCTTCCGCGGCGTGGCCGAGAAGCTGCCGTTCTACCGCGACATCGGCTTCAACACGCTCTACCTGCTGCCCCACTGGGTGGGCGGCTACGGCAACGCCGATCCGCGGCAGGTCGATCCGGCCCTCGGCACC
>JBJTDB010000126.1:0-4756 GCA_046092145.1 Planctomycetia bacterium | reverse complement strand
TTTTGAATCTCGACACGATCACTTATCGCCTGACCCACGCCGCCGACATCGCTGGGGCTACGCTTATTGCCAATCGCGAATACCGGTGGATGGATATCTACGGCTTCAAGCTCGTTGATCTCTTCATTCCGCAAATCACGCATCACTCGTCGGCGATGGCCAGGTTTGGGCTCCAACACCGGCAGGCATCGGTGCTCAATGATGAGGAGGGCTCGGGATACATCGGGCTGCTTGGGATCGGCTGCCTGTTCCTCCTTACGGCAGCGGCGATCAGGGCGACCGTGGAGGGCCGATCAAAGGACGTGCCGATCGAAGCATGGTGGGTGCTTTGGATCGTGCTCATGTTCAATACCGGGGGCCTGAATTCGACGATTGCAGCCTTCACGGGCTTCACTCTCTTTCGCACAGGCATTCGCTACAGCATCGTCATTTTGCTTGTGTCGCTCCTCTATGCCGCAGGCCGGATGACTACCTGGCAGGCAAAGGCGGCCACACGCATGCCAGCCGAAACGCTGAGGATCGCCACGCTGACGGCGGCCGTTGGCGGCTGCCTGCTTGTGCTCTGGGATCAACTGCCTCGGTCACCCGCACCCCAGCAGGTGGCCGCGATCGCCACAGCTGTAAACTCAGACCGGGCCTTCGTGGCGGCCATCGAGGCAACGCTGCCACCGGGCCCCGACGGCAAGAAGGCCATGGTGTTTCAGTTGCCGGTGATGGAAGGCTTGCCCGTGCCGGGTGTGCCCACTTCCGACCACTGCCGACCATATCTCTACAGTCGTCAGTTGCATTACTCGTATGGAGCTGCCGGCGAGACACTTGCCTGGCAGAAGGCGGTGCAACGAACGCTGTTTCAGGGGGCCGAGATCGATCGCCAACAGGAAATCGTCCGGCTCCACGAGCCGAATGCGGCCCAAGCAGTCGAACAGCTGAAGGAAAAGGGCTTCGCCGCGATCTATGTCAACCGCAACGGCTATCCCGATGGCGGCAAGGGGCTCCGGGAGACCATGGCCAAGCTCGGCTATGCCGACGTCATCGAAAGCCCGGCCGGTGATCTGATGTGCGCGGTGCTGCGGAAAAAGTAGACCAGGCTGAGAAACCTATCCTACACTGGGGCCTCCAGCGAGGGGAATCTCCCATGAATCTGAATCACCGACGGCTGCGAGCCATTCTCATCCAAGCGGCGCTCATCGTGCTCGCCGGGCTCTGGATCTACTCGCCCACCTACCACGGCGATTGGCTCTGGGACGACGATGTCGTGCTCACCAACAACCCCACCGTGCTGTCGGGGTCGCTCGCAGGCCTCGTGAAACTCTGGGTGAACCCCGATGGGCTCGACTACTTCCCCCTCTCCTACTCCGCATTCTGGCTGCAGGCGATGGTCTTTGGGCCCCAATCCACCGGCTACCATGTCACCTCGATCCTGCTCCACATCGCAAGCGGCCTGCTGCTGTGGGCACTCCTGGGGAAGATGAAAATCCCGGGCGCCTGGGTGACGGCCTTCGCCTTCACGATCCATCCGGTCTGTGTGGAGAGCGTGGCCTGGGTCGCCGAGACGAAAAACACGCTCTCGCTTGCGCTCTTCCTCGCCTCCTGCATCTTCTGGGTGGGGCAGGACGACGAAGTGCCGGGGCCGAAGCGGGAACGGCTTTACCTGTGCTCGCTCGCGTTCTTCCTCCTGGCGATGTTCGCCAAGACATCGGTCGTGGCCATGCCCGTGCTCACGCTGCTCTATGCCTGGTGGAAGCGGGGAACCGTGACCATGCAAGACGCCGTACGGGCGGCGCCGATGTTTTTGATCTCGATCGTGCTTGGCATCATCACGATGCAGTATCAATGGGGCCGCGCCATCGGGGTGGAAGGCGTGCCCGTGGGCGGGATCGACTCGCGGATCGCCACGGCCGGCATGGCGATCCTCTTCTATCTTGTGACGATCGTCTGGCCGGTACACCTGCTGCCGATCTACCCGCGGTGGGACGTTGATCCGCCGAAGGCCTGGCAGTTTCTTCCGCTCATCCTCATCGGTGGGGCGGCCTGGTGGCTCTGGAAAAACCGCGCGACCCCGTGGGGCCGCAACGCGATCCTCGCCTTCGGCTTCTTTCTGCTCATGATCGCGCCTGTGCTTGGGCTCGTGGACATCTCCTACATGCGGATCACGTGGGTGGCCGACCATTTTCTCTATCTGCCGATGATCGGGCCGCTCGCCCTGTTCGTGGCTGCGGCGGCGGTGTGGCTCGGCAAGCGGAACGAGCGGGAGCGGACTGTCTTCGCCGCCATGGCCGCCGGCTTGATGGTATTCCTTGCGGCGAACTCATATTTTTACGCCATCAATTGGATGGACGAGGACCACCTCTGGGAACACACGCTCGCCTCCAACCACGAAGCCTGGCAGGCCCACAACAGGCTGGGGGTGAGAAAGCTCAATCGCAACGATCTCGACGGCGCCTACTACCACTTCCGCAACTCATCGCGGATTCGGCCTGACCTCGGCGAGACGAAGAACAACCTCGGTGTCGTGCTCAGCAAGAAGGGGCGGATCGACGACGCGATCAAGGCCTACGAGGAGGCCGCCCAGGCCTCCCCCCAGATTCTCGGGATCCACTTCAATCTCGCCGATGCCTACCTGCAGGTGGGCAAGCTCACCGAAGCCCGCGACTACTTCGAAAAACTGCTCGAAGCCCAGCCCTCCAATGCGGTCTTCCTCCACAAGCACGCGATCGCCCTGTTCAAACTCGGCGAGAAGGAGAAGGCGATCGCGGAACTGCGGCGGGTGCTGGAGCTCGACCCGAACTACGCAGACGCCCGCAGGAATCTCGACATGATGCTCGGGACGGGCCAATCGCAACAGGAAGCCCCTCCCTCGGACGATCAAAAGCCGTGAGCCGGGCTGCTTCTTCTCTCGGGGATGACACGGGCATTCGATGATCGACTCGATGCGGCAAGGCCTGCGGTGGCGCGATCTGCTGGGCAGGGCGGCTGTGATCGTGCTCATGGGCATGGGCGCGTACGCCCCGGTCGTGCATGGCGACTGGCTGCCGGATGACGACCTGTTCGTCGCAGGAAACCTTGCCGTCCGATCGGGATCGTGGGGCCGGCTGTTCCTGCTTTGGCTCGACCCGGATGGGATCGACTATTTCCCGCTCACCACCACCGCCTTCTGGATCGAGCACGCCTTCTTCGGGCTCGAGACCACCGGCTACCATGTCACCACGATCCTCCTGCATGTCGCGAACGGTCTCCTGCTGTGGATGCTCCTGGCGAGGATGAAGATTCCGGGGGCATGGGGGGCGGCGCTCCTGTTCACCGTTCATCCGGCCTGCGTGGAGAGCGTGGCCTGGATCGCCGAGACGAAGAACACGCTCTCGCTTTTTCTCTTTCTCGTCTCCTGCATCTTTTGGATCATGCAGGACGATGCGGCTGAGGGACGCCGACAGAAATCGCTGTATGCCGTATCCCTCGCCTGCTTTCTGCTGGCCATGCTCGCCAAGCCGTCGGTCGTGGCGATGCCCGTGGTTACGCTCCTCTACGCATGGTGGAAGCGAGGGAGGCTCGATGCACGCGACATCGCCCATGCCGTTCCGTTCCTGCTCGTGTCGATCGTGCTCGGGATCGTCACGATCCACTTCCAGCACGGCCGGGCGATCGGTGATGAGCCGCTGCCGACCGGCGGCATCGATTCCAGGATCGCGATCGCCGGCATGGCGATCCTCTTCTACCTCGCCACGATCGTCTGGCCGGTCAACCTGGTTCCGACCTATCCCGCCTGGCATGTCGATCCTCCCGCGGCTTGGCAGTTTCTGCCATGGCTCGTGATCGCGGGCGCGGCATGGTGGATGTGGCACAACCGACATTCGTGGGGCCGGCATGCCATCTTCGCGTTTGGCTTCTTCCTGCTCATGATCGCCCCGGTGCTCGGGTTCGTGGACATGGCCTTCATGCGAATTGCGTGGGTGGCCGACCATTTTCTCTATGTGCCGATGATCGGGCCGCTCACGCTGGTCGTGGCCGCGGCCGCTTCATGGATCGATCGAGTTCGGGGGCCTTCGCGCATCGTGGGCGTGGCGCTCGGCGGTGCGGCGGCGGCGCTACTGGCTTTTGGCACGGTTGAGTATGCCGGGCAGTGGGTGAGCGAGGATCGCCTCTGGTCGTACACGGTCGCCCACAACGACGACTCGTGGTTTGCCCACAGCCGCCTCGGGTCGCTCGCGTTCGAACGCGATGACGCGGAGGCGGCCCGCCATCACTTTCGCCATGCCGTGCGATTGCGGCCAGACCTCGGAGAAACCAAGAACAATCTCGGCTGCTTGCTCCTGAAGAAGGGGGCCCATGACGAGGCAATCGCGGCTTTCGAAGAGGCGCTGGCCGCCTCGCCGGGCCTCGACAAGATCAAAGGGAACTTGGCCGAGGCCTATTCCAAGGCGGGCCGATTCGACGAGGCCCGAGATCTGGCCACGAAACTCCTTGAGACCGACATGACCAACCGCAGGCTTCTCACGATCCGCGCGATGGCACTCCTCGAAGCCGGCGAGAAAGACAGGGCGATCGAAGAACTTCGTGCCGTCCTCGCGCTCGACCCCGACTATGAACCTGCCATTGAGGGGCTTGGGAAGGCGACCCGGTAGCGACGTCGCTATCGGGCGGGGCCTCGAGATGGCACACTATCCGCCAGAAGGGAACTTCCCATGAACCACCGACGGATGCTCGACGGGCTGATCCAGGCAGCAGTGCTCGTGCTGGCCGGATTGTGGGTCTATTCACC
>JBJTDB010000125.1:0-1806 GCA_046092145.1 Planctomycetia bacterium | reverse complement strand
CTCATGAGCCGCATCCTGATCGTTGACGACGAGCCTGCCATCGGATGGAGCCTTCGGGAACTGCTGTCCGACGAGGGGCATGCCGTGGAGGTGGCCGCGAGCGTCGAGGCGGGACTCGAAACCTGCGGCCGACAGTCACCTGAGGCGATCCTGCTCGACGTGCGCCTGCCGGGCCGCGACGGCATCTCGGCGCTGCCCGACTTCCGGCGGATCGTGCCCGAATCGCCCATCATCGTCATGACCGCGTTCGGCGATCTCGACACCGCCGTACGGGCGGTCGAGGCAGGAGCCTACGACTACCTCGTGAAGCCGTTCGACATGAGCCAGGTGTCGCGAGTCGCAGCCCGGGCGCTCGCCGAGCGTCGGCGGCCCGGGACCGCCACGCCGTCCACTCCATCGGGATCGATCCAGCTGGTGGGTGGCTCCCTGCCGATGCAGACGGTCTTCAAGCAGATCGCGTTGGCTGCGCCGACCGACCTTCCCGTTCTCATCACGGGCGAGACGGGCACGGGCAAGGAGCTGGCAGCCCGGGCGATCCACGCCCACAGCAGCCGACGCAACGGTCCGCTCGTCGTGTCGAGCCTGGCCGCACTGTCGCCGAGCGTCGTGGAAAGCGAGCTGTTTGGCCACGTCCGCGGGGCGTTCACCGGTGCGGTCACCGATCGGACGGGCCTCTTCGAGGAGGCCGACGGTGGCACGATCTTCCTCGACGAGGTGGGCGACGCGCCGCTCGATGTGCAGGCAAAACTGCTGCGGGTGATCGAGAACCGTGAGGTCACGCCGGTCGGCTCGGCCACACCGCGTCGGGTCGATGTGCGGATCATCGCGGCCACCAACACCGATCTGCCGACGGCGATCGCCGCCGGCAGGTTTCGCGCAGACCTCCACCACCGGCTTCGGGTGTTTCCGATCGCGATGCCGTCACTGGCCGAGCGTGCCGAGGATATCCCGATGCTGGTCGATGCGTTTCTCCGCAATCGCGAGAAGACGACGCCTGCAGTAGCGCCCGCCTTCATGGAGGCTGTCCGCGGCCGCTCCTGGCCGGGGAATGTCCGCGAACTGCGGCACGCGGTGGAGTATGCGGCGGTGATGGCACGGGGTGGCACGCTGCAGCCGGAGCACCTGCCGCCTTTAGGAACGGCCCCGCGCGAGCCGGCGGCGGCGGGCGAATCCTCCGCCGGATCAGCGTCGGCGGCGACAGCCGATGCGACCGTGGCGGCGGCGGTGCGGGCATGGGTGAAGGCTCATTGGCCCGATGCCGACGACGCCGATCTGCATGACAGGCTCGTCCGACTCGTCGAATCCGGTCTCCTCGAGGAGGCTCTCGCGAAAACCGGTGGCAACCGTTCGGCGGCGGCACGGGCACTCGGACTCGATCGGGCAACGTTGCGGTCGAAACTCGACCGGTGACGCGGTCGCCTCAAATCGGCCCATGGAAGGCCCCACGGTGCGGAAAATTGCCCTGCGGGTATAGTTTTTCTGGGTCCCCAAGCACACGCGCCCGTAGCTCAGGTGGATAGAGCATGGGATTTCTCATCCCAGGGTCGCTGGTTCGAGTCCAGCCGGGCGTATTCAAGTTGGCGATCCAGTGGCGGAGCGAGGCCCAAAGGGATCGCGACGCCGGAAAATCAGCCCGCTGGTTCGAGTCCGGCCGGGCGTATTCAAATCCACCACGGCCAAAGCAGTGGCCGGTAGCGCGCCCGCGGGGCAATCGCTTTCGAACAAAAATCTCCCATTCGGGGATTTTCACCGGACGCAGCTCTTTTCCAACTCTGGCCGATTGGCTGGCGATCGCGGTGCCCACGG
>JBJTDB010000124.1:0-480 GCA_046092145.1 Planctomycetia bacterium | reverse complement strand
ACGCAGTTGATCGGTTCCGGCATCGATCCGGTGATCCGCGTGCAGGGCCCCTCGCAGGCCACGCTGCGGAGTTTCCTGGTGAACGGCGGCAACGGTGCCGTCGGCATTCTCGCCGAGAACTGCGATCAGGCCGGCGGCCGGTTCTTCGGCGAGCAGCTCAACGCCTCGGGGTTTGAATACGGCTTCGTGAGCGATGGGCTCCAGCAATCGCAGGTCGAGCTCCGCGATGCCGGGCATAACGGGATGCAGGTGGTCGGCGGCGGCCCTGGCACGAACGCGTGGGTGGCGATCTTCTCGGGGGCCTCGAGTCGCAACCGGCACCACGCGCCGGGCATCCATCTCTATGACGTCCAGAACGACGGCCGGCTCTTCGTTCGCGACATCTGGTACGAGGGGGATTCATGGAGCCTGATGAACCTGACCGGCAGCGGCGAATTCGCCTATCACTGCGGGTTCGTGGCGCCCGCGGATCCCAACCAC
>JBJTDB010000123.1:0-5311 GCA_046092145.1 Planctomycetia bacterium | reverse complement strand
CACGCGGGCGGCGCTCTTCACGGGCCGCCACGAGTTTCGCTCGGGCGTCACGCACACGATCTTCGAGCGGGAGCGGCTCGCGCTCTCCGCCACAACGCTGCCCGGACTGCTGCGATCCTCCGGCTACGCGACGGGCATCTTTGGCAAGTGGCATCTCGGCGACGAGGATGCCTACCAGCCGGGCCGCCGCGGCTTCGACCGCGTGTTCATCCACGGCGGCGGTGGCATCGGCCAGAGCTATCGCGGCAGCTGCGGCGACGCCCCCGGCAACACCTACGTCGACCCCTTCGTCCGCAGCGACGGCACGTTCGTGAAGACGAAGGGCTATTGCACCGACGTCTTCTTCTCGGCGGCGCTCGACTGGATCGACGCCTGCCGCACGCGGGGCGAGCCATTCTTCTGCTATGTCGCCCCCAACGCGCCGCATGCCCCGCTCGACTGCCCCGTCGGCTCCGACGAGCCGTATCTCGCAGGGCTCGAGGCGGCGGGAATCAAGGATCCTGACGAGCGGGCGAAGATCGCGAAGTTCTACGGCATGATCGAAAACATCGACACCAACATGGGCCGGTTGCTTGCGAAGCTTGACGAGTGGGGGCTGGCCGAGGACACGCTCGTCGTCTTCACGACCGACAACGGCACCGCGACCGGCGCCCGTGTGTTCAACGACGGGATGCGGGGAGGCAAGGTCACGCCCTGGCGCGGCGGCACGCGGGTGCCCTCGTTCTGGCGGTGGCCGGGCACGCTACCCGCGGGCGTGGACGTGCCGGCGGTCACGGCGCACATCGACGTCTTGCCGACGCTCTGCGAACTGACCGAAACACAGGTGCCGCAGGACGTGGCCACGAAGTTCGAGGGCCACAGCCTCGTGCCGCTCCTGCGCGACGCCAAGGCGACGTGGCCCGATCGCACGCTCTTTACGCACGTGGGCCGCTGGGAGCGGGGCCGCGCGGCCGAGGCGGCGCTCGCGAAGTGCCGGGTTCGCGAGGGCCGCTGGAGCTTGGTCAATGTGAAGAACGATCCGTCGGCGTGGGAACTCCACGACCTCGCAAGCGATCCAGGGGAATCCCGAAATGTCGCTGGCAGTCATCCGGAGGTGGTCGCGCGGCTCACGGCCGCTTACGCCGAATGGTGGAAGAGCGTGCAGCCCGATCTTGTGAACGAGGATTGCGACGGCCCCGCGGAGAACCCTTTCAAGACCGCATTTGATCGGCAGTTCGCGGCTGGTCGGCCCTGAAGCTCGCAGGCGATGCCTGGTGGCTCCTCGTTTTCCAGCCCGATCGAAGCGACGGTTGCGGCCTGCCACCAGCGCGTCTACGGTGACGGCACGTTCGGTGCGTTCGAGGGTGACAGCATGGATGACATGAAGGCTCCGTCTCCCGCGATCGATCTCGAGGCTCGCTCGCTTGGCGAACTCTCGAGTGCCCAGTGGAAGTCGGGCATCGCTGCCTGGCTCGGCTGGCTCTTCGACGGCCTCGACATGCACCTCTACACGCTCGTGGCGGTGCCGTTCGTGGCGGAGTTGCTCCGCGTTTCCACCGATGCTCCGCGCGTGGGGCTCACGAGCTCCGTGATCCAGGCGGCGTTCCTGGTCGGCTGGGCCTGCGGCGGCGCGTTGTTTGGCGTCATCGGGGACCGGATCGGCCGCAGCCGCACGCTCGTGCTCACGATCCTCACGTATGCCGCCTTCACCGGCCTTTCTACCTTCGCCACCGAGTGGTGGCACCTGCTCATCTTCCGGTTCCTGGCCGCGCTCGGGATCGGCGGAGAATGGGCCGTCGGGGCGGCGCTCCTTTCCGAGACATGGCCGCGTCGCTGGCGTCCGTGGCTGGCGGCCGTGCTGCAGTCGGCCGTGCACGTCGGAATCGTCGTGGCCTCGATCGCGACGTTTCTGCTCGCCAGCCAGCCACCCCGGATGGTGTTCTTGGTCGGCATCCTGCCCGCCTTCATCACGCTGTGGATCAGGCGGGCCGTTCCCGAAACAGAAGCGTGGCACGCGGCCCGCGCCGCCGGCCCCGAGGCTACCCCGCGGATCGCCGACCTCTTCCGGCCGCCGGTGTTGAGCACGACGCTCCGCGCACTTGCCGTCTGCGGCCTCTCGCTCACGGCCCACTGGGCCTTCACGTTCTGGAGCGTGCAGCACCTCCGCGGCCTCGGTGAACTGGCCGGCTGGTCCGATGCCGACCGCAGCCGACTCGTGAGCCAGGGCTTCACGGTGCTCATGCTCTCGTCGATCGTGGGCAACTTCCTCGCGGCTGGGCTTGCCGCCATGATCGGCTACCGCCGCACGATCGCGGGAATGTGCCTTCTCTATTTTCTTGCGATGACGGTCACCTATGCCGTGCCGCGAGGGCATCGTGAACTGATCGCCGCCTGGTCTGTGCTCGGCGTGGCGTCGGGCATGTTTGCCCTTTACACAATGTATCTGCCGCCCCTCTTCCCCACGCTCCTCCGCACCACCGGGGCCGGCTTCTGCTTCAACTTCGGCCGGCTCGCCGCCGCCGCCGGCACGGTCTTCTTCGGCATCTTCAGCGTGCCGGGCGACTTTCGTCCCGTGCTCTTCGCGGCGGGGTTCGTGTTTCTGCCGGCGACAGTCGCGGCCTTCTTTTTGCCCGAGTTGCCCGCGACGGTGAAGGGATCGTTGACCGGTACCGAAACGGCTGCGTGACCTCTGCTGGAATCCGCCGGACGCATCGGCCTTTGAGCCGCGTCATCCTCCGGGCTTCGCTTCGAGCACGCGGTAGTCGCGGGGGCGGATCGTCACGCGGGCCTTCGAGCCCTCCACCGTGAGGCCGAGCCGGCCCTTCGCGCGGCCCTCGGGCGTCGTGCCCTGGAGGAAGTCGTCGAGTTCCTCCGCGTCGAGCGGCCGCTCCTTGCCTTCGAGGCCGGCGTTCGCCGCGGCCTGCGTCTCCTTCGCGATCTCGGCGGCATCGGCCACGGCCACCTTCGGCGGGTCGAGGCCGGGATCGAGATCTCGCCACTGGATGGCCGTCACCTTGCGGCCCGGGAAGACCGCGGCCGGATCGAGTTCCACCGTCACCTCCCGCTCCCCATCCCGATCGAAATTGGAGACGAACACGATTACCCGATCCTTCCCGGCATAGACGGCCGAGAGCACGTTCGCCTTCTCCGGCTTTTCGAGCTTCACGACCGTGTCGGCCTCCCACCAGGGAACGCACCGCAGCGGCTGGTCGTAGATCTTCGTCTCGACGAGCTTCTGCGTGAGGGCGTTTGACAGCGACTGGATGCCGCTCGTCGCGTAGAGGGCGTCTTCCGTGCGAACCTGCGGATAGGCCCACTGCTCCGCCGCGGGCCCGGGGGGCAATCCGCGCGGCAGCGTCGAGAGGAAGCTCACGCCCGTGCCCCATTTCTCCGAACCGCCGAGAAGCCGCAGCGTCTCGGGCTTCCAGAAATCCATCGCATCCCGCTTGCCGTAGGGCTCGACGCCCGTCACGAACTCGCCGTTGGAGAGATAGCGGCAGAAGCTGAAGAGCGGCACCTCGTAGCAGACGGTCATGTGGGCCCAGATGCAGGGCTCGCGTCCGGCCGCCTCGAAGAGCCGCCAGAGCCGGAGGTTCACGCGGCGGAGCGCGAGCGACGTGAACCCCACGCGGCGGCCGTTCTTGCTCCCGGCATATTCATAGGCCGTCGAGTCGAGCGAATAGGTGTTGCCCACGCTCACATCGTCCCAGTAGACGCCGTCGATCACGCCGCGCTTCAGAAACTCGTTGATCGCCCAGACGGCGTAGTCTTCGCACTCGGGCGTCCAGGCGAGATTGCCCGTGCCGGCCCAGAGGTCGTGATTCCAGTCGCGAAACGCGGGGCCCGGCCCCGGAAACGCCGCATCGGTGTAGAGGATGCACCGGCCCCACTTCGCCCGGCACTGCGGGGCCATCGTCTCGGCATGTGCCCAGCTCCGCGGCTCGAGCCGGAAGCAGTCGCCATTGACCGGGTCGGTCGGATCGGTCTTCAGGTCGAACCCGCCGAAGGTGTCGCACGAGCCGAAGTTCACGCCCCCCGCGGCCATCTGCTTCCGCCAGTCATCGGGCGCGGGCTTCGCGGGCGTGGGCAGCAGGATGAAGTGAAACGCGCGGCCGGCGGCGGGGATCTTCGTGGCCTCGCGGATCACGTTCATCCGGAACACGACCGCGTCCTTTTCCCGCAGGATCTCCTGGGCGGGGTTCGGCCCGTCCACCGTCCAGCCCTTGTCGTTCTCCGCGCCGAAGTAGAGCCCGACGTCGTCGGCGCCGACCCAGATGTGCGGCATGAAGTTGGTCACGCCGTCGGCCCGGCCGAACGACGGATAGGGCTTGTCGCTGCTCCGCCACACGCTCCCCTCGCCTGCGGGCACCATCGTCGCGATCCACGACGCGCGGAAGTCGTTGCCACCGCCGTTGGCCAGGAGCTGCGTGGCCTCGGCCGGGACCATCGGCACGTCGATGTCGAGTTCGTCGAGCGTGGCCTCCGCGCCGCTCTCGGGCTTGAGCGTGACCGTGCAATAGAGGAGCCCGTCGAACTCGAGCCAGGCATCGACATCCGCCTTGACGCCCGCCCCGGCGAGGACGGCCTTCCACTCCACGCGGTCGTCGGCCGTGGCACCGAGCTTCATCCCGGCGCCCGCGAGCTTCGCATCGCCGCCCGGGCCGGCGGCCCGCATCGCGATCGGCCGCGCGAGGATCTGGCGGCCGCGGGTCTCGATCTTTTCGGGGAGCCCGTTCGCGCCCAGGTCGATTCGCCGGCCGACCAGATCCAGCGACTGCCCGTTCGCCTTGATCGGCGTCCAGCCCTTGGGGATCGTCCGCTCCTCGCCGAGCGTGTTGCCGAGCCACTCGGGCTTCTCGCGCACGTATTCAACCTTCTCCTCCGCGAGCACCTTTCCCGCGGCATCGCGGGACCGCACGATCGCCGGATAGGTGCCGAAGGGGAGCGGCTTGTCGATCGTGAACGTCGCCGTGCTCCCCTCGTCGAGCGACTGCTTCTCGGCCGTGAGCAGCACCTCGCCCGCGGCGGTGCGGATCTCGATGTCGGCGCTTGTCGGCTTCACCTCCTTCACCGGCAGGCAGCCGACCTTGGCGACGAGCTTTTCCTTGCGGTCCCAGGAGTGGGCGACATAGTCGAACTGCGTCTGGAAGACGGGCAGCGGCTTCATCTGCGCCGCGGCGTCGGGCAGCCAGCGGGCGTAGGCGTTCCAGGCCTCGTTGGGATCCATCGCCCAGTCGAAGACGGTGAATTCGTCCACGAGCGTGGGCGACTTCGTGAAGGCGAGCTGCCAGGTGTCGTCCACGTCCTTGCCGCCGGTCCGCTCCCGCCATTT
>JBJTDB010000122.1:0-9859 GCA_046092145.1 Planctomycetia bacterium | reverse complement strand
GATCTGATCTGCCGCGACGTCGACTGGGGCCACCCAAAACAATCCGTCACCTTTCGCCATAGCGGTTGCGACGAACCCCGGCTGAATCTCCGTCACATCAATAGGCAAACGCTGCTTGGCACACTTATGCCGAAGGGCCCGTAGATAACTCGACACAAACGCCTTGGAGGCCCCGTACGAAGGAGCTTCACCGTGGCCGCGGATGGCGGCGATCGACGAGATGCCGACCAGATGCCCCCGCCCACGCTGGACGAAGTGCTGCAGAGCGAGCGTCGCCATCGCCGCGAACCCTGTGACATTTACGGCGATCGTGTCGGCCTCGGGGCCCCACTCCAGTTCCGGATTCTCGCTCCCCGTCCCGGCCGAAATGATGAACACATCAACGCCGCCGACTTTGGCGATCAGGTCGCTTGCAGCTGCTCGGGCCTCAGCGACATCGCAAATATCGAGCCGAATGGTGGCCGTGATTCCCGGATGCTGCGCCGCGACTTCGCGGAGGGCGTCGGCACGTCGCGCTGCGATCCCGACACTATAGCCACGTCGCGCCAACTCCACGGCGACGGCAGCGCCGATGCCTGAAGATGCGCCGATGACGACTGCGGAACGTGCCAAGTGTTTATGTCGTGCCTTGCGAACGATGGCAATCAGCGGCTCGCGACCTTACGCGGACCACACCGACCGATTTTATCGCGAGTCCGCTGCATTGCGTGGTTAGAGCTGCGCCGCCAACAGGGCCAAGCCAATGCCTGTTTCGACTCCCATTCCAGCCAGATTATGCACGGACCGGCTGCCATCGACGACATAGGACATCATGCGGGCAAAGGCGGCCGCGCACCAGGCTGCTCCAACAACTGTGAAGACTTGCGCGGACTGGGCGACCAGGCATCCAATTCCAAGGCACAGAAAAAAGCCGCCGTAGGTCGCACGGAACTCAGAGATTCCCAACGGTTTATCCGGTTCGATGCCTATGACGCGGCCGACGGCTTTGGGGAATAGCAGGCTGAGGCAGCCGAGCATCACGGTCACAACGGCTCCGCAGTTCGGCAACAGCATCATCGCGGGGCGAGTCCGTTCATTGCTCTAACTTGTATTTCTCTTGTTCCCGATAGCACCGTCGGCCATCGTGATAACGCTCCGGACTGTAGGCGACGGACTGCGGGCAAGTCAAATCTTCGCCAGGGTTCAGTTCGAACATCGCCTCTCGAACTGCGGTGCTTCTCCGGAAAGCGGTCGTGATAAACCTGGGCCGCAAAGGCCGTCGGCTGGACTCCGAATCAGTAGACCACCACGGTTGAGAACGTGGGCATAGATCATCGTCGTTCGGACGTCGTTGTGCCCCAGCAACTCCTGTACCGTACGTATGTCGTACCCGGCTTCGAGGAGGTGTGTCGCGAACGAGTGTCGCAGCGTGTGGCAGGTTGCCCGCTTTGATATCCCTGCTTGTCGAACAGCGTCGCGCACCGCTTTCTGAATCGTGCTCTCGTGAAGATGGTGCCTATAGTGCCGGGCTTCTGTGCGGTCGAAGTAATCCCACGCGGCTGGAAACACCCATTGCCAGGCCCACTCCGCCCCAAGAGACGGATACTTTCGTGCAAGCGCATCAGGTAGCCGGACACGACCAGCGCCGCGAGCAAGGCCGCGAGCGCCTGATTTTGAAACATAGGCTCGCTCTGTGCTGCGAGCGAGATGAAAGGCCCGAGCGGTTATCCGCACACCATCGAGGAACTTTGGGGCCCGCGATCGAGGTGAGGGCCCGTATTCCCTCGCTTGCGCTTCGGGCTTCCAAACGGGGACGGAAGAAGCCCGCGCGTTGCGTGCCTTTGGGCCGCCCGCCTGGAGGGTGGGCCGGATTCGCCGCAGCGACCTGTGGTCGCGGAGGCGGAAGCCCGCAGGGGCCATGGATGGCCCTGCAGGCGTAGCGCTAGTGCGTGAGCTTTTTGTGCCGGAAGCGGTGCGGTTCGTCGGCAGCCACGCCCAGCCGTTCCTTGCGGCTGCGCTCGTAGACCTCGAAGTTGCCCTCGCACACGTGCACGTAGCCGTCCCCCTCGAAGGCGATGATGTGCGTCGCCAGCCGGTCGAGGAACCACCGGTCGTGCGTGATGACGACGACGGACCCGGCGAAGCTGGAGATACCCTCTTCCAGCGACCGGAGCGTGTCCACGTCGAGATCGTTCGTCGGTTCGTCGAGCAGGAGCAGGTTCGCCCCTCCGCGGAGCAGCTTGGCAAGGTGCACGCGGTTGCGCTCGCCGCCGGAGAGCGTACCCACCTTCTTCTGCTGGTCAGGGCCCATGAAGTTGAACTTGGCCACGTAGCTGCGGGCGTTCACCGTGCGTTTCCCAAGCTCGATCGTGTCGTGGCCGCCCGAGATCTCCTCGAAGACGGTCTTGTCGGCGTCGAGGGCATCGCGATTCTGATCGACGTAGCCGATGTCCACCGTCGCCCCCACCTTGATCGTGCCGCGGTCGGGCTTCTCCTGGCCCACGAGCATCCGGAAGAGCGTGGTCTTGCCGGCGCCGTTGGGCCCGATGATGCCCACAATGCCGCCCGGCGGCAGCTTGAACGACAGATTCTCGAAGAGCACCTTGTCGCCGAATGCTTTCGAGATGTTGTCGGCATCGATCACCTGGTCGCCGAGGTTGCGACTCGCAGGGATGAAGATCTCGATCTCCGAATCGCGGACGGCGGCCTGCTCCGCGGCCAACTTCTCATAAGCCGCCACGCGGGCCTTGCTCTTCGCCTGCCGGGCCTTCGGGCTCATCCGAATCCACTCGAGTTCCTTGTCGAGCGTCTTCTGCCGGGTGCTGGCCTGCTTCTCCTCCATCTCGAGGCGTGCCTTCTTCTGCTCGAGCCACGACGTGTAATTGCCCTCGAACGGAATCCCGCGGCCATGATCGACTTCGAGGATCCACTTGGCCACGTTGTCGAGGAAGTAGCGGTCGTGCGTCACGGCCACGACGGTGCCGGTGTATTCAGCCAGATGCCGCTCGAGCCAGTCGACGCTCTCGGCGTCGAGATGGTTCGTCGGCTCGTCGAGGAGCAGCAGGTCGGGCTTCTCCAGAAGCAGTTTGCAGAGGGCGACGCGGCGACGCTCGCCGCCGGAGAGGTTTGTGACGGCCCAATCGCCGGGCGGGAGATTCATCGCGTCCATCGCGATCTCCACCTGCCTGTCGAGATCCCAGAGATTCTTGGCGTCGATCTCGTCCTGCACGCGCGACTGCTCGGCGAGAAGCTTCTCCATCTCGTCGTCGGAAAGCTGCTCCGCAAACTTCGCATTGATCTCCTCGTAGCGACGCAGCACGGCCCGCGAGTGATCCACCGCGTCCATCACGTTTTCGAATACAGTCTTCTTCGGATCGAGCTTGGGCTCCTGCTCGAGATAGCCCACCGAGTAGCCCTCGGCCAGCCGGGCCTCGCCGTCATACTCCTTGTCGATGCCCGCCATGATCTTCATGAGCGTGCTCTTGCCGGCGCCGTTGCGGCCGAGCAGCCCGATCTTCGCGCCCGGGTAGAAGGCGAGGTTGATGTTTTTGAGCAGTTCGCGTTGGCCGAACTTCTTGTTCAGTTCGATGATCTGGTAGATGAACGCGGGACCCATTCGACTTTTTGCACTCCGTGCGTGAACCCAGGACTGATGTCTCCGATGCGAGGCAGGTGGAGCGTCGGCCGCTCCTGCATCGGACGCCGTGGCACCTCGTTGCACGGGGTGCCTGCGTGGTCTACGATTCCGCTGACCGCGACACACTGAGTATACAGGAGCCGCCTTCATGGCCGACTACGTCCATCCCGAAGTGCTCGTTTCCACCGAATGGGTGGCCGGACACCTGAACGACCCGAGCGTCCGGATCGTGGAGTCCGATGAGGACCGCGCCTTGTACGTGCAAGGCCACATCCCGGGGGCGGTCGAAATCGACTGGATCACGGACCTGCAAGACTCAACCTGCCGCGACTACATCGACAAAGCCGCCTTCGAACGGCTTTGCGCAGAGCGGGGTATCTCCAACGACACGACCGTCGTCTTCTACGGCGACAAGAATAACTGGTGGGCCTGCTACGCCTTCTGGGTCTTCAAGCTCTACGGCCACAAGGACTGCCGGATCATGAACGGCGGCCGCAAGCGCTGGGAGCTCGACGGCCGGGCCTGGTCGAGCGACCGGGTGAGCCAACCGCGGGCCCACTACACCGCCTCCGAGCAGGATGGCTCGATCCGGGCCCTCCGCGACGAGGTGCTCAAACACTGCAAGGCCGGCAAGCAACTCCTCGACGTCCGCAGCCCGGAGGAATACCGCGGCGAGCGGATGCACATGCCCGACTATCCCAACGAGGGCGCCGTCCGCGGCGGGCACGTGCCGGGAGCGCTGAATGTGCCGTGGCCGATGAATTGCAACGACGACGGCACGTTCAAGACCGTGAAGGAACTCGAGAAGCTCTACATCAAGGAGCTGAAGATGAAGCGGCGGTCGCCCACGATCGCCTACTGCCGCATCGGCGAGCGATCGAGCCTCACGTGGTTCGTGCTCACGTATCTGCTCGGCTTCGGCAACGTGAAAAACTATGACGGCTCGTGGCTCGAATGGGGCAACGCCGTCCGCGTGCCGATCGCGAAGGGGGCGGAGCCGGGAGGCGTGGCCTCGCTCACCTCGAGCCCGGCCTGACGCGACAGGGTGCCAACGCCCATGACAAGCACCACGCCGAGCGTCCCTGAGCGGCTCGACGCGATCATCGACGAGTTCGCCGATCTCGACAGCCGAGAGAAACTCGAACTCCTCGTCGACTTCGCCAACGGTCTCCCGCCCCTCCCGCTGGAATACGAGGCCCGCAAGGCGTCGGAAGACCGGCGCGTGCATGAGTGCCAGACGCCCGTTTTTTTGTGGATGGAGTCGGCCGGTGGCACCGCGAAACTCGTGGCCGAAGTGGCCCCCGAGGCGCCCACCGTGAAGGGATTCGTGGCGATCCTGGCCGAGGCGATCAACGGCCGGCCGGTCGCCGAGGTTGGATCGATCTCCGACGACATGCTCGAGCGGATGGGGCTGGCCGATGTTCTCGGCATCCTGCGATCACGAGGCCTTCGGGCGATCGTGGCCCGAGTGAAGCGGGGATTCACGGAAGCCAACGCGGCGTGAGTCGATCAGGCCACGCGGTCGAGAATCGGCAGAACCGGCAGACCATTGGGCTGGAGATTCGGCCGAGACTCCGGCACCGACGGCTCATGTGAGTGTTCACGGCCCCTGGGTGGGCCGAAGAGCACGAGCCGCGCGGTGGCGAGAAGGCCACGGAGCGAGCCGAAGGTCGCCTCAACGGCGGCCGGCTCATATCCGCAATGCACCATGCAGTCCTGGCACTTCGGATTGCCACTCGACCGGCCGTAGGCATCCCAGTCGGTCGCCTCCATGAGGTCGCGAAACGTCTTCGCATAGCCCTCGTCCAGAAGATAGCAGGGCCGCTGCCAGCCGAAGAGGTTGTAGGTGGGCGTACCCCACGGCCGACACTCCAGGTCCCACTCGCCCTTCAAAAATTCCAGAAATACCGGCGACTGATTGAACCGCCACCGTGCCGGGGCATCGGCGAGAATCCGCCGGAAGAGCGAGTGGCTCCGTCCACGGCGCAGGAAGTGCTCCTGATCGGGAGCCTTCGAATAGGAGTATCCGGGAGAGATCATCATGCCCTCGACGCCAAGGGCCATCACTTCGTCGAAGAACCTCCGATACCGCTCGGAATCGGCGTCGGTAAAGAGCGTGGAATTCGTCGTGACTCGGAAGCCGGCCTTTCGAGCGGCGCGAATCGCCGACACCGCCATGTCGTAGATCCCTTCGCGGCAGACAGCGTGATCGTGCTCCTCGCGTGGTCCATCGAGGTGCACCGAGAAGGCCAGATACCGCGACGGCGTGAACCGTGGCAGCATCTCCTCGAGCTTGATCGCATTGGTGCAGAGATAGAGATACTTTTTCCGCGCCACGATGCCGGAAACGATCTGTTCGATCTGCGGGTGCAGCAGCGGTTCGCCCCCGGGGATCGAGACGATCGGCGCCCCGCACTCGTCCACGGCCGCCAAACACTGTTCGGGCGTGAGATGCGAACGGAGAATCTCTGCCGGATGCTGGATCTTTCCGCAACCGCCGCACGCAAGATTGCAGCGAAAGAGCGGCTCGAGCATCAAGACGAGGGGATAGCGGGCATTGCCGCGGAGCTTCTGCACCGCGACATGCCTCAGAACGGCCATCATCTGCCCAACAGGAACGCTCATGCAACACGCTCCGAACGAACGGGGAAATCGGCCGCCACAGTCCTGGCCGACTCATAGCGGGCGAGGGCCATCAGGGGAAAGTAGATCCGGTAATAGTGGTAGCGAAGATAAAACACCTTCGGAAACCCCGTGCCGGTGAACTGGGCTTCCTCCCAACTGCCATCGAGTTCCTGTCGGTCGATGAGCCACTGCACACCGCGACCGACGGCCGGAGAGTTCTCCTTGCCGGCGGCGACGAGCGCCGCGACGGCCCATGCCGTCTGCGACGGCGTGGGCACGCCACAGGCCGCCAGCCCCGGATCGGCGTAACTCTCCGGCGATTCTCCCCAGCCGCCGTCGGGCTGCTGGCAGGAGATCAGCCATGCGGCCGCAGCCCGAATGACGGCATCATCGGCCGGAACACCGACCGATCGAAGGCCCTCGATGGCCTGCCACGTGCCATACACGTAGTTGACGCCCCAGCGACCGAACCAGGATCCATTGGCTTCCTGGGTGCGCCGCAGATAGGCGACGGCGCGATCGACCGCGGGATGCCCGCCACGCAGCCCGATCTTGCCGAACGCCTCCAGTACACGGCCCGCAAGGTCGGGCGAACTCGGGTCGATCATCGCGTTGTGATCGGCGAAGGGAACCTTGCAGAGGAAGTCGCAGTTGTTGTCGCGATCGAAGGCCCCCCAGCCTCCGTCTGAATTCTGCATCGCTTCGACCCAACGAGACGCGCGTGCGATCGCGCCCGTGACACGCGCATCCCGATCTCGTGCGACAGCCGTTGGCGATCCGCCGACGCGGGCCACCGCACTGCGCCACGTGGCCAAGCCAATCATGACCATGGCCGTGTCATCGATGTCCGGATAAAAGCGGTTGGCATACTCGAAGCACCAGCCCGATGGCTCGGCAACGACGCGGCGGGACCAGTCGCCACGAACCCGTAGCTCCCGATCGAGCAGCCAATCAACCGCCCGATCCAAGGCCGTTTCACTCTCTTCAGCGATCTCATGGTGGAGCGAATCAGCCATGCTGCGAAGCGTGATCGCCGTATCCCACACTGGCGAGCGACAGGGCTCGATCCGCGTCGTCCCATCGGGCTCGTGCTCGATCAAGGCCGTCAACTGCCTCCAGCTCTCGGCGACCTCGGGCGAATCGTCGTCGCACCCCATGGCGCGAAGCGCGACGATGCTCCAGATGATCGGCGGGAAGATCGCGCCGAGGCCGTCGCTGTCGTGGAATCGCTCGAGCATCCATCGGCGGCAGGCCTGAACGGCTCGGCTCCGCAGCGGGCGAAGCCCCACCGCATCGCTCCCCTTGATCATTCGATCGACTCCACGGAAGAAACGAGCCCACGCACCGTTGCCTCCGGCCGGCGGCGTTGCACGACGGCGACCGCCCTCGGCGAACAGTTCGGCGATCCCCTGTTCGGGCCGCAGTTCGCGCACGGGCTTGAATGACCAGATGAGTGAAAGCGGCACGATCATCGTCCGCGACCATGCCGACACGCGATGCAGGTTCACCGGAAACCAGTCCGGGAGCAGAACCATCTCGGGGGGCACGGCAGGACATGCGGAGTAGGGCAGTTGCCCGAGCAGCGCCAGGTAGAATTTCGTGAAACTGTTGACCGCCAACGGCCCGCCGGCCGAGGCGATCGCGGCTCGGGCCCGAGCCATCGGCTCGGAATCAGCATCGTGGCCTGTGATTTTTAGGGCCAAGTAGGCCTTCACGCTCGCGCTGACATCGACCGGCCCGCCCGGATAGATCGCCCATCCACCGCCTGGCAGCTGCTCACGGAGAATCCGACGCACGCATCCCGGCACCTCGGCGTTGCCAAGCCGTTCCGCCCATGCGAGCACCAGGAGATACTCGGTCTCGAGAATGGTGTCCCCCTCGAGCGGCGCCCTCCAATGGCCGTCGGGATGCTGCCTCTCGAGAAGCCAGCGAGCCGTTCTCGCCACGGCGATGGCGGCCCTGCGCGGGCCGGAATCGATCGAGGCGTCCAGTGCATCACGGCGCCGCCTGCCTCTCATCATGGCAGCCGCCGAATGGCCGCTCGGGTCGGCATCGATCGAGAGCAAATCGTCCGGCTTGGTATCCGTCAAACTCATTGATGCATCCATGCATGCGAGACGACAGCTGCATGACGGAGGCCACTCCAAGCCTCACTGCCTTTCCTGCGTTCGTTGATCCCGGACGCCGGCGCAGCCGTTTGGGGGAGGATAGAGAACACCGCGAATCCCAGCAAGCCCGGACGATCGGGGAAGAATGATCCAGACTCAGCGCGTCTATCTCAACGGCATGCACGACGGGCCAGCAGCCACGCCGAACCCAGGCAAGATGGGAAGAGTTTATCGCGCAACCGTCTCGAGCGCGACGTCGTGGCACGGGAGCGTCACACTGACACGAGTGCCTCGCCCCCGCCGTGATTCGATGGCAATGGCACCGCCGTTGGTGTCGATCAGCCGCCACGCCTTCGACAGCCCCAAGCCGACCCCTCGCCCTGCTTCCCGGCCGCTGAAGAACGGATCGAAGGCCCGCTTGGCCGTCTCCTCGTCCATGCCGTGGCCGTCGTCAGAAACACTGATGACGCACGCACGCTCCCCATCACCCCTCACGATCGGCCCCTCGACCGCAAGCACGATCCGACCACCAGGATCGACCGCCTCCACGGCATTCACCACAAGGGCGCGGATGGCCTCCTCGAACTGCGTCGCATCCCCCCAAGCTGTCAACGGAAAGGGAGGGGGGCTGTACTCCAGCCGAGCGCCGCGGGCAGCGGCCTGAGGCTCCACCGCATCGACCACCGCCGCGGTCAGCGTCCCGACGTCGGTATCCCGGGGACGAGGCTTGGGCGGCCGCGCAAAAAGCATCAGCCCGCCGATCATGTCACGGGCCCGAAACGCCTGATCCACGATCGTGGACAATCGCCGCCGTCTCTCGGGATCATGCTCTTCCACGAGCAGTGCCTGGGCTCGGGCGGCGATATTCGCAAGCGGATTGTTGATCTCGTGGCCGGCGCCGTAGGCCATCTCACGCATGGCGGCGAGCCTCGCTTCAGAGACCGCCGCCTCGAACCGGCCGGCACAGGACTCGAGCGACACCGCAGCCCGAACGGCATCCCGAAGCACGAGCGACTCGACTGCCGGTTCGGCCGCCGGAGCCGGACCGGCCACAGGCTCGGGTCCTCCGCCGAGAATCCGCCCGAGCAGTTCGCCGGCCATTTCCATCCGCCTGCCCTTGTCGCGGCACCAAGGCTCAACGCCTGCCCACGAAAGCCCGCAGCCCGCCGACACGAAGGCCGCCCAAGCCGGCTCGGCGACGAAGTCCGCCACCGAGGCCCGCCCCGATCGAACATCGTCCCCAAGCACCAGGGATTCGGCGAGACTTCGTGCGAGCGACCGCCCGGTCGCATCACGAGAATCCCGCGATGCCAGCCAGACAGCCGTGGCCAGATCGGCACCGGCATGATCCCAAGCGGTCTGCCAGGCGGCCCCATGCCCGCCTCCCCCCTGACGCCACGCGTCCGCCGAAAACAGCACGGCCCTCCTCAGGCCGCGCAAGGCCTGACGAGGGACCGGCAGGGCAATCGGGGCCGAGCGGTCGCGATAGTGCAGCAGCCAGGCTCCAGAC
>JBJTDB010000121.1:0-4195 GCA_046092145.1 Planctomycetia bacterium | reverse complement strand
GCCGTCCTGCCGCCGCCGGCCGCAGGAAATGCCATGCCGGCGGCCCTGCTCGGACCGGGGCTCGGCTCACTGATGAAGTACACGTCAAAGCAGAGAGAGCGGCTGGAGCAGGTGATCACGGAGACGCTGGCGGCGACGAAGGACCTCGAAAAGCGCGTTGCAAACGGCGAACCACGGGAGCCGCTGGAGAAGCAATATGCCTCGCTCAAGCGGGACGAGCACGAGAAGGTCACCGCCGTGCTGACCCCGGTGCAAAAGTCGGTGTGGCAGAAATCCCTGGGCCGGGATTTCGACCTCGATACGCTGGGTCATGCCAGGTTCAAGGCGCCGGAACTCGTGGACTCGGGAGAGTGGCTGAATTCCGAGCCGCTGACGCTCGAATCATTGGCCGGCAAAGTCGTCGTGGTCCATTTCTATGACTTTGGCTGCATCAACTGCATCCGAAACTATCCGACCTATGTGGACTGGCAGGAGCGGTTCCGCGACAAGAACGTGGCGATCATCGGCATCCATACGCCCGAGACGGCTGCGGGTAAAGATTCCGAGACGGTCCGGAAAAAAGCTGAAGAGGCGGCCTTTCGATTCCCGGTCGTGATCGACGGAGCGAAATCCAACTGGAATGCATGGGGCAACTCGATGTGGCCGTCGGTCTATCTCATCGACAAACGCGGCTATCTTCGGCAGTTCTGGCCCGGTGAACTGAAATGGCAGGGGGCGACGGGAGATGTGTGGATGCGGGAACGAATCGAAGACCTGCTGGCCGAGCCCGCCGCCCCGTGAGCCCGCCGGCCGCAGGAAATGCCATGCCGCCGACAGGATTTGCCATTCCCATCTGGCCGTCCATCTTGCATACCGGCGGGCCACGGAGCTCGCGCCCATGAAAATCGCCGCCATCGACGCCATCCACCTGCGGATCGAAGACCCCAATATCGGGCTCTTCGACGGCTCCTACGACGACTGCCTGATCGTCGTCACCGCCGACGACGGCCGGCAGGGGATCGGCGAGGTGGAGTCGTTCTCCCCCGCGGTCGTGGCGCTCGTGAACGGCCCCTCGTCGCACAACCACGCGATGTGTCTGCGCGACCTGCTCGTGGGCGAAACGCTCGATAATCCGGAGCGGCTCTGGCGGAAGGTCTACGACGCGACCGACTACGTGGGCCGCCGCGGGATCGCGATGCATGCCCTGGGCGGCGTCGACATCGCGCTCATGGATCTCCATGGCCAGGCGACCGGCCGGCCGATCCACGCGATCATCGGCGGCGCCAAGCGGAGCCGCCTGCCGGCCTACGGCACGATCTACCCGCTCGAACGCACGGCCGACGGCGTGCGGCGGCAGGTGGCGGCCGCCCGGGAGATGAACCTCCGCAACTTCAAGCTCGTCGCCGACCCCTGGTGGTTCGACGACATCCCGCTCACCGAGAGCCTGCTGCGAGCCGGCCGCGCGGAGGCGGGGCCCGACGCGAAGCTCATCGTCGATGCCGCGCTCGCCTACCGCACCGCCGCCGAGGGGCTCCTGCTCTATCCGATTTATGGCGAGATCGGGCTCTGGTTTCTGGAGGCGCCGCTGCCGCTCGACGACCTCGCCGGCCACCGTGAGATGGCCGGCCGCGGCATCACGCTCGGCGTGGGCGACCTCGGGCTCACGCACGTGGATGAATATGTCGAGTTCATGGACCGTGGCGGCGCCGACATCTGCCAGCCCGACATCACGATGGTGGGCGGCTTCACCGGCATCCGTCGGATCGCGGCGGCCGCGGCCGCCCGCGGCAAGCGGGTGATCACGCACGGCTACAAGACGAACATCGAGATCGCCGCCAACCTGCACTTCCTGGCGGCCCACGGCCCCGAGGAGATTCTGGAGTTTTCCACGAGCCGCTCGCCGCTCCGCTGGGAGACCACCCGCGAGCGGCTGCCGGTCGAGGCCGACGGCTGCGTCGCCGTGCCGCAGTCGCCGGGGCTCGGCGTCACGCTCGACTGGGATTTCGTCAACCGCCATCGCTATCGGGGCAGGGCATGACCCCTGCGAATCGAAGGCCCACGTTGCGAACTCCGTGGCAGCATGCGGGCTTGTTGCGTGTGGCACTGTGACGTACAAACTTTCTTGGTCGTGTTCACTCCAAGGGAGAAACAACCGTGGCAGCAACGAACAAGGCGCGCATCAACTTTCGACTCAGCGACGAGCTCAAAAAGACGATCGAAGACGCTGCCGCTGAACTGGGGCAATCGATCAGCGATTTCGCCATCTCGACCCTGACGCAGGCGGCTCGCCAGGTCCTCCGCGACCATGAAATCACCCGGCTGAGCGAACGAGATCGGCGGCGATTTGCGGCGATGCTCGACGACGCGTCGAGCAAGCCAAACAAGGCGCTCACTCGGGCGGCCAGGCAGTACAAGCAACAGGTCGGCTGATGGCCGTCTGGACGATTCGCCGACTGGAAAAACGACACGACCGCTCGGTCTTCGCGTGCGGCCAACCGCTCCTCGACGAGTGGCTGAGCGGGCGGGCCAGTTTGATCGTCGCGATCTCTCGCGGACATTCGTCGCTACTCGACCTGATGACATGATCGTGCGCGGCTACTACTCACTGTCCACGCATCGAGTCGTCTATGACGCGTTGCCCACGGTGGAAGCCAAGACACTGCCCCGGCTCGATGTGCCGGTCGTGCTGATCGGTCGCCTTGCCGTCGACCGCAGCGTGCAGGGCCGAGGGCTGGGCGCGATGTTGCTGATCGATGCTCTTCGTCGAGCGGTGCAACTCTCCGCGGATGTCGGCATCCGTGCAGTGGAAGTCGATGCGCTGAATGAGGCCGCCCGCGGCTTCTACACGAAATTCGGATTTCGTCGCTTGCTGGATGATCCCCGGCATCTGTTCCTGCCGCTGCACGAGATCCGCCAGCTGCGGCTCGATGACGAGAAGCTGTAAATGCTGCTGACGGCCGCGGCAGCAGAAAATGCCATGCCGGCGGCAGGATTGGCCATTCCCTTGCCACCGGCCAACGTGGTTATCTGAGGGCTTTGGAGCCCTCATGAAGATCGTGGCCGATGAGCACAACCGTTGCGGCGAATCCCCGTGCTGGGATGCCGCCGCCGGCCGGCTGCTCTGGGTAGACAACGTCACCGGCGACCTCTTCGCATACGATCCCGCCACGCATGCGACCGTTCGGCTCGCCGCGGGCATTCCGGTCAATGCCGTCGCCGTCAACCACGACGGCCGGCTCGTGATCGCGGGCGGCGAGGGCATTTTCCTGCTCGACCATGCGGGCCGCAGGACGCCGGTGCTCGCCACGCACGACGGCGAGCAGCTCGTCTTCAACGACATCGCCGTCGGCCCCGCGGGCTCGATCTACGGCGGCACGTTTCACTGGGGCGCCGACGGGATGGAGCGACACGGCCGGCTGCTCATGATCCGCGGCGACGGCACGGCGACGGTGCTCGACGACGGCATCGCGCTCTCCAACGGCCTCGGCTTCTCCCCCGAAGGCCGCACGCTCTTCTTCACCGACACGATCGCGCGGAAGATTTTTCAATACGACGTCGATCCGGCCACGGGGCTCGTGGCCAACCGCCGCGTGTTTGTGGACGTGCCGACGGCCGAGGGTCTGCCCGACGGGCTCGCCGTCGATGCCGAGGGCTTCGTCTGGTCGGCGCAGTGGTATGCCGGCGAGGTGCTCCGCTACGACCCCGACGGCCGCGTCGAGCGCCGGCTCACGGTGCCGGCGCAGCAGGTCAGCAGCGTCGCCTTCGGCGGCCCCGATCTCGCCGATCTCTACATCACGTCGGCGGGCGAATACTGGCCGAGCGACCACCAGCCGCCCGCCTTCGATCCGGCCGGCCCGATGGGGGGGGCGTTGTATCGCTGCCGGCCAGGCATGCGTGGGCAGGCCCCCCGCCGGGCGGCCTTTGCAGGAGCAACAGCATGACCGAGCGGAAGAAAGTGATCGTCACTGGAGCATCGTCGGGCATCGGCCGGGCCACGGCCATGCGGTTCGCCGCCGACGGCTGGGATGTGTGCGTGCTCGCCCGCCGGGAGCCGCTCCTCCGCGAGCTTCTCGCAGAACTCTCCCCCGGCGACCACCTGCTGGTCGCCGGCGATGCGAGCGCCCAGGGTGTGGCCGACACGCTCGCCGCCACGCTCCGCGAGCGGTGGGGCCGGCTCGACGCGCTCGTCCACTGTGCCGGCGTGTGGCAGCCGGCG
>JBJTDB010000120.1:0-5933 GCA_046092145.1 Planctomycetia bacterium | reverse complement strand
AATGCCCCCGCTCGATCCGAGACAGCGAGAGCGCGTCGTCGAGATGGACCGCTTCCCCCGGCACGGGCGGCGCACGTCGCGGGCCCGCGACACCCGCACCTTCACCGTGTCGCCCGAGGCTGCGTCGAGCTGAGCATGGGCCGCCACATGGATGTCGCCGGTCCGGTCGCCCGCGGCGGCCTCGAGCGGCCGCACGAATCCGTGGCCGCCGGCCGCACGGCGGAAGACGCCGGTCACCAGGCTGCTGCTCGACATGCTGCGTTCCGCACCCGCTAGCGAGTGCGGCCCCGAAAGAACTTGCGGCCGAGGTTGGCGTGGTACTGCGTCCAACCGCCGTCGATCGAGGCCTCGTTCTGCATCAGCTGCGCCGTCGCGGCCATGCGGGCATCGAGCTGGTCGATGTGGTGGAGGGCCACGGCCTCGAGCGTCATCGGGAGCTTGGGCGCACCGAATTCATACTCGCCATGGTGGCTGGCCACCATGTGCTTGATCCGCGTGCCGATCTCCTCGTCGAAAGGCTTCCCCGTCCGCGCCTCGACGCCGCGGATTTTCTCCTCGACGATCCCCAGGCCGAGCAGCACGTGCCCGAGGAGTTGTCCGGCATCGGTGTAGGAGAAGCCCCGCTCGCTTTCCAGTTCCACCGTCTTGCCGATGTCGTGCAGGAGCACGCCCACCAGCAGCAGATCCCGATCGAGGGCCGGATAGAGCGGGGCGACACGGTCGGCGATCCGCAGCAACGAGACCACATGCTCCAGGAGCCCGCCGGAGTAGGCATGGTGCTGCTTCACTCCGGCCGGGCTGCGGGCCAGGGCCGCCATCAGGTCTTCGTCGGCGAGTGTTTCGGCGATCAGTTCGCGGATCGGCTCGCAGTGGACCGTGGCGAGAATCGCCCCCAGTTCGTTCCGCAGCGCGACCAGATCGGCGGACGAGAGGACGCGAAACTCCGTCTCGTCGATCGTGCGGGCGTCGGCGCGGCCGATGGCCGTGATGATGACCTGCAGATTGCCCTGGTACAGCTGCGTGGTCCCCTCGACGCGGACATAGTCGCCGTCGTCGAAGGACTCCAGCTGGAAATCGGAGGCATTCCACATCCTGCCCGTGATCGAGCCGCTCCGATCGGCAAGCTCGACCTGCAGGTAGAGCTGACCGTTCCGGTTGGGCCGCAGCTGCTTCCGCGTGGCGAGGAAGACCTGGTCGATCTGCCCCTGCGGCGGAAGCTCGGCGACGAACTTCCGCCGGCTCGCGCGGGTGACGGGCGTCGGGGAACCGGCGTCGCGACGTGGAGAAGAGGCGGTCGACATACGTGTTCGCTGAGTCTACGGCCAGGATCCCACGGGTCACAAGCAAACGGCTACAATCCCGCCCGATAACCCCTTCGAATCGAGTTCCCTTCCTGCCCCCGGAGACGCCCATGCCCGCCACCGCGATCTCGCCGACCCGCGCCGAAGACTACCCGGAGTGGTACCAGCAGGTGGTCCGCGCGGCGGAGCTCGCCGAGCAGTCGCCGGTGCGGGGCTGCATGGTGATCAAGCCCCATGGCTACGCCATCTGGGAGCGGATGCAGCGGATTCTCGACGGGATGTTCAAGGCGACGGGCCACCAAAACGCCTATTTTCCCCTCTTCATTCCGGTCTCGTATCTGGAGCAGGAGGCGAAGCACGTCGAGGGCTTCGCCAAGGAGTGCGCGGTGGTCACGCACCACCGTCTCGAACTGAGCCCCGAGGGCAAGCTCGTGCCAACCGGCAAGCTTGAGGAACCGCTCGTCGTCCGGCCGACGAGCGAGACGATCATCGGGGCGATGTATGCCAAGTGGATCCAGTCGTGGCGCGACCTGCCGGTGCTGATCAACCAGTGGGCCAACGTCGTCCGGTGGGAAATGCGGCCGCGGGTCTTCCTGCGGACGGCGGAGTTCCTGTGGCAGGAGGGGCACACGGCCCATGCCACCCGCGAGGAGGCGATCGAGGAAACCATGCGGATGATCGACGTCTACGCCACGTTCGCGGAGCGGGATCTCGCCATGCCGGTGATCAAGGGGCCGAAGCCGTCGGGCGAACGGTTTCCCGGCGCCGTCGACACCTACTCGATCGAGGCCATGATGCAGGATGGCAAGGCCCTTCAGGCAGGCACGTCGCACTTTCTGGGCCAGAACTTCGCCAAGGGGCAGGGGATCAGATTCGCCAACACCCACGGGGTTGAGGAGTTCTGCTGGACGACCTCGTGGGGCGTTTCGACGCGGCTGATCGGGGCGGTGATCATGACCCATTCCGACGACGACGGCCTCGTGCTGCCGCCGCGGATCGCGCCGCGGCACGTCGTGATCCTTCCCATCGCACGAACCGACGAGGAGCGGGCGCAGGTGCTCGACGCCTGCCGTGCGCTCGAACGGGATCTGGCCGCCCGGCAGTTCGCCGACGAGCCGATCCGGTCGATGATCGACGCCCGCGACATCCGTGGCGGCGACAAGATGTGGCAGCATGTGAAGCAGGGTGTTCCGCTGCGGGTCGAGATCGGCCCACGCGATCTGGCGGCCGGCACGGTGAGCCTGTCGCGGCGCGACCGGGGCACGAAGGAACGGGAGTCGGTGCCGCTGGCCGAATTCGCCTCGAGGGTGCCCGCGATCCTCGAAGAGATCCAGGCCGGTCTCTTTGAAAGAGCGAGGAACTTCCGCGAGGCCCGCACCGTCCGGCTGGGGAGCCTGAGCGAGGTGGTCGATTTCTTCGGCACCGGGGAAGGCGCCGCCACCAAGGCCGGTTTCGCGCTGGTCCACGTCGCCGACGACCCGGCCGTGACCGCCGCGTTGGATCCGCTCAAGGTCACGGTTCGCTGCATCCCGATGGAGGGGAACGACGATCCGGGCACGTGCGTCGTGACCGGGAAACCGGTCACTGGTCGAAGCGTTCTCGCCCGGGCATACTGAAGGTCATGCAGAGCATCAGTGCGAGATTCGTCGCGGGGGCGGCGCTCATGGCCGGGCTGTCCGTCGGCCTGGGATCGGCGGCCCTCGATGCGGCCATGCGTCCGTGGCGCGTGGGGGAGTTCTTGCCGGCCCTCACCGACACCAGTTCGTCGCCGCGGGTCGATGTCCCCGAAACCCGTCATGAATTCGGAACGGTCGGGTCGGGGGAGAAGGGACAGCATGCCTTCACCATCGGCAACACCGGCAGCGTTCCTCTCACGCTCTCCCGCGGAGCCACAAGCTGCAGCTGCACGGTGAGCGACCTCGGCCAGGACGCTCCGCGCACCGTCCTTCCGGGCGACACGACGACCGTGAGCGTGCAGTGGACCGGCAAGGGGCAGGGGGGCCCGTTTCGGCAGCAGGTGACGGTGCTCACCAACGACCCGAGGCGGCCGGAGATCGTTTTCGCGATCGAGGGCACCGTCGTACCGAAATGGAGGGCGATGCCCGACATGCTCACTCTCCCGAAACTCTCCCCCCAGTCGACCGCCTCGATCACGGCGAGGGTATTCACCTACGGCGACGAGCCGCCCCGAGTCGAATCTCTGGAAGCCCTCGACGAGCGAACCACGAATTTTTTCACGCTGTCGTCGAGCCCGCTGGCCGCGGATGACATCTCCCGCGAGCCGGGAGCCACCGGCGGATTTCTGGTCGAGTTGGGCGTGAAGCCGGGCCTGCCGGTCGGGCCGCTGCGGCAGACGGTGCGGGCCGTGTTTCGGATACCCGAGGAGATCACCGCCGAGATTCCGGTCGAGGGGCAGGTGGCCGGCGACTTTTCCTTTGCAGGACCGGCATGGGATGCCTCCCGCCAGATGCTCATGCTCGGCCAGATCTCGGGCCGCACGGGTCTGAAGACGACCTTCTTCATCACCGCGCGTGGTCCCAACCGTGATCTCGTGAAGCCGGTCGTACAGGATGTCGTTCCATCGCTGCTCGACATCACGGTCGGCGCGGCCGAGCCGATCGGGACAGGTGCCGTGATCCGGATCCCGATCGAGGTGGCGATCCCGCCCGGCAGCCCGGCGGTGAACCACCTGGGATCGGAGCAGGCTCCGGCCGGTCGCATCGTGCTCGGGACGGGGCTCCCCGATTCCCCGTCGGTCACGCTGCCCGTGAGCGTCGTCGTCGGGCCGTAAATCGCCGTCGCTCGATGAACGCGATACGGCTAGACTTGGCTTTCATGTCATACCGCCGTCCGCTTTCCGCCGCGCCACGAGGCACGCGGGCCCTTTTCCTCGGCGCCGTGGCCACCCTGGCTGCCGTGGCGATGGCGGCCCCGCCCGATCGAGCCACGGGCATCTCCGACACCGTCGTGGAGACCTTCAACAAACGCAACGGAACGGTCTTCGAGGGATGGCAGCGGCCCCGTCTCCTGCTCGTGATCACCGGACAGCTCGACGGTTACATCGAGCCCTGCGGATGCTCCGGCAAGGAAAACCAGAAGGGGGGCCTGAGCCGGCGGCAGAATTTTCTCCGCGCGGTGACGGCCGCAGGCTGGCCGGTGCTTTCGGTCGATCTCGGCAACCAGGTGAAGCGATTCGGACGGCAGACCGAGATCAAGTTTCAGTCGATCGCCGACGGGCTGCGGCAGATGGGCTATGCCGCCGTGGGATTCGGCCCCGGCGATCTCAGGCTGCCGGCCGAGGAACTCGTCGCGGCCGTGGCTCCGGTCGGCGACCAGCCGACGCCCTTCGTGAGCGCGAATGTCGGCCTGCTCGGCCTCGATGCGAACATCACGCCGCGGATTCGCGTCATCGAGACCGGAGGCATGAAGATCGGCATCACGTCGGTCCTCGGCGACACCGAGGCGGCCGGAGTGCGCAACGACGCCGTCGAGGTGATGCCGGCGGCCGAGGCCCTTGCCAAGGCCGCCGCCGATCTGTCGAAGGCGGGATGTGCGCATCAGGTGCTCCTTGCATGGGCGTCGGCCGAGGAGGCGACGCGGCTCGCAGCCCGCTATCCACAGTTCGACGTGGTGATCACGGCCGGCGGTGCCGACGAGCCTCCGGCCACGCTGCCGACGCTGAAGTCCGGGGCGAAGCTCGTCGAACTCGGCCACAAGGGGATGTTCGCCGTCGCGATCGGATTCCAGGATCGCGGGGCCGACTCGCGGTCGCAGCGGGTGCCGCTGGACGGCCGCTGGGGCGAGTCGCCCGACATGATGAAAATCCTCGCGGCCTATCAGGGCCAACTCGAATCACTCGGGCTTGCCGGCCTGGGCATCACGCCCACCCGCCATCCCTCCGGCCGGCGGTTCGCCGGCAGTGCCGCCTGCGCCGAATGCCATCGCGATGCCTATGACGTCTGGAAGGAGACGCCACACGCCACGGCGCTGGTAACGCTCGAGGAGCAAGATCCGCGTCGTGATCGCGATCCGGAATGCCTCTCCTGCCACGCCGTCGGCTGGGCGCCCCAGCGATTCGAACCCTTCGAAGGGGGATTCGCGAGCATGGCGACGACGCCCCATCTCGCCCATCAGGGCTGCGAAAACTGCCACGGCCCCGCGGCGGCCCATGCGGCCGTGGAGCGAGGAGACGTCCGTGCCTCGACGGCCGAGCGTGACAAGCTCAGGGCCGAACTCGCGATGTCGTTGGACACCCCCGAGGGGAAGCAAAAGGCGGTGACCAACTGCCTCCAGTGCCACGACCTCGACAACAGCCCCGAGTTCGACTTCGACGAATACTGGCCTTCGGTGAAGCACTAGCTTCACGGCTGCTCGGCCATCCATGGGCCGAGCAGCCGTGGCTTTGTGCGAACTCGGTTCGCACAAAGCGGGCGGTCGCACCTCCCGGCGACCGGGGCCGCCTGGACGGCGGCATCCGTGAGGGGCTGCCCGTGCCCCGCTGCCGGGCTATGGGAGCAAGCGGAGCCTGGAGGGCGAAGCGCAGCGGACATGCAGACAGCCGAGGCCTGGAGGGCCGAGGCGAACGTCCGGCGACGGGGCACGGGCAGCCCCGAGCGGGCGTGCACACGTCGC
>JBJTDB010000119.1:0-8509 GCA_046092145.1 Planctomycetia bacterium | reverse complement strand
CCGATCTCACGTTCGAGCCATGCGTAGTCGCGGATCACCCGGCTCTCCGCCGTGAAGAGCGTGTCGATTCCGACCGACGTGCGAATGCCAGGCACTCCAATGCCCATCCCGAGCATGCCCAGGCCCGCGATCCCGGCGATCAATCCGCAGCGGCCGGTCGTCCACTCCGCCCACGGTACCGCGATGCCAAACCCATCGGTCGAGCCGAGCCTCCGGGAAATCGGCCATGTCGCGAAGATGCCGGGCACCACGAGGAAGAGCACCACGAGGGTGCCGAGCACACCGATCGCGGCGTGGAATCCGAACACGCGGATCGGCTCCAGTTCGCTCACGACGAGCGATGCCAGTCCGATCGCGGTGGTGCCGGCCGACAGGCAGCAGGGAATCCATCCCACCCGCACCGCGCGCCAGGCCGCGCCACGGGGCTTGCCACTGCGGTATTCGGCCACGAGATAATTGACCAGATGAATGCCCCCCGAAACGCCGAGCGTGAGCACGAGCAGCGGCATCACGATGAGAACCGGATTCATCCGGTCGCCGCAGGCCTCGAGCGATGCGAACGACAGGCCGACGCACCCCAGCGAAAGGAGGAAGACGAGCAGGGCGTATCGGAACGATCGGAGGGCGAACCATGTGAGCCCGAAAACGATCGCCGCCGCGGGAGCCCCGTAGACCTGCAGGCTCTCCTCGCTCGCGGCGTCCACCGACAGGTTGTCGATCACCGGCCCGGCGAGATGGATGTCGTCCGCGGGAATCGCGGCCATTCGCAGGAGCGTGTCCCGAATCCATGCGACAGACCGCCGGCGGTCGGCCAGCCCTGCCCGCGTGAAGCCCACGACGACGCAGGTCTGTTTCCCGTCGGGGCCGACGATCACGCCCCGAAGCCGCTCGACGGCCGTTTCGCGGTCGAGTGACAGAGGCGGCGCGGTCAGCCGCTCGACCGCCTGCCGGCCGGAGACGACCGTGTCGAACCACAATCGCCCTGCGGCATCCCGCGGCGCAGCCTCGCCGGTGGCCGACTCGATGAACTCGCCGATCGCCGGCGTGTCGAGCGTGCATCCGGGCCACGAGGCCACCACGACATCACCGCTTTCGAATTCCTCGGTGAAGCGGACGTAGGCCTGCCGCGCCGGGAATGATGCCGGCACCCATTCGATCGGTGTCGTGGACTCGACCCCGAGAATGGCGATCGCCCATCGGACGACCCAGGGGCTCACCGCCAGTAGGAGGATAAGCGAGAGGGCGCTTGTCACGACCAGACGGCGGGTCGAGATGTCGGTCAGCGATTCGCCGTGTCCGTTCGTATCCGCGCGATCATGCGATGAATCGGTCATCGATCGTCCAAGCACATCCGGTCCAGGCGCAGGCTCCGCGACGGCATGCGAAATTCATGTTTCCGACGCGGATCGAGCCGGATACCATACTCGTCGGGCTGCCACGGTGGCGAGCCACGTCATGGAGGACGCACGTGCGACGGTGCTACGTACTGGGTACGTGTCGCATCCTTCGGCATCCGGTCTATTTGAGTTTTCTTGGGCTGATTCGGTTCGTGCCGGTCATTGCGCTCGCCCGCGTGCGGTAGGATTCAAGCCTTCCGACGGCGCAGTGGTCGACGGGATCCCCGCTCGAGCAGTTCATGATCTGGTCGCTTCCGCAGTGCCGCACGCCGGAATTGATGGACGATCCCGATATCGCCGAGCGGGATCATGTGGAGGCGCTCGATGCCCTCGCCACCATCAACGCCGTCTCGCGAACGGCCTCACAGATCGCCGCCGCCGTGCAGTGGATGTCGCCGTCACTGGCAACCCCCCTGGTCGTCATCGACGTCGCCTGTGGTGGCGGCGATGTCACGTGCGACCTCGCCCGCCGGTTGTGTCGGATCACGCCGTCGGCGTGCTCTCCCGCCCGTGTGATCGGTCTCGACCGGAGCGGTCGCGCGATCGACCGCGCCCGGCGGGTTGCCGCGGCTCGCGGCATCGATGCCTCGTTCGAGGTGCGCGACGTGCTCGCCGACGGCTTGCCGGAATGCGATGTCGCCGTCAGTTCACTCTTTCTGCACCACCTCGATGATGCTGCTGCCCGCAGGCTGATGAGGGCCATGGCTGAGGCCGCTCGCCGTGGCATCGTGGTATCGGATCTGGTTCGGAGCCGGGTCGGCCTTGCGCTTGCGGTCGTCGGGACGACATTCCTGTCGCGTTCACGGGTCGCCCGTGTCGATGGGCCGCTTTCGGTGCGCGCGGCCCGGACGCCCGACGAGTGCCGCGAGTTGTGTCGCTCGGCGGGCCTGCACGGGGCGGTCGTCACGCGTGTCTGGCCGGAGCGGCTGATGATTCGCTGGCGGAAAGACGGCCCACGTTTTGGCGAAGGAGCTGCCTGATGGCTTTTGTCTGCGTTGCTGAGTCTGTGGCGGCGACGCTCGGCCCGATGCAGGCCGAGCGGATCATGTGGCAGGCCGTCGTCGTCGGGGCGGGACCGGCCGGGGCCTCGGCAGCCGCCTGGCTCGCCGCGAGCGGCCTCCGCACGCTGCTGGTCGATCGAGATGCAATGCCCCGCGGAAAGGTATGCGGATGCTGCCTGTCGATCGAGGCGGTTGCCGAATTGAGAGATCTTGCCCGCACGCCGGCCGCCGTGGCGATCGACCGCCTTCCGGTCGCGCCGCTGGACACGGTGCGGCTCGTGAACCGTGGCCATGAAGCCACGCTCGGGCTGCCGGGCGGCGGCGTGGTGTCGCGTGAGTCGCTCGATGCGGCGCTCGTCCGCGGTGCCATCGCTTCCGGTGCCGCATGGCTGCCGCGATGCCAGGTCACGGTGATCGACGAATCGCCCGACACGACGGCGACCGTCGGCCTGTCGCTCGTCACGAGGGGCGAGACCGTCGAATCGCGGCAGATGACGCTCCGAGCGGAATACGTCGTGGTCGCCACCGGATTGTCGGACCAGGTGCGGATCGATTCTCTCGGTCCCTCGGCACGGAGCGGTCGGACGGTTGCCGCCGGTAGCCGTATCGGGGTCGGTGTGGTTCTTGCGAAGGATGCGATCGATATGCCCGCGGGCCAGCTCGTGATGGCGATCGGACGCGAAGGATATTGTGGGATCGTGCGCCTGGAGGATGGCCGCATCGACGTCGCGGCCGCCATCGACCGTGCTGCAGTCGCCGGGCACGGCGATCCGGCCGAGGCGATCATCGATCTCGTCAGGAAACATGCCGGACGGAGGATCGAGCCCGAGGCATTCGCGACCGCTGTCCAAGGAGGTGTCGTTCGGGCGACGCCTCCGCTCACCCGTTCGGCATCGCTCATCGCGGGCGGATCGGGACGGATTCTGCGAGCGGGCGATGCAGCCGCCTACGTCGAGCCCTTCACCGGCGAGGGCATCGGCTGGGCTCTTGCGGGAGGTCGGCTTCTGGCCGAGGCGATCATGCACGGACGTTCGCCATCGACGGGGGATTGCTCCGATCCTCTGCGGGTCGCAAGGCGCTATGCCGCGGCGCACCATCGGCACTGCAAGCCGCGGCATCGCCGCTGCCGGCGCGTGGCCGGCTTCGTGAGGCGGCCTCTGGGAGTGGCCGCGGCGGTCGCGGTGGCGCGGTGGATGCCTTCGGTCGCCGGCCGCGTCGTTCCTGTGGTCGTCGGTGCGGGAGGAGCATCCCCGTGAGCATGCGTATCCTTGGCATCGTCACCGCCACGCCCGAAAGGCAGATCTCGCAGCAGGATGCCGCCGACCTTGCGACGGCATTCACCTCCGACGAGCAGCAGCCCCGGGCTCTGGCAGCCATCTACCGGCAGACACGAATCCGTTCGCGTGGCTCGGTGTTGCTCGAGGATCCCGGCATGCGGGGGTATTCACAGTCGTTTTTCCCGCCCGCGACGGCCGACACTCCCCACGGCCCGACCACGGCGGCGAGGATGCAGCGATACGCGGCCGAGGTGTCGCCGCTGGCCATCCGCGCTGCCCGGCGGGCGATCGAGGATGCAAGGATTCCGTCTACCGCGATCACGCATCTGATCACATGCTCGTGCACCGGCTTCTCGAGCCCCGGATTCGACATCGAACTGATCGGAGCGCTCGATCTCGCAGCGTCGGTGAGCCGAACGCATGTCGGATTCATGGGCTGCCACGGGGCGTTCAATGCGATCCGCGTCGCCGAGGCATTCACGGCTTCGGATTCACGCAGTGTGCCACTTGTGGTCTGCGCGGAACTCTGCAGCCTGCACTTCCAGTATGGAGCCCAGAGCGACGTGGTCGTTGCCAACAGCATCTTTGCCGACGGAGCGGCGGCCCTGGTGGGATCGGCGACGCAGGATGGTGAGCGGGCCGAACGCGGCTGGACGCTGCGGCGGCAGTGGTCAGCGCTGATCCCCGATTCCGTCCACGAGATGGGCTGGCGGATCGGTGACCATGGCTTCGAGATGAGTCTCGCGGCCGCCGTTCCTGCGGTGGTGGGCCGGCATCTTCCGGGCATCGTCGATGCCGCCTGTGCCGAGGCCGGTCTGCATCGGCGTGAGATCGGGGCATGGGCCGTGCATCCAGGCGGGGCACGGGTGCTTTCCGGCGTCGAGGACGCCCTCGCGCTGCCGGTCGGGGCTCTGGCCGTGTCGCGCGAGGTGCTGGCCGAGCATGGAAACATGTCGAGCGGAACGATCCTCTTCATCCTCGAGCGGCTCCGGCGCAGCGGGGTTGCCGGTCCCTGCATGGCGATGGCATTCGGCCCGGGGCTTGCCGTGGAGCTCGCACTTTTTCTGTGCCCCCAACGTGGGGCAATGGAGTAGGATTTGGGTCGTCTCATCGCTGAATGATCTGGATGAATCCTCATGAGCGACTGGTATCGGATCGTCAATGAATCGGACGTCGCATCGCCGGCGCTGCTCGTCTACCCCGATCGCATCGAGGAGAACATCCGGAGGATGGTCTCTCTTGCCGGGGGAGCCAATCGTCTCCGGCCCCATGTGAAGACCCACAAGATGCCGGAGGTGATCCGGTTGTGCCTCGCTCAGGGGATCGAACGGTTCAAGGCGGCGACGATCGCCGAAGCAGAGATGACGGCCGAGGCCGGGGGCCGCGATATCCTGCTTGCGTATCCGGTCGTGGGGCCGGCGGCAAAGCGGCTCGTCGAACTCGTGAAGCGGTATCCGGCCGTGCGGTTTCGCGCGGCCATCGACAGCGACCGGGGGATCGACGATCTCCAGCGGGCGGCGGCCGAAGGAGGTGCGAGAGTCGATGTGCTCATTGACCTCAACGTCGGCATGAATCGTACGGGCTGCGTCATCGGGCCCGAGGCGATCCGGCTCGCGCAGCGGATCGCGGCGTCATCGCCGCTCGTGTTTGGTGGCCTTCATGCCTACGACGGCCATCTCACCGATCCGGATCACGCGGCGCTCGTCGCGAAAGTCGAGGCGGCATTCGCCCCGGTCTGGAAGTTGCGTGACTCGATGAGGGCCGCCGGGCTGCCAGTCCCGATCCTCGTCGCCAGTGGCACGCCCACGTTCCCGATCCTCGCGGCCCGGGGTGATGTCGAGGTTGGCGCTGGCACAACGGTGCTCTGGGACTTTGGCCAGCCGATCACGTCACCCGATCTCGATTTTCTGAACGCCGCCGTGCTGCTCACGCGGGTCGTGAGCCATCCCGGTCCGGGGCGGCTGTGCCTCGATCTGGGTCACAAGGCGGTCGCCAGCGAGATGCCGCATCCGCGGGTCAAAATCTACGGCCTCGAGGATGCCACGTTTCCCATGCACAGCGAGGAGCATCTGGTCGTGGAGACGCCGCGGGCTGATCGGTTTCCCGTGGGCACGGTCCTCTATGCCCTTCCCCGACATGTGTGCCCGACCGTCGCCTTGCACGAACACGCGGTCGTCGTCCGCGATGGCCGCGCCTCCGGCCGATGGCATGTGGCCGCCCGTACCCGCCAGATCACGATTTAAACCTTCGTATCGATCCACACTCACGAGGATGACCCTGCGATGTCTCACGAACCGAAGCTGATCTTCGACGTCCACCTCGACCTCTCCTACAATGCCATCGACTTCAACCGCGATCTGCGGTGGACCCAGGAACGGCTCCGCCGACGCGAACTGGGGATGAAGGATCAGGTCTTTCGCTCGCGGAGCACGGTCTGCTTTCCCGAGATGCGACGTGGCCGGGTGGGCCTGTGCGTCGCGACCCAGATCGCCCGATCGGTGGACTATTTCGCCCGCATGCCGGGCTGGGCGAGCCCCGAGCAGGCCCGGGCCCAGACGGCCGGCCAGCTCGCCTGGTATCGCGAGATGGAGGCATGCGGCGAGTTGGTGCAGATTCGCGACCGGGCGGGCCTCGAAAAGCATCTCGCGTCGTGGCTCGGAGCCCCCGACGGCATGCCTGCCACGGCCGCTGCAGGCGGGCTGCCGATCGGCTACGTGCTGAGCCTCGAGGGTGCCGACTCGATCGTGTCGTTCCGGCATCTGGAACAGTCCTACGCCGACGGACTTCGGGCCCTGGGGCCTGTCCATTACGGGCCCGGCGTCTATGGCATGGGCACCGACGCGGAGGGTCCGCTCACGCCGCGCGGTCGCGAGCTGCTCCGGGAATTGGAGCGGCTCGGCATCATTCTCGACGTCACCCACCTGTGCGATGAAAGCCTACGAGACGCACTCGACCATTATTCTGGCCCGCTCTGGGCCAGTCACTCCAACTGCCGGGCTCTGGCACACTGGAATCGGCAGTTTACCGACGAGCAGATCCGTGAATTGATCGGCCGAGGCTGCGTCTTCGGGATGGCGTTCGACGCCATCATGATGGTGCATGGATGGGCTCACATGCGGTCGAAGCCGCAGGACTTCGACTTGCGAATCGAGAAAATCTGCGAGCACATCGATCACATCTGCCAGATCGCCGGGAACACGCGGCATGTCGGCATCGGCAGCGACCTCGACGGCGGGTTCGGCACCGAGCAGACCCCCCTCGATCTCGACAGCATCGCCGATCTCGGCCGGATCGGGGGAATGTTGGCACACCGCGGCTATTCGGCTGCCGACATCGAAGGCATCTATTACAAGAACTTCGTCGACTTCCTCCGGCGGACACTGCCGGCGTGAGGTCGGATTCAGCCTGACAGCCTCGCGAGAGTCGATGGAAAACGCGAGTGAACAGGCATTACGACCGTCCCAGCCATGTATTTGTGTCCCACTGAGCGCAGCCGGAAATTCTGCCGATGAATATTTGTGACGGCTCGGGCAGAACCGTCCAATCACAGGAGACCAGGACATGGGAAAGGGCAACCACTCGCAGAAAAACGACAAGAAAAAGATGAAGCCCAAGCAGGACAAGACCAAGCCTGCCGCCAAAAAGTGACGCGGCCGCTCTCCTTCGCTCTGAAGGCACCTGCGACCTGGCCGGCAGTGGCTTATTTCAGTTCGGGCAGGCCCACGGAAGCCCGATAGGCATTGAGCGCCACCCACGCGGCCGGCGTCTTCTTGAAGAGTTTGACCAGTTGCGTGCCCGTGATGCGTAGCGTGGATGCAGCCGGAGCGACCTCGAAGCCAGTGCCCTGAAGCGTGTCGAGGGCTTCCGCAACGAGGGCCGGATAGTCTTCATGGTCGGCAGCAATCACAAGTTGCCGGCCGCGAATCCTCGAGAGCCAGCGTTGCGATGGCAATGAAGAAGTCGTCGGCATCCTGTGCTGCAAGGCCACGTTCATTCGAAGCCGCCTGAGGGCCACGCTGCGATTCTCGGCCTGGCTGCGGCGTTCGGACCCTTCGGCTGCAATGCCCGTTGGGGCGTGAAAGAGAACGACCGCTGTCTGGACTTTGTTCCTGTGCTGGCCGCCAGGGCCTGACCGCTTGGTCCGGGTCTCACGACAGTCTTTCAGGAATTCGGCAGGATCGAGGGCCGCGGGATGAACTAGAAGGGGTGCGCTCGCGTTCACAGCTCGCCTGCTTTCGACGGTCTTGGACTGAGGGCCGGCAGGAAAGCGTGCGCCGGCATAGAGTTGAGTTATCGGCACTGTCGTGGGTTCAGGAAAAGCCCGCTAGCCAAGGCCCGGTGTGGCGGGCAGGCTCGTGCTCATGAGCACCCAAGCCGCCCGCCCGCAGTGTCATGCCCAGCCTGCAATCGAGTCTTGGTGGCCCGCCGATGATCGCGTGCTGCAGGCGGCGATAGTGTGTCCCTTGGACTATCGCCGAAGGCCTCCTGCCCCACGGGCATGGGCATCGATCATGATTTCTATCCTGAATACGTTCGGTCGTATCACTCCTGGCCGTCGCCCGGCTCGTCACAGGCGGAAAGGACTCACACTCGTGGAGGTGTTGGTCGTGGTGGCCATCATCGGCGTCCTGATCGGCCTGCTCCTGCCGGCCGTGCAACGGGCGCGAGAAGCCGCTCGGCGTTCGTCGTGCATGCAGATGGGTGTGGCGGAGTCGCTGCGAAATCACTCGCTGCCGTGCGGCTCGAGAAACCAGCCGACGATGGTCTGCTCGCCCGCCGGCAGCGTGGGGATCGGGTCGCCGGCCAGCCGCTCAATCGACCAATGACAGGCGTA
>JBJTDB010000118.1:0-14673 GCA_046092145.1 Planctomycetia bacterium | reverse complement strand
ACATTGAAATTGAAGAGCGGGAGGTTTGTGCTCGTGTCTTTAGGGCCATGAGAGGTAAAGGGCGAATCACTGCTGATGAAGATTCCGCCCGAGCCGCCGAACGACGCCACGTAGTTGCTCCGCGAGTAGGGATTCGACGTGTTATAGACAGTGCATGTTCCTCGCTGATCCGACCCGCACTGGTACCCGCTGACCCAGGTTCGAAACGAGGGGCCAGTGACCGAGTCGGAAGTCCCTCCTTCGCCGACGGTGAGATCGATGCTGTTGTAGAGATCCTGTTGCTCCACGAAGGGGAGCAGCCAGACGGCCCACGTGACACGGCTGACGCCGGTTGAATTATTTATCCGGCACCCCATCGGGAACGTGTTGTGGGTGGAGAGGTGCGTGTGGCTGGCGAGGGCGATTTGCTTGAGGTTGTTGGTGCAGGCCGATCGACGGGCCGATTCACGCGCCGCCTGCACCGCGGGAAGGATCAACCCGACGAGCACCCCGATGATCCCGATCACGACCAATAGCTCCACGAGCGTAAATGCCCCGCGAGCATGATTTTGTCCAGCCATGGCAGCACCTGTGTGTGGATGAGGATACGGATCGTCTGAGGGTGAGCGAGCGAAACACCCACCCTCACACTAAGAAAAAATTGTAGCCCGTGGGCGATGCCGTCGCGTGTGTCAGAAACCTTTTTTGGTGTGTCTGCGCCCGGTTTACGGCTTTGGCACCACCTCGGCCAGCCGCGTGGCTGCCTCGTCCTGCCCGAGCGTTCCCGAGGCCGCGAGCGACCTGGCGGCGGCGGCGATGACCGCGTCGCGGTCGGTGACGTTCGCCTTGGCCCAGGCCCTCAGGGCCGCAACGTCCCCCCCGCGGACGAATCGCCACTGGAAGGGGGTCTGCTCGTCGCCGTCGTTGACATAGCCATGCACCTTCCACCAGCCCACGAGGGCCCGCGTGGCGGCAGCCAGACGTGCGGCGGCCTCATCGGCGGAGCCGGCGGGCGTGGCGATTGCTTCCAAAAACCCGCGGCGGCTTTCCACCTCCGCCGCGAGGATATCGAGATACTGCCGCTGCCCGCCCGGGATGAACCGGCCCGCGTCGCCTGTCAGCGAGGCCTTTCGCAGCTGCTCAGGTAGGTCGGCCGGGAGGCGGTCGAGCGGCAGCTGCAAACACCGCCACGCCGGCACGAGCAGGTCGCGCGGGCCCCCGAGCAGATCGGCCAGGTCGCCGAGCACCTCTTCGTCGGGCGTGTCGAGATACGAGAGGTCGGCCGCCGCCCGCGCGAAGAAATAGAGATTCGGCAGCACCATCACCGGCTGCTGGGCATTGCCGAAAACGCCGTCGGCCGTCGCCGCATGCTTCGCTTCGTCTCGCAGCATCCGGCGGATGTCGGCGAATTGCAGGTTCGACCCCGGGATCGAGGGCTCGTATTCGATCGCCTCGTAGAGGAAGAGCGTCGATCGCGGCATGAGCCCCGCCTCCTCCGCGAGCGCGAGATTGACTCGGCCATTGGCCCGGTCGGGTGGATTCGATCGGCCCGGCAGGAGCAGCCACGGCTCGGGCATACTGGCCGCGAGCGTTTCAAGCGACGCCTGCACGAACGGCACGATCTGCTCCGGCGGGTTGCCCGGATTGCCGCCCCACACTTTCTCGGTGCCCCAGCCGCACCACACCCAGGGGATCACAGGCTGCCTCGCGGCGGCCTTGCCGACGGCATCGAGCGTGGCCCGATCGGCGCGAAATACGGAGAGCCATTCCTGCGGCTTCGCGCCGGGATAGCCGCCCGGATCGCCGTCGATCGTCACGTAGGCGTCGGCCGTGTTGACGATCTCCATCATGGCGCGGCGGTGAGCGAAGTAGGCCGCGGCCTCGGCGGGATCGTCGAGCCGCACGTGCTTCCAGACGGGATAGGGATTCCGCTGCTTCCAGGGCTTCGCGGCGATCGACGGCGGGGGCGTGAGGTTGGCACATTGGGCGAGCCAGAATTCGAGGCCGGCCGCGTGGGCATCGTCGATCGTGGGGCGGTAGGCGCGGAGGGCCTGGGCGTCGGTTTCGGAAAGTGGCGCCGGGATCGACTCGAACATCGGCCAGTTCATGACACGGTCGAAGCCGAGCCGCGCGAGCAGCCGATACATCGCCGCGAAGTCTTCCCGCTTCCACGACCGCACGGCGAAGGGATGCTTGAAGAGCCAGCCCTCGTGAAGATAGAAGCCGCGGTGCTTGAAGCCCTGCGGGGAATCGGAGGGAGCGTCGGCCGCGAAGCCCGCGGTCGCGGAGAGCAGGATCGCCGTGGACCACACGAGCCAACGGCGGGCGACGGATGGAAGCGGGCGAGAGAACGGCATGCTGGAGTCTCCGGAGGGCTGACCGCAACAGCCTACCGGCGGCTTTGCATCGCCGCGTGTGTGTGAGTCCGATCGAGGTGTGTGTCAGCGCCGGGGATAATGCGGTCCCCATTACCGGCCGGCGTTTTTCAAAATCGCCTGCGTGACGGCCGGGGGCATGTGCATCCGCGACCAGCCGCCGTCGAGCACGAGCGTCGTGCCCGTGAGATAACTCGCCTCGTCGGACGCGATCCACGCCACCGCCTTGGCCACCTCTTCCGGGCGGCCCCAGCGGCCGAGCATCGCCATCGATTCGGAAAACTCGCGGATCGGATCTTCGGTGTGGCCGTCGTTCGTCGGGGCGTTCGTGAGCGTGCTGCTCATCGCCGTGTCGATCGCGCCCGGGGCGATCGTCACCACGCGGATGCCCACGGGGCCGTAGAGCGCCGCAAGGTCGTAGGTGAGCGACTCCATCGCCCCCTTGCACGAGACATACGCCGCCGACACGCCATGCGCCTGCCGCGACATCATGCTGCCGACGTTGACGATCACGCCGCCGCCCTGCTTCTCCATCTCCTCGGCCGCCCAGCGGGCCATGAAGGCGGGCGACGTGAGGCAGACGCGGATCGTGCGGTCCCATTCCGCGGGCGTCATCTCCCGCATCGTCTTGAGCTCGCGGGCCGCGGCGTTGTTGACGAGCACGTCGAGCCGGCCGAAAGCGGCCGCCACCTTCCGCACGACCGATTCCGCGAAGTCGAGATCGCCCAGATCGCCCGCGAGGGCGAGCACGCGTCCGCCGGCCGACTCGATACGGCGGCGGACCTCGTCGAGCCGCGCGGCATCGCGGCCGACGATGCCGACGGCATGGCCGCGGTGGGCGAATTCCTCGGCGACCGCCGTGCCGATGCCGGCGGAGGCGCCGGTGACGAGGGCCACTCGCCCCGATGCGTGTGTGCGTGGTGAAGTCATGCCGTCATCGTACTTGATTCGCCCGCTCGCCCCAGAACCGGCCGATGCTTTCCAGCGGCAGGTCCTTTGTCTCGGGCAGCCAACGCCAGACGAACGCCGCACACGACAGGCAGATGCCGGCGAAGACAAAATAGGCCGCGCCCGGATGCCCCATCCGCTCCTCGCAGGCGGCCGTGATCATCGGGAAGACCTGGGCACAGATGAAGCTCGAGAGATAGAGCAGGAAGCAGACGACGGCCATCGCGGTCGCGCGGATCCGGTTGGGGTAGATCTCCGACACGACCACCCACGAGAGCGGCGCGAGGCTCAGGGTAAACGACCCCACGGCGATGATCATCGCGGCGAGGTTCGAGAAGGGGGAGCCGCCGCCGAAAAAGTTCGACGCCATGAGCAGGTGCCCCGTCGCCATGCCGATCACGCCGAGGATCAGGATGGGCCGCCGCCCGAATCGCCGCACGATCCAGAAGGCCGTGATCGTCGAGGCGAGCATGAAGAGGTTGAGAAAAATCGTGAAAAAGATCGCGTCGGAGGCCGAGCCGATGCCGGCATTCTGCAGGATCGACGGCCCGTAGAGGAGCATCATGTTCACGCCGTTGACCTGCGAGAAGATCATGAGCACGGAGCCGACGACGACGGCCGTGCGGATGCCGGGCTGGAGCAGCTCGGCGAACGTGCCCGTCTCCTCGGCGAGCTCGGATCGGATCTCGCCCAGTTCGCGGGCCGCGTCGGCGGGGCCGTTGATCCGACCGAGGATGTCGAGCGCCTCGTCGTTGCGGCCCTTCGCCGCGAGCCACCGCGGGCTCTCCGGCACGACGAAGAGCCCCGCCATGAGGGCGAGGATCGCGGGAATCTCCGAGGCGAACATCCACCGCCAGTGCCCGCCGAAGGAGAGGAGCCACGACGAGATCACGGCGAGATTGATGCCGATCACGATGGCCAGCTGGTTCACCGTCACAAGCCGGCCGCGGAGCCGGGGCGGCGAGAGTTCGGCGATGTACATCGGCGAGGTCATCGCGGCCAAGCCCACGCCGATGCCCCCCACGGCCCGCCAGATGTTGAACTCTACGATCGTCCGCGGCAGGGCCGTGCCGATCGCGGAGGCCATGAAGCAGAGGGAGGCGACGGCGAGCGTGGCCCGCCGGCCGATCCGGTCGGCCAGCCACATGCCGGCGAGCGGTCCGGCGATCGAGCCGAAGATGGCGCTACTCATCGCGAGCCCCTCGCCCGCCGCGTCGAGCCCGAACCGCTCCTTGAGGAAGGGCAGCGCGCCGCTGGCGATCGAGAGATCGAAGCCAAATAAGAATCCCCCCGCCGCCGCCACGAGAGCGACGAGGAAGACATAGGCCGTGCCGGAGAGTTTCATCTGGAGACCCACGAGAGAACCCGAGTGACTGCGATCGAGGTTGACTGCGATCGTCGTTTCTTGGAACGGATTCTAGAGTTTTGTATGTTGAAACGTCGAGAGGCGGCCGCGACCGAGTGCGCCGCCCGCATTTCCCTCGGAGCACCTGCCGCATGACCGCCGCCCCGCCATTCTCGATCGAGGCCTCGACCGCGCTCCTCGAACGCTCGAAGCAGTCGCTCGCCATGGGCGTTTCCAGCGGCATGCGGAAGGCCGGGGCGCCGGCGCCGCTCTTCTTCGAGCGGGGCGAGGGGGCCTGGTATGTCGATGCCGACGGCCACCGCCTCCTCGACTACACGCTCGCCTGGGGGCCGCTGATCCTCGGGAACGCACATCCGGCCGTGATCGCCGCCGTCACCGAGCAGCTCTCGCGTGGCTTCGCCTTCGGGGCGCAGCATCGCGGCGAGATCGAACTCGCCGAACTGATGACGAGCGTCGTGCCGGGGCTCGATCGGGTGATCTTTTCAAACACCGGCTCCGAGGCCGTGCAGGCGGCCTTGCGGCTCGCGCGGGCGTTCACCGGCCGGCCGCTCTTCGTGAAGTTCGAGGGGCACTACCACGGCTGGTTCAACAATGTGCTCGTGAGCTACCGGTCGAAGGCGACCGATCCCGTCACGGCGCTGCCGACCTGCGGCGGCCAGCCACATCACGAATTCGCCGACACGGTCGTCGTGCCGTGGAACGATCTCGCCGCGCTCGAGCGGGCCTTCGCCGAGCATCCAGGGCAGATCGCCGCCGTGCTCACCGAGCCGCTGTTGGCCAACAGCGGCTCCTGCGAGGCGGAGCCGGGATTCCTCGCGGGCGTCATCGACTGCTGCCGGCGGCACGGGGCGGTATCGATCTTCGACGAGGTGATCACGGGCTTCCGGCTCGCGCTTGGCGGCGCCCGCGAGCACTTTGGCCTCGAGCCCGATCTCTCGGTCTACGCCAAGGCGATGGCGGCGGGATTTGCGCTCGCGGCCGTCGGCGGCCGCAAGGAGATCTTCGACGTGCTCGACGACGGCCGCACGATCCACGCGGGCACCTACAACGGCAACCCGGTAAACCTCGCCGCCGGCGCGGCGACGATCCGCACGCTCGCCCAGCCCGGCACGTTTGACCGCATGCATGCCCACGGCCGGGCGATCAGAGCGCGGATCGAGTCGGCCGCGGCCGCGCGGAATATTCCGGTCGTCACGAGCGGGTCTGGCCCGGTCTTCAGCGTGCACTTTGGCCTCACGGCCAAGCCCCGCGACTACCGCGACACGCTGCGTGCCGACGCCAATCGCTACGCCGCCTTCCGGCTCGCGCTATTGCACCGGGGCGTCTACGTGCTCCCCGACGGCCGCTGGTATGTGGGCGCGGTCCACGGCGAAGCCGAACTCGCCCACGCTCTCGCCGCCATCGACGCCGCGATCGGCGATCTGGCAGATTCGAAGATATGACATCGAACCCTCGCAGACGGGTCGGGATTGTGGCGTTGCTCCAGGAATCGAATACGTTCCTGGCCGGCAGGACCACGCTCGAGCACTTTCGGGCCGATCTGCTCGCGACGGGGCCGGCGGTGCGGGAGACGCTCGCCGGGGCGCACCATGAGGTGGGTGGCTTTTTCGCCGGCCTCGCGGCGGCGGGCATCGAGGCGGTGCCGATCTTCGCCGCCCGGGCGCTCCCCTACGGCACGATGACGGCCGACTGCCTCGACGCTCTCCTTTCGATGATGACGGCCGCGCTCGACGCAGCAGGTCCGCTCGACGGCCTGCTCGTCGCGCCGCACGGGGCCACCGTGAGCGAGACGATCGCCGACGTGGACGGCCACTGGCTGGGGCTCCTGCGGCAGCGGCTCGGGGCGATTCCGATCATCGGCACGATCGATCCCCATGCGAATTGCTCGCCCGCGATGGTGGTGGCCACCGACGCCCTCATCGCCTACCGCACGAATCCCCACGTCGATCAGCGCGACCGCGGCATCGAGGCCGCACGGCTCATGGCCCGCACGCTCGCGGGCGAGATCCGGCCCACGCAGGCCGCGGCGTTTCCGCCGCTCGTGATCAATATCGAGTGCCAGGATCCGGCGGCGTTTCCCTGTCTGCCGCATTACGAGGCTGCCGCGCGACTCCGCGCGGGATACGAAAACGCACCGGCGGCCGATCCCATTGCCCGCGGCACCGTGCTCTCGACGAGCATCGTGCTCGGGTTTCCGTATGCCGACGTTCCCGAGATGGGCTCAAGCGCGATCGTGGTGACGAACGACGATCCGGCAGCGGCCCGGCGGCATGCCGATGCGCTCGGCGACGGCCTCTGGCAGGCCCGCGATACGTTTCGCCCCGCGCTTACCGGCATCGAGGCGGCGCTCGATCAGGCAGTGTCGCTCAACGGACCGGTCTGTCTGCTCGACATGGGGGATAATGTCGGCGGCGGCTCACCGGCCGATGGCATGGCGATCGCGCGGGCGATCCTGAAGCGGGGCATTCGCGACAGCTTCGTGTGCGTGCGCGATCCGGAGTCGGCCGCGCGTGCGGTTGCCGCCGGCGCGAATGCGCGGGTGCAGCTCGCCGTCGGCGGGCATGCGGCCGAGTGGGCTGGCGATCCGGAGTCGCAGGCGATCGAGGCGGAATGGCGGGTGCGAAGCGTGAGCGACGGCAGGTTTAAGGAATCCCGGCCCCGGCACGGCGGCGCGACGTCATTCGATCAAGGGCCCACCGCCGTGCTCGACCACGACGGCGGCCTTACGGTGATGGTGACGACCCGCCGCATGGCCCCATTCAGCCTCGAGCAGATTCGTCACGCCGGGCTCGATCCCGCGGCGTTTCGGCTGCTCGTGGCGAAGGGCGTGCACGCGCCGGTCGCGGCATATGGCGAGGTGTGCCGCGCGTTTCTCCGCGTCAACACGCCGGGCGTGACAACGGCCGACCTCTCCCGGCTCCACTATCGCCACAGCCGCCACGTGCCTTGAAGCCCGTTGCGCAAGCAAGGGAAAACGCGTGCCATCACCATACGGCCACCCGTATTCCCTCGCTCGCGCAATGGGCTTCCCGGCATTCACACTGCCTCTTCGGCAGTTTCCGCTCTCGCCCAGGGTTCAGAGTCCCAGCAGCGTCTTGAGCGCGGGCCATTGCGTCTGCACGAAGACGAGCACCGCCAAACCCAGGTAGAAGACGCCGCACGCGCAGATTCCGAGGCTCGCCAGCCACCCTGGCCGCAGGGGCGGCGGGAGAAGCCGGCAGTTCACGTGCAGCACCACGAAGGCCGTGGCGCCGAGCGCCACGTTGTTGAGGTTGGCGATCAGCAGGGCCATGAGTTTGGGGCTGCCGTAGGTGTTGAACAGCCAGGCGCAGAAATACGTCCACGCGAGATAGAAGAAGAGCAGGCCGTAGTACAGCACCTTGATCTGGCTCTTCTGGCCCCCCTCGCGCATCAACCGCGTGCCCGACCAGAGAATATCGGTCCAGCGCCTGGCAAACTCCTCGACCACGAAGAGTTGGCTGGGGAGGAGCACCAGCATGCCGACCACGAGCGTCGCGAGCCAGAGAAACTCGGCGAGAGCGGGGGACGCGATCCCATGCCGCACGCCGTCGGCCGTGATCAGCGCCTGGGCCCAGTCGAGATCGGTCTTGTGGGCGTAGAGCGTCGAATGCCGCGCGAACTGCAGTGACAGCAGGCCCGGCAGCGCCATGCCCATGAAGCAGCCCGGCGCCCAGACGAAGCATTGGTCGGAGAGGATGTAGGTCCACCACACCTTCCAGCGTCGCAGGTTGTCGGGCGTCAGCGGAAACACCTTGCCGATATGACTGAGCGTGATCGACCGGCCACCGACCAGGCTGGGGATCGCCCCCACGTGGGCGCCCATGCCCCAGCCCTTGTCCCGCACGTAGTTGCCGTAGGTCGAATTGCTCAACCCGCCGCCGCCCGCGTAGCCGGCGAAGGCCCCGAGGAGGGCGATGTTTTCCAGGCTGACCGAGGGCCATGTTCCGCTGCGCCACCAATGCGTGAACACGTTCACCGCGACCTCGTCGCCCAGCGCGTCCTTGGTCGGAATCGTCCCGAACTTGAGGAAGCCCCCCATGATCTTTATCCAGTTCTCGGCGCTCACACAGGTGAGCCCCACAACCAGGCAGAATCCGAGCACGCCCACGATTTTCACCGTGAAGATGACCTGCAGCGTGTTGTAGACCTTGCCGCCGGTCAGGATCGGCAGCGTCACGAGCCCGAGGAGGACATAGGCCGTCAGCTTGACGAGCCATGCGTCCGCCGCCAGCGGGGGGCGGTCGAGCCAGGCCGCGACCGCGATCGACGCGGCGTTGGTCGACATCGCCGGAATGAACGACCCGATCGAGAGCACGAGGATCAGGCAGATCCACGCGGTCGGGCCGGGCCAGATTCGCATGAAACCGGTGAGGATCGGTTCTCCCGTGGCCAGAGCGTAGCGGCCGACCTCGATGTTGTAGAAAACCTGGCAGAGGATCGCGATCGTGCAGATCCACATCAGGCTTCCGCCATACCTTGCGGTGATGTCGGGGCCGACGAGCCATTCACCGCCGCCCAGCGCGATCCCGCACATCACGATCCCGGGCCCGACGAACGCACGCCAGTTCCGAAATCCCACCGGACTCGTGTCGGGAAGATCCTCGACGCCCCATGTGGGCAGCTTCGAGTCTGGGAGAAAGGCGGCCGACGGCGTTGAGCGGGATTCCTGCATGAGGGCGTCTTTTCGGAATGCTCGGGACGAGTGCAGGAGACAGGCGACGGCCCGCCCCGATGGAAGTTCGGCAGTATTGCCGCTCTCGACGGGTCACGCAAGCAGTGGTCGAGCCGGCGTGGGCCCCGACGACCGCACACGACGGCCGTTGACAGACCATGCGCCGCCCGGTCATCTTCGTCGCGGTGGAATTCATACCGTGCGGAGATCTCTTCACCGATGGACGCCCCCGCCACGCTGCTCGTGTTCGTGTCGATGTTCGCCCCGCAGGAGAGCGGAGGCATCACGGCATTTCACCTCGATACCGTGACCGGCACGCTCGCCCCGGCGGCCGTGACGCGCGACGTGCCGAACCCATTTTTTCTCGCGGTCTCGCCCGACCGTACAACCCTGTTTTCGATCTGGGCCAAGGAGTTCGGGAGCAAGCAGGACGAGGAGGTGGCCGCCTGGCGGATCGTCGATCGCGACGGCACGCTCGCCCCGCTCAACCGGCAGTCGACCCGCGGCGCCGCCTCGTGTTTCCTGGAGGTCGATCCCTCGGGCCGCACGCTGCTCGTCGCCAGCTATTCCAATGGCAGCGTGGCGGCGCTGCCGATCCACGCGGACGGCTCGCTCGGGGCGGCAGCCTCGTTTTTCCGGAACGAGCGGCCCGGATCCGGCGTCCATCCCCGCCAGGACGCAGCGTATGCACACGCAATTATTCCCGGCCCGGCGGCGGCCGGCGCATCGCCGCAGAGCCGGTTCGCCTATTCCGCCGATCTGGGCACGGATCAGATCCTCTGCCACAGGCTCGATGCCGCCACGGCCACGCTCTCGACGCACGAAGCCGGCACCGTGAAGTCGCCGCCCGGCGGTGGACCGCGGCATCTGGCGTTTGATCCGACCGGCCGGCGGCTCTACGCGATGAACGAACTTGCCAACTCGGTCAGCGTCTACGACCACGATCCCGCCACGGGCCGACTCACCGAGCGCCAGACCATCTCGACGCTGCCGGCCGGTTTTACCGGCACGACCAAGACGGCCGACGTGAAGCTCACCCCCGATGGCCGGTTTCTCTACGGCACGAACCGGGGCCACGACAGCATCGCCATCTACAGCGTCGCCGCCAACGGCCGGCTGACGCTGGTCGACATCGTCACGAGCCACGGCGCCGGCCCGCAGAACCTCGCGATCACGCCCGATGGCAACCTGCTGCTGTGCGCCAACATGCCTGGTAACAACGTCGCCGTCTTTCGGATCGACGGCGCATCGGGCCGCCTCACGCTGATCGGCAGGCCGGTCGACATCACGTCGCCGGCCTGCATCCGTATTCTGCCGCGCTGAGGCCGCCGCACTGGCGTGATCGCACTGGCGTTGGAGCGGTCGGCGGCCGCCGTCACCGGACGCGGAGGGCTTTGCGGTATTCGCCCGGAACCATGCCGACGATCCGGCGAAAGGCGACGTAGAAGCGGCCCGCGGAATTGAAGCCGCTCGCCGTCGCCACCTGGCGGATCTTCATGTCGCTGGTGGCCAGAAGTCGCTGGGCATGCCAGACGCGGTGCAGCGTCAGGCACTCCAGGATCGTCATGCCGCACGAGTCACGAAACAGCCGCATGGCCGACCGTGGATGCAGCGACACGCAGCGGGCGACGTCGTCGACGCCGATGTCGTCCACGTAGTGAACGGCAACGTGGTGGATCATCCGGTCGAATCTCCCGAGCTCCCACCCGGCGAGGTCCCCGCTGCGGCCGGGGTGGGGTTCCGACCGGTGGCTCGGCACCTCCACGCGGATCAACATCCTCCGCAGCCGGGCCTCGGCTTCGAGCAGCACGATCCGCTCCCGATCGGCAGCATTGCACTGCAGCAGGTCTTGCCACCGGCAAAACATCACCCAATCCGCGTCCTCCGGATTCGGCTCCCGGTCCAGAAACAAGTGACCGTGCATGAGTGCCGCCACGAACGCATCGGGCAACTGCCATTGCAGAAACCATGGCAGCGGGATCTTGAGCGACAATTGCTCGCCGTGGTCGTCGGCGGCGACGCACTGGTGCGGTATGGCCGCCCAGCGAACGCACAGTTCACCAGCCGGAATCTCCGCGGGCCCGCCGCCAACGAGATATTTGACCCGGCCGCGGCTCAGGACCGTCATTTCGATTTCGTTGTGCCTGTGGGGCCGCTGCATCCGCGCTGCACGGCTCCGGTGCAGCGAGAATCCCAGGTTTTCGAAGTCGATGGCGGGGTTTCGGGGCTGGATCATGATGTGAGTATACGAGACAAAAACATTCCGAAACGGCACCACCGTCTCGTCTTGTCACTCTATCGTTTCAAGTGCGGTGCTCAAGCCAGCCGAATGCGAGGACTGCGGCCCCCGCTGCCGCCTCGACTCGCTGCGTCTTCAAACAGGGAGGTGGATGGCATGCCGATGCTCCTCGAAAATCGCGTGGCCCTGATCGTGGGCGGCGGCACCGGGCTGGGCCGGGCCATCGCGATTGCCTACGCCGCGGCAGGGGCGAAGCTGGCCGTCGCCGACCTCGCAGCAGGCCCCGCCGAGGAGACGCTCGCCCTGGCGGGCCGGAGCGCGGAGGGCTTGCCGCTCGCAATGGACGTCTCGCGCATCGCCGACATCCGCGCCGGTGTCCGCGCGGTCGTCGAGCGGTTTGGCCGGCTCGACATCCTGGTCAACTGCGCCGCGATCTGCCACGTCGACCCGCTGCTCGAAGTGCCGCCGGACCGCTTCGACCAGGTGTTCGACGTCAACACACGCGGCGCGTTTTACTGCATGACAGTCGCCGCCGAGGCGATGCTGCCGCGAACGTTTGGCCGCATCATCACGATCACGACCCCCGCCTCACGACTGGCGACGCCGCTCTTCGCCACCTATGGAGCGAGCAAGGCCGCCGTCGACAGCTTCGTCCGTTCGTGTGCCGTGGCCTGGGCGGCGGACGGGATCACCGTCAACAGCATCGCGCCGGGCCGCATGACCGGAGGCATGGTCGATGCGCTTGACCGTGACCTGGCCCGCCTGTCCGGTCAGGATCCGGCTGCGTTGACCGCAGCCCGCACGCAAAGCCTGCCGATGCAACGGCGCGTCGACCCCGCCGAAGTCGCCGCTGCGGCCGTGTGGCTGGCCAGCGACGCGGCCGCATACGTCACCGCCGAGCGGTTCAACTTCACCGGTGGAATGGAATTGGCATAGGGAACAGCATGCCGCAATCGTCCGCAGCAATTCTGCCCCTGACGCGTGATCCCGCTGCACTCCGCAGTCGCGCGCAAACCCTCCGCCGGCACGTGCTGCGGATGGCGGAGATCGTCGGACAGGGCTATGTCGGCCAGGGCTTGGGGATCGCCGACGTGCTCGCGGTGGTCTATTTCGCCGAGCTCCGCACCCGCCCGGCCGACCCGGGCTGGCTCGACCGTGACCGCTTCCTGTTGTCGATCGGCCATTACGGCATCGGCCTCTACGCGGCGTTGGCCGAGGCGGGCATCATCCCGCTGGCGGAGCTCGACACCTACGGCGCCGATGGCTCGCGGCTGGAGATGTCGGCACCGGAGACGACTCCCGGCGTGGAGATCACCGGCGGCTCGCTCGGACACGGCCTCACGCAGGCGGTGGGCATGGCCCTCGGCCTGCGGCTGCAGGGCCGCGATTGCCGCATCTTCAACCTGCTCTCCGACGGCGAGTGCCAGGAGGGCTCGACGTGGGAGTCGGCGCTGGCCGCGTCGCACTACGGGCTCGACCACCTCACCGCCATCGTCGATTGCAACAACCAGCAGGCGGATGGGCCGCCCGCCCGCGTCATGGGGATCGAGCCTGTCGCCGACAAGTGGGCGGCCTTTGGCTGGCATGTCCAGCGGGTCGACGGCCACGACATCCCGGCGCTCCTGGCCGCGTTCGCCGTCGCCCGCGCCACGCCGGGGCGGCCTCACGCGATCGTGGTCGACACGCTCATGGGCCGCGGCGTGCGGGCGTTCGAGGAGCGGGAAAAGAATCACTTCATCCGGGTCGAAGCCGACGAGTGGGCGCTGGCCAGGGAACAATTGGAAACATCGTCATGAAGGCGGGCATGCCGCGAACGGCCGTGACGGGCAGCATTCTGACCTCCGACACCGGGGGGGCCGCGGAGACGGTATCCGCGCCCTTCGGGCACGCGCTCGTCCGTGTCGCCGAGCGTGACGATCGCGTCGTGGGGCTCACGGCGGATCTCGGGAAATACACCGACATCCATCTCTTCGCCGAGCGGTTTCCCACGCGGTTTTTCCAGATGGGGATGGCGGAGCAGAGCCTGATCGGAGCAGCCTGCGGGCTGGCCCGCACCGGGCTGATCCCGTTCGCGACCACCTACTGCGTCTTCGCCACGCGACGGGCCTACGACTTCATCGCCATCGGCGCGGCGCTCGGTCGTGCCAACGTGAAGATCATCGCCGGCCTGCCCGGATTGACGACCGGCTACGGCGGCACGCACCAGGGCATCGAGGATCTGGCCCTCATGCGCAGCGTGCCGGGGCTGACGGTCATCGATCCCTGCGATGCCACCGAGGTCGCACAGGCCACCGCCGCGATCGCCCGCCACGACGGCCCGGTCTACATGCGGCTGCTGCGGGGCATCGTGCCCAAGGTGCTCGATCCCGCGGAGTTCAGTTTCGAGATCGGCCGCGCGCGGCTGATGCGGGATGGAGCCGACGTGGCCTTCATCACTTCCGGCATCATGACGCCGCGGGTTCTCGACGCGGCCCTGATGCTGGAAGCCGAAAATGTCCGTACCGCCGTCTTGCACGTCGGCACCTTGAAGCCGTTCGACCGGGACGCGGTCGCGGCGCTGCTCGCCCGCGTGCCGCGCGTGGTCACCGCGGAAAACCATGTCGTCACCGGCGGCCTGGCGAGCGCCGTGGCGGACGTGGCGGTGGACGAGCGGATCGCCATCCGCCTGGCCCGCGTGGGCATTCCCGATTGCTTCTGCGACAGCGGTTCTCTTCCCCATCTGGCCGAGCGGTATGGCCTGACCCCGCGGCATCTCGCCGACGCGGCCCGAAAAATACTTCGGTCGTGATATACCCCCAAGGAATTGGTAGGAACCATGAAAATCATCCGTCTCGAGACGATTCGCGCGCCGGAACTGCCCAACCTCATCTGGGTTCGGGTGCACACCGCATGCGGACTGGTGGGATTGGGGGAGACGTTCTATCTCCCGACCGCCGTCGAGTCGGTCGTCCATGATTTCGCGGCGCCGCTGCTGCTCGGCCAGTCGGCCTTCGATCGCGAACGGCACTGGCAGGCGTTGTTTTCGTGCTTCCATTTTTTCGGCCACGCGGGCGCCGAGATGCGGGCGATCTCG
>JBJTDB010000117.1:0-476 GCA_046092145.1 Planctomycetia bacterium | reverse complement strand
GTGATGCGGATCAGCGACCGCGTGGCGGTGCTCGACCACGGCGTGAAGATCGCGGAGGGAACACCCGCCGAAGTGAGGCGGGATCGACGGGTGATCGAGGCCTACCTCGGGGCCGAGGCGTGAGGGACGTGCGATGCCGGTTTTGGTGGTGAACGAACTGCGGGCCGGCTACGGGCCGATCACGGCGCTCCACGGCGTGTCGCTCGACGTCGAGGAGGGCGAACTCGTCGCGGTCATCGGCTCCAACGGCGCCGGCAAGACGACCCTCTTGATGGCGATCTCGGGCGTCGTTCCGACGCGGGGGGGCGACGTCGCCTACCGTCGCCGGACGATCACGGGCGTGCCTCCGCACGAGATCGTGAGGCTGGGCCTCGGCCACTGCCCCGAGGGACGGCGGATTTTTCCGCGGCTCACCGTGCGCGAGAATCTGGAACTCGGCGGTTTCACGCAGCGCGACGGCTGGCAACTGAAGCGGG
>JBJTDB010000116.1:0-269 GCA_046092145.1 Planctomycetia bacterium | reverse complement strand
TCGCCGCCGTGGGCCACGGCGAAGTTGGCGATGCCCGAGAGCTGCCAGCCTTTGCCGAAGGGCTCTTGAATCGCGAGGTCGAGCGTTTGCGTCTCGGCCCGAACATCAAGCGCCTCGTCGTAGGCGTGGATGCCCGGTTGTGCCACCGGCACTGGCAGCATCGTCGCCTCTTGGCCGTCGGGCAATTCGGGATAGAGCGCCGTGGTCGGCACGTGTTCCACCGGCAGATCGAGCGCCTCCCAGTTCAGGTGGAATGCGGGTGTGCCGCC
>JBJTDB010000115.1:0-13593 GCA_046092145.1 Planctomycetia bacterium | reverse complement strand
ATCCACCACGGCCAAAGCAGTGGCCGGTAGCGCGCCCGCGGGGCAATCGCTTTCGAACAAAAATCTCCCATTCGGGGATTTTCACCGGACGCAGCTCTTTTCCAACTCTGGCCGATTGGCTGGCGATCGCGGTGCCCACGGCGGAATTGCTTGAGTTCGCGCCGCAGTGGCTCCCAATAGTCACGGTCTCTGGCCTGCTCCGCCCGCACTTCAGCGTCGAGGGTGGTGCGCCGCGCCGTAGAAGACGCAGTCCTGCCCGCCCATGAGCAAGGTCCGGACGCCACTCTTCTGGAACGTCGAAAGGACGTGTCGGATCGGAGGCGGGGGCAAGGCTGCCTCCCATGGCAATGTACTCGACCAGCATTCGCTCACTCGCCTGCACCCACCTCCGGTGGCTGGAATCCAGGTGGACTCAGGGCAAGTCGCAAGCCCAGGTAGAAGCGGTCCGTCGGGACGTTCCTGGAGCGGGCCGCCGACCGGCTGAACCAGGCGGTGTAGTACCAGCCGCCACCCCGGCGGACCCGGACGGAGCCCTCAGACGGCCCTTTCGGATCCGTCACCGCTCCGTCGGGGTAATCACCGTACCAGTCACTGCACCACTCCCACACGTTGCCATGCATGTCGTACAGCCCCCACGCGTTGGCTTTCTTCTGCCCAACGGGGTGCGTCTGGCTGCCTGAATTGCTGCCATACCAGCCATACTCGCTCAACCGTGATTCATCATCGCCAAACGAGTACTTTGTGTTCGTGCCTGCTCGACACGCATACTCCCATTCCGCCTCCGTCGGAAGACGATACACGCGCCCTGCCTTGCGTTCCTCCGGAAGAGCCGAAAGTTTCCGGCAAAACTCGATCGCGTCTTCCCACGTCACACGCTCGACAGGCCGGCCGTCATCCTTCCGAAGGCTCGGCACGGTTCCCATCACGCACTTCCACTGGGCGTTCGTCACCTCGTAGGCACCTATGTAAAAGGGCTTTGTCAGTGTCACCCGATGCGGCGTTTCATTCTTCGCGCCATCAGCCTGCCCCATCGTGAATGTACCGGCCGGGATCTTGACCAACGTGATCCCGATCGAGTTCTCGAGCACGTCCAGGGTCGGCTCCACATGCGAACAACCGAAAATGACCAACACTGCAAAAAAACACGTCTCGCCTCGCATCGCCTCTCCTCCTGGTGAGCGGGAGCATCCTACCGCCGCTTCTCGCTCGCCCGCCATTCCCCACCCATCTGAACCATTTCCTCACACGCTGCGTAGATACTTCCAAGACCGGCCAAGGAGGTCGGCCAGGTTGGTCAGGGAGGCTTCGCATGAATCGCGACGAACTACTGGATCTCTGTGAACGATATGTCCGTCGGCGCGGACGAGTGGACGACGAGAATCAGGCGTCCCACACGCCGCCGCTGATCGAGATCATCGACGGCTATCTGCACGCGGAGATCTCGGAAAACGAGAAGAACTCACTCCTCGCCTACGTGCGGGGCGCGAGCCACGACGCTGAAGACGACGATCCGGTGCACGACCTCGACGAGGCCGTCCTCGCGGAGTTGGACGACGTCGCTCCCTGATCCTGCCTCCGTATCCCGCAGGGGTGATGGAGCGCGGGGCATATGCTATGCTCCCAGCCCATGACAACCATCAACGGTCGCATTACCGGCATTCTCACGCCTCACATGGTGCCGCTGGACGCGAAAGGCCGCATCCACGAGGAGGAATTGGCCCGGTACGTCTCGTGGCTCATCGATCACGGCGTGCATGGCCTCTACCCGAACGGATCGACCGGCGAATTCACCCGGTTCTCCGCCGATGAGCGGAAGCGGATCGTGACCGTCGTCTGCCAGGCGGCGGCAGGACGTGTTCCCGTGGTGGCCGGCGCCGCCGAAGCGACCGTGGCCGACACCCTCGTAGCCTGCGAGCACTGCCGTGATGCGGGCGCCAGGGCCGTGGCCATCGTGTCGCCGTTCTACTATCGCCTCTCTTCCGAAAGCGTCTACGCCTACTTCTCGGAAATCGCGAGGCATACCCCCATCGATGTCACGCTTTACAACATTCCGATGCTCGCCTCGCCCATCGACGTGCCGACCGTGCGTCGGCTGGCGGAGGAGTTTCCACGGATCGTCGGCATCAAGGACTCCAGCGGTGACATCGCCCACATGAGCCGGCTGATCGCCGCCGTGCGGCCGATCCGCCCCGACTTTTCGTTTCTGACAGGCTGGGACGCAGCGCTCGTTCCGATGCTGATGATCGGCTGCGACGGAGGCACCCACGCCACGAGCGGGGTTCTGCCCGAACTGACCCGCCTGGTCTTCGACACCGTTCGCGCCGGGGACATCCCGGCGGCCATGCAGCTGCAGGCGAAGCTCACCGCGATCTTCGACGTCATCTTCCAAGGGGCGGACTTCCCGGAGGGATTCCGCGTGGCGGCCGGCGCGCGGGGGTTCGCGATGGGGGCATCGCGCCAGCCGGCGACGGCGGCACAGCGGCAGGCCAGGGCCGCCCTCGCCGAGCGGATTCGCGAGGCGATCGCCCCTCACATGTGAATCGCCCGGCCGCTGACGGCCATGGCCGCTTCCTTGAGCGCCTCGGGAAGCGTCGGATGGGCATGGCAGACCCTCGCGATATCCTCGGATGATGCGCCAAAATTCATCGCCGCCGCTGCTTCACCGATGAGGTCGCCAGCAGCGGGACCGATGATGTGCACGCCCAGGACCCGGTCTGTGGCCGCGTCGGCGAGCACCTTCACCTTGCCGTTGGTGTCGTTGATCGTCCTCGCGCGACCGTTGGCCCTGAAGGGGAACACGCCCTTCTTGTAGGCCACGCCGGCCGACACGAGCTGATCCTCCATCTTGCCGACCGCCGCGATCTCCGGATGCGTGAAGACGACCGCCGGCACGAGATCGTAGTCGACGTGGGCCCAGCCGCCCGTCATGCCATCGACGCAGGCCGCGCCATCCTCCTCGGCCTTGTGGGCGAGCATCGGCCCCGGGACACAGTCGCCGATCGCCCACACCCCCTCCGCCGACGTTCGGAAGTGGTCATCGACGGGGATCCAGCCTCGTTTGTCGGTGGTGATGCCCACGGTCTGGAGGCCGAGATCGTCGGTGGCGGGCTTTCGTCCGGTCGCCGCCAGCACGCGGTCGCACGCGATGGCCGGCATGCCCTCCACCTCCACCACGCAGCCGCCCCCGGCGGCACGGGCCGACTTCACCTTCGCCCCGAGATGGATCTCGAGCCCCTGCTTTCGGAAGAGCGCAAGCGCCTCGGAGGCGATCTCGGCGTCGATCCCGGTCAGGATGCGATCGGCATATTCCAGAACCGTCACCTTCGCTCCGAGCCGGCGCCAGACGCTCCCCAACTCCAGCCCGATGTAGCCACCGCCGATCACGACCAGATGGCCTGGCACACCGTCGAACGCGAGCGCCTCCGTGCTTGTTCCGACGAATTTCCCATCGGCCTCGATCCCGGGCAGGACCACGCTCGTGCTCCCCACCGCGAGAATCACCCGCGGCGTCTCCAGAAGCGTCTTCGTTCCGTCGGAGCCGGTCACCTCCACCCTCCCCCGCCCGGCGAGACGTCCGGTGCCGCGGTAGCGGGTGATCTTGTTCTTGGAGAGCAACGCATCGATTCCCTTGGCGAGCGTGGCGACGACCTCGTCCTTTCGACGCATCATCGCCGCGAGATCGAGGCTCACGCCGCCGACCTTCACGCCATGGACCGCCAGGTCGTGTCGGGCCTCCTCGTACTTGTGACTCGATTCGAGGAGAGCCTTCGACGGGATGCAGCCGACCCGGAGGCAGGTGCCGCCGAGCTTGTCCTCTTTCTCGACGACCGCGGCCTTCAGACCGCGTTGCGCGGCCCGGATCGCCGCCACGTAGCCGCCGGGTCCGCCGCCGATCACGATAAGGTCATGCGTCATTGTTCACCTGAGATGGGCCGTTTTGGTCAAGGCGTCGCCCGACGCGACGCCGTCGGCGGAGGGAAACCTCGCGCTATCCCTCCCGCCGACGTGAGCGAAAAAGGCTATGGATGGCTTTTTCGCGCAAAAGTCACACTTCCAGCATGAGGCGGCTCGGGTCTTCGATCGTGTCCTTGATTCGCTTGAGGAACGTCACCGCCTCGCGGCCATCGACGAGTCGGTGGTCGTAGGTGAGGGCGAGGTACATCATCGGCCGGATCACGACCTGGCCGTTCACGGCGACGGGACGATCCTGGATCGCATGCAGCCCGAGGATGCCGCTCTGCGGCGGATTGATGATCGGCGTGGAGAGCATCGACCCGTAGACTCCGCCATTGGAGATCGTGAACGTGCCCCCCTGAAGCTCCTCGAGTTTGAGCTTGTTGGCGGCGGCCCGCTTCGCAAAATCACCGATCGCCACTTCCACCTGGGCGAACGACATCATCTCAGCATTGCGAAGGACCGGCACGACGAGTCCCTTGCCGCCACCGACGGCGATGCCGATGTCGTAGTAGTCGCGGAAGACGATATGCGGCTCACGGTATTCGGCGTTGACCTGCGGCACCGCACGCAGGGCCTCGACGGCAGCCCGCACGAAGAACGACATGAAGCCGAGCTTCACGCCATACCGCTCCTGAAACTGGTCCTTGAACTTGGCACGCAGGCCCATCACGGCACTCATATCGACCTCGTTGAAGGTCGTCAGGAGGGCCGCTTCGTGCTGCGCGGCCACCAGCCGTTCGGCGATCCGTTGACGGATCGGGCTGATCACCTGATACCGCTCCTCACGCCCCCCCCCTCGCGACACCGCCGGCGCGGCAGCGACCGTGGCGACGGCCGGCGGACGCGGGGCTGCCGGAACCGAAGGAACGGCAGGAGCCGGCGTGGACGCTGCGGATGCAGCGACCGCCTGCTGGGCATCGGCTTTGGTGATCCGTCCACCAGGGCCAGTGGGGACGGCCGCTGCTGCAGCGATGCCCGCCTCTTCGAGCACCCTGGCCGCCGCAGGCATCACCCGTGCCCCAGCGGGGACGGCCGTGGGAGATGCAGGCGACACGGGCGACGCAGTGGATGCGGCGACCGCCCCGGCAGGCTCCATGTATCCGATGACTTCACCAACGGTCGCCTTCTCGCCCGTGCCCTTGAGGATCTTGGAAACCTTCCCCGCCGCGGGGGCCGGCAGCTCGACCGTCGCCTTGTCGCTTTCGATCTCGACGATCGCCTCGTCGGTGGTCGCCGCATCCCCCTCGCGCTTCTTCCAGACGCCGATCATTACTTCGTTGATCGACTCACCAACTTCGGGAACCTTGAGCTCGAGTGCCATGATGCAGGGGCTTCGCTGGGGTGATGGGGTTGTGGGGATGGACGGTGGCGAGACGATCAGCTCGTGAACGCGGCGGCGAGCAGTTCGTTCTGTTCGAGGTCGTGGCTCTTCTTCGAGCCGGTGGCGGGGCTTGCGGCGCTTTGCCGACACACGCCCGAGAACGGGAACCGGTCGAGCAGCTTGTCGCCGAAATGAATGCGGAAGAATCGCCAGGCGCCCATGTTCTCGGGCTCATCCTGCACCCAGACCGCCGGCGTGCCCGGCGCGTAGTCGGCCAGCGCCTCCTCGAGAGCCCGACGGGGCAACGGATACATCTGCTCGATGCGGACGATCGCGACGTCGTGGCGACCGAGTTCCTGCCGACGCTTCTCCAGTTCGTAGGCCACCTTGCCCGTGCAGAGCAGGATCCTTCGCACGTCTCGCGGCACGGCCGCTGTGTCGCGGAGCACCCGCTGGAACGACCCGTGGACGAGATCGTCGAGGCTCGACACGCAGCCCGGGTGCCTGAGCAGGCTCTTGGGCGTCATGACCACCAGCGGTTTCCGCCAGACGCGAAGCACCTGCCTCCGCAGGCAGTGGAAGATCTGGGAGGGAGTCGTCGGCTGCACGACCTGGATGTTGTCCTTCGCGGCAAGGCTCAGGAACCGCTCGAGCCGGGCGCTGGAATGCTCTGGGCCCATGCCCTCGAAACCGTGTGGCAGAAGCATCACGAGCCCCGACAGGCGATTCCACTTGTCCTCAGCGCTCACGATGAACTGGTCGATCACCACCTGGGCGACATTGACGAAGTCGCCGAACTGCGCCTCCCACATGACCAGCCCGTCGGGACAATCGAGGCTGTAGCCGTATTCGAATCCGAGCACGCCCATTTCCGACAACGGGCTGTTGTAGATCTCTACCGGCGCCTGGTCGGGAGCGAGATGCTCCAAGGGACAATAGGTCTCGTCGGTGAAGACGTCGTGGATGACGGCATGCCGGTGGCTGAAGGTGCCCCGCTGGCTGTCCTGCCCTGACAGACGCAAACGCAACCCCTGGAGGGCCAGACTCGCCATCGCCAGAGCCTCGCCGGCCGACCAGTCGATCGGCACGACGCCCTCGGCCATCTGGAGCCTGGTCTCGAGAAACTTCTGGATCTTGGAATGGGGCTGGAACCCATCGGGCAGGTCGACCAGCCGCCGCAGCAGGTGCTGCAGACGGTCGCGGGGCACGCCCGTCTCCACGTCTGCCGCCTCCCGCTCGCGACCGCCGACGTAGAACGCCCACACGCCACCGACGTCGCTCTTGTGCACGTAGTCGTCGCTCTTGGCGACCGAGAGTTCCGCGTCGAGCTTCGCGCGATGCTCGTCGGCGATCCGCATCGCCTCCTCGCGGCTCACGTCGCCGAGCTTGAGGAGCTTTTCGAGGTAGCTCTCGTGCACGCTCGGCCGCCGCTCGATGACGCGGTAGAGCGCCGGCTGCGTGAATGCCGGCTCGTCGGCCTCGTTGTGGCCCCGCCGCCGGAAGCAATACATGTCGATGACGACGTCCCGCTGGAACTCACGGCGGAAGTCCATCGCCAGATTCACGACCTGCGCGACGGCCTCGGGATCCTCGCCGTTCACGTGGAAGATCGGGATCTGGAGCATCTTCGCCACGTCGGTGGCGTACATGCAGCTACGGGCCTCGCGGGGCCCCGTGGTGAACCCGATCTGGTTGTTGACCACGACGTGGAGCGTGCCCCCCGTCCGGTAAGCCTCCAGTTCCGAGAGATTGAGCGTCTCCTGGATGATCCCCTCGCCCGCGAAGGCGGCATCGCCATGGACGAGGATCGTCATGCCGTGCTGGCGTGCAACGTCGGAGAATCGGTCCTGCCTCGCCCGCACGCGGCCGATGGCGACCGGGTTGACGAACTCGAGGTGGCTCGGATTGAAACAGAGCGTGAGGTGAACAGTACGGCCGTTGGCCGCCTTGTAGTCGGTCGAGTGGCCGAGATGGTATTTGACGTCGCCACGGCCGAGGTGGAGCTCGGGGTCGAGGTCGGCGAACTCGCGGAAGATTCTCTGCGGGCTCTTGCCCATGATGTTGGCGAGCACGTTGAGCCGACCCCTGTGGGCCATGCCGAGCACAACGTCGCCGATCTCATGGGCGGCCGCCCGCTCGATCGCCATCTCCAGGAGCGGAATCAGGCTTTCCGAGCCCTCGAGCGAGAAGCTCTTCGCCCCGAGAAACCGCTTCTGGATGAACTCCTCGAACACGGCCGCCGTGGTCATCTGCCGGTAGATTCGAAGCTGCTGCCTGCGGTCGAGCTGGATGCGGTTCTCGCACCCCTCCATCCGCACCTGGAGCCACTGGCGGACACGGAGGTCGTCCATGTGCATGAACTGGACACCGATCGAACGGCAGTAGGTGTTGCGGAGCCGCTTGATGATCTGCCGCAGCGACATCGACTGCGGCCCCTCGATCGTGTCGGTCGAGAACGACCGATCCATGTCCTCTTCCGTGAGGTGGTAAAAGTCGGGATCGAGTTCCGGAAGCCCCGGACGGGGTCGCCCGAGCGGGTCGATCTCGGCCATGAGATGGCCGCGGACCCGATACGCCCGGACAAGTTGATCGACGCGGTCCTGGAGAAACGCAACCCGCTCCTCCCCCTGGGTGCCCTGAGCCACCGGGGGCAGCGGCAACGGCATCGCCTCGCCGGCGGGCGCCTCTGGCAATTGCAGGCTACCGTTGGAAATCGCCACCGCATGGGCCGTGGCGATGCCGTCGGGGGTGACGAGCCGTTCCCCGCGTGGCCGTGGGCCCACACCGGGCCGAACCGGGCCAGCCGCGGCCTGGCCATTGCCAGCCGCGTGGCCGTTGCCGGCAGGAACGGGAGTGCGTGCGACCTGCGGCTGTCCAGCGGCCAATGATTCGAAGTAAGCCCGCCATTCCGAATCCACGCTGGATGGATCGCGCTGATACTGCTCGAAGAGTTCCTCGAGGAAGGGGAGCGAGGCCGTGCCGGCCGAGTCGATGCGTTCGAGAATGCTCACGATTGGTTTCCGTTGATCACATCGCCAAAAGCAGCCGGCCCGGGCTCTCCAGATACCCGATCACCTCCTTGAGGAAACGGGCCGCGAGCGCGCCGTCGATGACCCGGTGATCGTAGGAGAGCGAGAGCGGCATCATCAACCTCGGCTCCACGCGGTCCTCGTGCACCACCGGCATCTTCCGCGACCGCCCCACGAGGAGGATCGCGACCTCGGGCCAGTTGATGATCGGCGTGGAGTAGGTGCCCCCGATCGCCCCGAGGTTGCTGATCGTGAAGGTGCCGCCACGCAGATCCTCGAGGCCATATTGGGAATTTTTCGCCTTCTCGGCCGTCTCGGCGATCGCCTGGGCGATCTGAGGGATCGAGAGCTGGTCGCAGTCTCGCAGCACCGGGACGACGAGCCCCCTCGGCGTATCGACGGCCAGCCCGACGTTGACGTAGTCCTTGTAGACGATCTCGCCCTTCTCCATGTCGATCGACGCGTTCACCGTCGCGTGCTGCCGGAGGGAGAGACTCACCGCCTTCACCACGAACGACAGCGCCGTGAGTTTGATGTTGTTCTTGGCATACTCCGGGGCGCTCGCCTTGCGAAGGTTCTCGAGCTCCGTGACGTCGGCGTCGTCGAAATTGGTGAGGTGCGGAATCGTCGAGACGCTCCGTACCATGTTGGCGGCGATCGTCTTGCGCATCCGCGACATCTGCTCGCGGCGAACCGGCCCCCACTCATCTTGCTCCGTCGATACGGCCCCGGCCGGCCGGGCACGGCCCGACGGTGCAGCGCTGGCCTGACGGACCGCGGCAATCACGTCCTCGCGGATGATCCGCCCGGCGGGGCCGCTTCCACGGACACGCGCCAGATCGACGCCGAGCTCCCGGGCCAGCCGACGCACGGCAGGCCCCGCCGGCTCGACGGCCCCGACCGCAGGCGGCTCCGCCGTCTGCGTCGCAGATTTTCCGATGCCGAGCGACTGGGAAGCCGCAGCCACGACAGGCGCCGGCGCCACAGCCGCGGGCGCGGAAACAGGCGGAGCCGACGGCTTTGCCGCGGGCGCTGGTGTGGGTGCGGGCTTCTCGACCGGGGCCGGCGCGGCCGGCGGCGCTGCCTTCGCCGCGGCGGTCGGCACGGCTCCTGCGGCCTCCAGCATCACGAGGGCCTGGCCGACCTTCACGGTCTCGCCCTTCTTGACGAGCACCTTCGCGATCTGACCTCCCGGGGGGCACGGCACCTCGATGACGGCCTTGTCGGTCTCAACCTCGAGGATCGCCTGCCCAGGCTTGATGACGTCACCCTCGGAGACGAAGACGGTGACGACGTCACCGGATGCGATGTTTTCACCGAGGTCTGGAAGTTTGAATTCAGTAGCCATGTCGTGGGATCGATGGGTGGGGAGTTCGAGAACGAGCCGTTGCGAGATTGCTGGAGGGACTAGGCGGATGCCGCATCGATCTTGTCGGGATCGACACCGAGCTTTTTGATCGCCTCGGCCACGGCCTGGGAGCCGATGGCCCCGGTGGCCGCCAGCCTGGAGAGCGTACCGATGGCGATGCATTCGGCATCGACCTCGAAGTGGCGACGGAGGGGACCGCGGGTTTCGCTGCGACCGAAGCCATCGGTGCCCATGGCGAACAGGCCGCCGGGAATCCAGGGGTCGAGTTGCTCGGGCACCGCCCGCACATGATCACTCGCCGCGACGAACACCCCCCCCTCCTTTGCGAGAAGGTCTTCGAGATAACTCGTGCGAGGCGAATCCTCCGGATGCAGCATGTTCCAGCGGCGGCACTCCTGCGCCTCACGGCGGAGTTCCTTCCAGCTCGTCACGCTCCAGACCGTGCTCGCAACGCCCCAGTGCTCGGCCAGCAGATCGGCGGCCCGGATCACCTCGCGAAGGATGGCACCCGATCCGAGCAGGTGGACGTGCGGCAGCTTGCCAGACGCCGACTTCTTGCCGGCCGATTTGACACCGGCGGCCGCCACGTCCTTGAGCCGGTACATCCCCTTGAGGATCCCCTGCTCGCACCCGGCGGGCATCGGAGGCATCTCGTAATTTTCGTTGTAGACGGTGAGGTAGTAGATCCAGTCCTCACCCTTGGCGTACATCCGCTCCATGCCATCGAGCATGATCACGGTCGACTCATAGACGAAGGCGGGGTCGTAGGCCTTCACCGTCGGGTAGGCCATCGCAAAGAGATGGCTGTGGCCATCCTGGTGCTGAAGCCCTTCGCCGTTGAGCGTGGTGCGGCCGGCCGTGCCACCGAGCAGGAACCCGCGGGCCCGACAATCACAGGCGGCCCAGATCAAATCGCCGATCCGCTGGAACCCGAACATCGAGTAGTAGATGAAGATCGGGATCATCGGGACGCCGTGGCTGGCGTAGGCGGTGCCTGCCGCGACGAAGCTCGACATGCTTCCGGCCTCGGTGATGCCCTCTTCGAGAATCTGGCCGTCCTTCGCCTCCCGGTAATACAACAACTGATCGGAATCGACCGGCTCGTAGAGCTGGCCGGTGTGGGCATAAATGCCGCACTGCTTGAAGAGCGGATCCATGCCGAACGTCCGCGATTCGTCGGGCACGATCGGCACGATGTATCGGCCCACGTGCTTGTCCTTGAGCAGCGACGCCATGAGCGTGACGGCACCGGTCGTGGTGGAGACCTCGCGACCGGCGCTCTTCTCGATGAATCCGCGGTATTCATCGATCGAGGGCGTCTTCAGAAGCGGCGCCTGCGTGGGCCGGCTTGGAACGTACCCGCCGAGCGACTGCCGCCGCTCCCGGAGATACCGCATCTCTTCGGAATCCTCCGCCGGTCGGTAAAACGGCGCCTTGGCGACCTCGTCGTCGGAGATGGGGATCCCGAACCGCGACCGGAAGGCCCGCAGCTCGTCCTCGTTGAGCTTTTTCTGCTGGTGGGTGACGTTTCGCCCCTCCCCCACCTCGCCGAGGCCGTAGCCCTTGATCGTCTTGGCGATGATCACTGTCGGCTTGCCGTGGCACTTCATCGCGGAGTCGTAGGCGGCGTAGACCTTCTCCGGATCATGGCCGCCCCGCTTGAGCTTCTTGAGCTTCTCGTCGGAGAGATGCGCCACCATCTCGGTCAACTCGGGATCGACGCCGAAGAAGTGCTCGCGGATGTAGCCGCCCGGCATGACGACGTACTTCTGGTACTGCCCGTCGACGACCTCGTTCATCCGCTTGACCAGCAGCCCCTTGTCGTCCTTGGCGAGGAGCGGATCCCAGTCCTCGCCCCAAATGACCTTGATCACGTTCCAGCCGGCGCCACGGAAGACCCCTTCCAACTCCTGGATGATCTTGCCGTTGCCGCGAACGGGCCCGTCGAGCCGCTGCAGGTTGCAATTGATGACGAAGACGAGGTTGTCGAGCCGCTCGCGCGAGGCGAGCGTGATCGCTCCGAGCGTTTCGGGCTCGTCGGTCTCGCCGTCGCCGATGAAGCACCAGACATGCTGTCGGCTCGTATCCTTGATCCCACGATCCTGCAGATACTTGTTGAAGCGGGCCTGGTAGATCGCCATGATCGGCCCCAGCCCCATCGACACGGTGGGAAACTCCCAGAAGCCCGGCATGAGCCATGGGTGCGGATAGCTGGAGAGGCCGCCCCCGTCGGCAAGTTCACGGCGGAAGTTCTCGAGGTTCTTCTCCGTCAGCCGCCCCTCGAGGAAGGCACGGGAATAGATCCCCGGGGAGGCATGGCCCTGGAAGTAGACCTGGTCTCCGGAGTAGTCGTCGCCCCGCCCGCGGATGAAGTGGTTCATGGCCACTTCGACGAGCGTGGCCGACGAAGCGAACGTGGAGATATGGCCCCCGATGCTCTTGTCCTCGCGGTTGGCACGAACCACCATCGCCATCGCATTCCAGCGGATGATGCTCTTGATCCGCCGTTCGATCTCGCGATTCCCGGGATACGGTGGCTGCCTGTCGGCCGGAATCGTGTTGATATAGGGGGTGGTGGCCGAGAACGGGATCGACACCCCGAGACGGTAGGCCTCCTGCTCGATCGCATGGAGCAGATACGCGGCCCTGTCGCCGCCCCGGCTGGTGATCACGTAGCGGAGCGAATCGAGCCACTCCCTGGTTTCCGTTGGGTCGGAGTCGATGGCGGAGACGCCGTCGGATCGCTCGGGCTGCCCGGTGGTGGCATCGCCCATCTGGCCGATCGACATCGGGGTGTGCACGCCTCGCGGCAACGCTCCTCCACCGCTGACCTGCTCCACCACATCGCTGCCGGTCTGGTCGACGTCGGAACTGGCCATGATGACTCCGAAATCCGTGAAACTGGGAGAACTTTTCCCATTATTCCGGCCTTTCCGGGGTGCGTCTAGGCCGATTGGCGCCGCTGCCTCATGGCGGCTCATTCCGTCCGCGGGCGGTAGATTTCGGTCGCCAAACCGAAGTAGTTTTCCGCCGAGAACGCAACCGTCTCGCCGAGCGTGGGATGGGGGTGAATCGCCTCCATGAGGTCGCGAGCCGAGCAGCCCATCTCGATCGCGAGCACTCCCTCCGCGATCAGTTCGCCCGCACCGGGGCCCACGATGCCGACGCCGAGCACGGTGTCGGTCTCGGCATCGACGAGGATCTTCGTCAGCCCGTCGGTCCGCCCCAACGCGTGGGCTCGACCGCTCGCGGCCCAGGGGTATTTGCTCACCTCGACAGCCTGTCCCCGTGCAGCCGCCTCGTGTTCCGTCAGGCCGGCCCATGCGATCTCGGGATCGGTGAAGACGACCGCCGGGATGGCCCGCGGCGCAAAGAGCGCCGGTTCGCCGTGGAGCGATTCGACGGCCACCTTTCCCTGGTGGCTGGCACGATGGGCCAGCATCGGCTCACCGCATACGTCGCCGATCGCGAGGATGTGCGGGTCGGTCGTCCGCTGCTGGCCATCGACCTCGACGAAACCCTTGGGATTCACCACGACCTTCGTGTTCTCGAGGCCCAGGCCGTCGGAATTCGGCCGACGCCCCACCGCGACGAGGACGCGGGAAAACTCTCTGGTGACCTGGCCTTCGGGCCCTTCGAAATGAACCACCACTTTCTTCCCACGTTCCTCGAGCTTCACGACTTTCGTCTTGAGGTGGACCGTGTCGAACAGCCGTTCCAGACGCTTCTGCAGCGGCTTGACCAGATCGCGATCGGCACCTGGAAGAAGAGTGTCCGTGAGTTCGACGACCGACACCTTCGATCCAAGTTCGGCGTAGACCGTCCCCAACTCGAGGCCGATGTAGCCGCCGCCGACCACCAGGAGCGACTCGGGGATGTCGGCCAGCTCGAGGGCCGAGGTCGAGTCCATCACCCTC
>JBJTDB010000114.1:0-18428 GCA_046092145.1 Planctomycetia bacterium | reverse complement strand
CCTGCGACAATCAGAGCATCTCGCTCAAGCTGATTGCGGCGAATGGACTTGTCGTTCGTCAGAACGACCCATCCTCGTCGACCGACAGCGGGAAGCCACTCCTCATCCGGAGCCTCACCGCGAAAATGCTCGCGGTGCCGTTGAACCTTGGCGCCGGCGTCGCGAAGGGCCGTCGCTAGCGATTCCGAATCAAGGCAGCGATCAAGGAAAAAAGTTACGTCCGGCCTACGCCGCGCGGAGCTCGTACCGGACTGCCTCTTCGATGTCATCGATGCTCCGGTCGTAATCCGCTGCGAGAGCCTTGATGGAGTCGCCCGCGGTGTACCGCTCTGCGATCACCGACGTCGGAGTGCCCGTGCCACGGAGGCATGGTCTGCCGAACTGCACTCGCGGATCAATCACGATGGTTCTTCGGCCGAGGTCTTCGCGAGTCGTCGTGAACGGGTATAGACGGATTGGTACGCCGTGCGAATCTCGTTCTATACGCTGAAGGTAGCGACCGAGGATGTCCTTCATGGCGATCTGGCCATGAGCCGACACATTCACGACTTCACCGTAGCGATCGACGAATAAATCTTTTCCGTCGGTTTGCATCTCGTCATCGGCAAGTGGGTGTTTGCTGCCAAACTCCTGCTGCAAAAAGCGCACGGCATTGCGTACCGCGTCCAGCTTCACGCCATGAACGCGACGGATGGCGCTGAGTACATGCAATTCGACGAGATTCCGAAACGACAACGAATGCCGCTCCCGGTCCGCAATCTCGATAACGGCGCGAGAATGACGAGCGCCCGATTGCGTCGGGTAGCGTCGACCGAGAACCCAAGACCGCACGGTTGCTGGAGCCACGCGCAGCAGGTGCGATGCTTCAGCAATCGAGTACGCGGGAACGGCGATCGGATCTCGGCCGCGGTAGATGTTTGAGTGAGCAACCAAGACGTCCAATACCTCCGAAATGGAAGCGTATTGTGGGTGGTTGGTCACGGTCAAGAGAGCGAAACCGTAAGTCCCTTTGCAGCGCGCGAACCGCCTTTGAAATCGCGGACGACGGTCGCCGACGGGAGTTCAAAGCCGCGGCTACCTTCCTCCATGGCGGCCGTAAGGCTGGTCACGGAACGGCCGCCAGCGGGTGGCTGAGTCAATCGGTAAAAGGTCTGCTCACTGATCCCGAGCTTGCGGATGATCTCGGCCACCGACGTGCCCGATTCAGCCTGCCTCAACGCGAACGCGATCTGCTCTTCCGTAAAGTGCTTCTTTCCCATCCGAAAACCCACCCTTTCCGGTGATGCCAAGGTCCAAAAACCTAACATCCCGGATGGATCAAGAAACGGGGAGACCGTCACTATCCCGAGGAGGCGCGTTGCCTTCCCGGGAAACAAAAAGCCCTGCCGAGTCGGCAGTGTGCATCGACCGGAACGAGATCCTTGTCAAAACATCCGGCCAAGCCGGATTGGGGCGGCAAGGCCGACTCACCGGTCGATTCAGAAACCCCTCGCCAACCGCGAGAGGCACGACGGTTATCCAAGGTGAGTCGGGGCGACTGGATTCGAACCAGCGACCTCTACGTCCCGAACGTAGCGCTCTAGCCAGGCTGAGCTACGCCCCGAAGTGTGCGGCTGACGGCAGTCGGTTCGCACGCGGGAGAGAACAGAAGAGTACCAGCGGCACGCGGGTCGGACAACGCCGAACCGAAAATCAGCCTGGATTCAATCCGCCAGTGACACACAGACGAGTTCCCGGTCGTTTCTCGCGAAAACGCAGCGGCCGGCGAAGGCCGGGTGGCTCCAGACCACCTCGCGGCCGAAGCACTCGTTCGTGGGGTCGAGCAGATGCATCCTGCCGACTTCTTGATACGCCTCGCGCGTGAGCCGGGCGAGGATCAGGTCGCCCGTCTCGCTGAAGAGCCAGGTGCGGCGATCGCGGGCCGCGCCGTGCGGCTCGTGCCGCACGAGAAATGCCGTGCCATGCCGCCCGCGACGCTCGCCCATCGTCGGCTCGCCGGTCTCCCAGAGCCGGTCGCCCGTGGCGAGATCGAACGCCGTCAGAAACCCGGTCTCGCAGTCGCAGCCGTAGAGCGTTTCGCCGTCGATGAACGGGGTGCTGTTGGCACAGTAGACGGCCGTCTTCGGCTGGCCCCGCCAGACGACACTCGCGCCGGGCTTGTCGGCGGCCAGCTTGAAGAGCGCCCCCACGCGGCCGATGCCGCTGGCGTAGAGCACACGGCCCTGCTTCGTGTCGGCCACCTGCGGCGCCATGATCGACATGCCGTAGGCCGGCTTGAGCGGCTGCGACCAGAGCAGGCCGCCCGTCTCGGGATCGAGGGCATTGAGCTTGTCGGCATCCCAGATCACGAGCTGCCGCACGCCCGCGGCCTCGATCACGGTCGGCGGGCAGTAGCCCTGCTCGCTCGCCGTCCCCGCCCGCCAGAGCTCCGTGCCGGTGTCCTTGTCGAACGCGACAGCGACGCTCCCCTCGCCGCCGACGAGGCAGACGAGTTTTTGGCCATCGACGAGCGGATGCCCGCAGAAGCCCCAGATCGGCGTCGGAGCGGCGAAGTCCTTTTTGAAGTCCTTCGACCAGAGGACACGGCCGGTTGTGGCGTCGAGGCAGAAGAGATTCCCCTCCGCGCCAAGCGAATAGACCTTGCCATCGGCGACCGTCGGCGTGCAGCGGGGGCCTGATGCATAGGAGATCGCATACGGGCATTCGTAGTCGTGCTTCCAGAGCGGCTCGCCCGTGGCGGCGTCGAGGCAGAGGATCCGCTCACGGCCGGTCAGCTCGGTACGGTCGTTGGGGCTGTTGGCGATCTCGCTGTCGCCACGGTCGTAGTCGCAGAGATAGACGCGGCCATACGCGACGGCGGGGCCCGCATAGCCGCCCTTCACCGGCACCCGCCATTTCACCGGCAGGCCCGCGGCCGGGATCGAGTCCACGATGCCCGTCTCACGCCACACCCCATCCCGCTTCGGCCCCATCCACTGCGGCCAGTCGTCGGCATGGGCCATGCAGGCCGACAGAATGACCGTGACACACACACAGATGGAGCGATGCATCCGACCTCCTGCAACGAGACGATGTGAACGAATCCGATCAACCAGCCGCCGTCTCGAACCGTGGCAACTCCACGGATACGTCGATGCCGTCGGGGCGCCAATCGATGATCTCCATTTCGGCCGTGCGGCGACCGCGAAACTCGTTGATCTTCGGCTTGAAGGCGACGTGGAACGGCTGGCCCGGCGCCGGCAGCTGATCGAGCCATTCGGCGCCCCCGAAGGCCACGCCGCGCACGCGAGCCCCGTGTTGCACGAGGTTCATCGACAGATGCCGACCGCCGCCGCCGATCACGCGGGGCGGCTCGGAGAGCTGCACCGACGACGCGCAGAGCACCGGCCGCCGATTGGCCTGACCGAACGGGGCGAGCTTCTCCACCTGTTCGACCGACTCGAGCGTGAGCCCGGCGAGCGTCGCCTCGCCGTCGATCGTGAGCTGAGCCTGCCGAAGCGCAGGCGGCATCCGCGATTCGACCTCGGCGAGAAACCGCTCCCGGAAGGCGTCGATCTTGTCGTCCTCGATCCGCAGCCCGGCCGCCGCCGCATGGCCACCGCAGGTGACCAGCAGATCGCGGCAGGCGACGAGAGCGGCATGCACGTCGAATCCCGGAACGCTCCGCAGACTGCCGATCGCAGGCCGGCCCTGGTGTTCGTCGCGGGCAATCATCACCACGGGCCTGTGGAACCGTTCGGCCAGACGGCCCGCCACGATTCCGATCACGCCCGCATGCCAGCCGCGGTCGGCCAGCACGAGGGCCGCGTCTCCCTCCGGATCAAAACGCTCCTTGGCCTGCTTGGAGGCTGCCAGCTGGATGCTCCGTTCCTCGTGCTCGCGCTGGGTGTTGAGTTCGTGCACGTAGTCGGCGAGGGCCGCAGCACGGGATGCGTCGCTCGTGGTCAAGAGTTCGATGCCGCTGGCCGCCTGGCCGAGCCGCCCCGCAGCGTTGAGCCGCGGGGCGAGCCGAAAGGCGACATCCTCGCTTTCCAGGTTCGACTTCTCGTGAAGCTTCGCCAGCTCCATGAGCCTCGCGATGCCCGGGCCCCCGCGCTTCCGCAGGCATTCAAGGCCGTGCTTCACATAGATCCGATTCTCGTCGAGCAGCGGCACGACGTCGGCCACCGTCCCGAGCGCCGCGAACCCCATCCCCTTGAGCAGCATCTCGCGAAGCCGCGGTGTCACCTGCTTCGCTCCGCTTGCCCTCGTGGCGATCGCCCAGGCGAGCTTGAAGGCGACGCCCGCGCCACACAGTTCGCCGAAGGGATAGCCCGCTCCCGGCAGCCGCGGATGCACGAGCACGTCGGCTTCGGGGAGGGAGTCGGCGAAGGAATGATGGTCGGTGATGATCAGCTCCAGACCGAGTTCACGCGCGCGGCGGGCTTCCGCCACGCTGGCGATGCCGCAATCGACCGTCACCACGAGGCTCGTTCCTCGCGACGCCAGTGTCTCGAGGGCGTCGCCATTGAGACCGTAGCCTTCCTCGAAACGGTCGGGCACATACCAGGAGGCCTGGGCGTCGATCGCCTCGAGGCATCCGGCGAGGATCGCGGTTGCACACATGCCATCGGCGTCGTAATCGCCGTAGACGACGATGGGCCGGCCCGCCCTCGCGGCGGCCAGAATCCGGTCGGCCGCCTCGGCCACACCGGGCAGGGCGTCCGGATCGCGGAGGTCCGACATCGTGCCGCCGAGGAACGAGGCCACGGCGGTCGGATCGGTGAGGCCGCGGGCGGCCAGGAGCCGAGCCACGATGCTGGAAACACGGGCAGACCGCTCAAGCCCCTCCACGACGGCCTGGTCGTGCGGCTGGATATGCCAGCGTTTGGGCATGGGACGACTCCGTTCGAGGGTGATCGGGGAGTATACGGGATGCCCGCCGGGCGACGGGCCGGGGTGGCGCACGCGGCTGGAAGACCGTTTATATTGCCGGCCCACCGCGGTTTTCATCGCCCCGAGGTTTCCATGCCCAACGCCGTCGCCGAACCGGTCCTCCCCACGATTCCGTCGAAGCCCCGCCGGCAGGACGTGCCCGAGGGGAAGATTCTCTGCGAGTTCTGCACCGCGAAGTGCTGCCGCTACTTCGCGCTGCCGCTGGAGACACCGACCACGCGGGAGGAATTCGAATACATCCGCTGGTTCCTCCTCCACGACCACGCGACCGTCTTCACCGAGGATGGCGACTGGTACGTCTGCGTGCATACCGTCTGCAAGCATCTGCAGGACGATCACCGATGCGGCATCTACGAAACACGCCCCCAGATCTGTCGCGACTACACGACGAAGGAGTGCGAGTACGAGGACGACTGGGTGTATGACCAGTACTTCGAGACGGCCGAACAGGTGGTCGAGTACATGGAAGCGGTGCTCGGCCCCGGCGGCGAAACGATCGGCGACGGCCGGAAGCGGAAGAACCGGAAGAAGTCGATCCGCAGCCCCAAGCCCCCGCTCCTGCCGGTCCTCCCATGATCGAGCCGCGCACGCTGAAGGGCTTCCGCGACCACCTGCCGGCGCAGGCGATCGCCCGGGAGGCGATTCTCGATGTCGCCCGCCGGGTCTACCGATCGTATGGCTTCGCGCCGATCGACACGCCGGCGCTGGAATACCTCGAGATCCTCACCGGCAAGGGGAGCGAGGAGACCGACAAGCAGCTCTATCGCTTCACCGACCACGGCGGCCGCGACGTCGGGATGCGGTTCGACCTCACCGTGCCCTTCGCCCGCTTCTGTGCGCAGCACATCGCCGCGCTGGGCACGCCCTTCAAGCGGTATCACATGGCGACGGTGTGGCGCGGCGAGAACACGCAGCGCGGCCGTTACCGCGAGTTCATGCAATGCGACTTCGACACGATCGGCACGACGAGCCCCGTCGCCGATCTGGAGACCGTGCTCGTCGTCCATGACCTGCTTGCCGCCATCGGCCTGGAGCGTTTCACGATCCGCGTGAACGATCGCCGCGTGCTCGCCGGAGTGCTCGCACAGCTCGGCCTCACCGATCGGGCCACCTCGGTCCTCCGATCGCTCGACAAGCTCGGCAAGGCGTCTCCCGATGCCGTCGCGGCCGAAATGCAGTCGCACGGTGTGGGCGGCGAGGCGGCCGCCTCGCTGCTCCGCATGGCCCAGTTGACCGGCGGCGCCGACGCCGTGCTCGAGCAGCTCGAGCCCATGGTGCACGGTTCTGAAGCGGGGCGAGCGGGGCTGGCGGCGCTTCGCGGCCTGATCGACGGAGCGCGGCGCGCGGGAGTGGCCGACGGCCGGCTCGTGATCGATCCCTCGATCGCCCGCGGCCTCGACTACTACACCGGCATCGTGCTCGAGAGCTTTCTCGACGAACTCCCCGGCCTCGGCAGCATCTGCTCGGGGGGCCGCTACGACAATCTGGCCGGCCTCTACACCAAGCAGCAACTGCCGGGCGTGGGTGCCTCGCTCGGGATCGATCGGCTCATGGCGGGGCTCGAAGAATTGGGGCGGCTCCGACCGGTCGAAACGCCGGCCGAGGTCTTCCTCGCCTACTTCGACGACAAGCACCTCGGCGACTACCTGCGGATCGCGGCGGCGCTGCGGCAGGGGGGCGTGGCGGTGGAGTTTTTTCCCGAGCCGAGGAAGCTTGGCCAGCAGCTGAAGGTGGCCGCCAAGAAGGGGTTTCCGCTCGCCCTCATCATCGGCACCGACGAGTTTGCCGCGGGCACCGCGCAGCTCAAGGATCTCGCCACGCAAGAGAGCGTCTCGATCGACTGGCGGGGCGACCCGGCCGTGCTTGTCGATGCCGTGCGATCACGGCGCGCCGTGACGTAAAACCAGTTCGCGATCCGGGCAGATTCGATCCCGGTAGATCGCAAGACCGTGGGCGGCATGGTAGAGGGCGCCGCACTCGACCTCGATGTCGGCCGTCTGCTCCAGGAGCGTGACGAGCCGATCGGCGGCCCGCGTGACCCACGGTTCCGTGAGCCGCTCGTCATCGAGCGCCATCACGACCACTTCGAACACATGACCGGTCGCCCCCAGCGTGGCGAAGACGTCGGTCGATGCGCCGGGCCGTTCGAAGGAATGGGTCGAGAAACTGCCATCGGCCTGCTGAAACCGCCTCGCCCGATCGACGGCATCGTCGATCACGCCGGCCGCCTCGGCCCACGGGCCATCGAGGTCGCCCCACGACTGCCCGGTGGCCGCCATCCGCTGCCGCACGGCCGTGATCAGGCCGTAGAGCCGATGGGCGCCGCCACAGGCACTTGAAAAGATGTCGGCGGCCGCCTCCATGGCGACCACGTCGCCGATCGACCATGTCTGGCCGTCGCGGGCCTTCCATGTGGCATCGTGCGGCAGGTAGCTGGAGAAGGCCATGAGGGTCCAGGTCGCCTCCTGCCCCGGCGCGATGTCGGCCTGCGCCTGGGAGAGCAGGTCTGCGACCGTGAAGTCGCGGCCGTTCACGACGAGCCTCGCATCGAGCGGCACGCCACCGCGGCCGCACGGCGCCAGCCCGCACTGGGACAGATAGCCGAGCCACTGGTCGGGATGGCCCTGGGCCATCGTGCTGCCCCCCTCGACGATCGCGCGGACCCCGGGCCGAGACGGCCGCAGTTCCCAGCCCGTGATCCTGCCGCCACCGAGCAGGTAGTCGAGCGCCGGCGATACCTCGCCGTCATGGGCGAGCGGAAAGTCGCGGCCGAAGGCGAGAACACCGTGCACCACCTGCCAGGCGCCATGCACGGAGGCGTCGAGCAGACGGCCGTCACGGGCGTAGGCGAGGACGGCGTCGATTCGGCGGCAGAGCGAGCCCCGGTCGATCGTGGTCGCCCCGGCATCGAGCACTGCCTCCGTGGACCGCGTTTGCGTGGAAGGCCGGCCGCAGCCAAGGGCTCCCACGAGCAGGGCTCCTGTCAGAAAACCGAGAGGAACGCCGCTGGCTGGTCGGATCGCCGATCGCGAAAGAAAACGGATCATGATGAGGCCGGAGAACGGAAACGGACGACCTGCGTAGAATACCCTCGACACCGATCGCGTGGCCGCGGGCCCGCGAAGAACCCGCAAGGAGTGTGCCTTCCGATGCCCCCGATTTTTTTCGATCCCTACCTGATGATCTTCACCGCCCCCGCCGTGCTCCTGGCGATGTGGGCCCAGTGGCGGGTGCATTCGTCGTTCACGGCTGCCTCGCAGGAACCGGCACCGCTGACGGGTGGCGCGGCGGCGAGATACATCCTCGACTCGGCCGGTGCCCGCGACGTCGGCATCGAGCCGACGCACGGCATGCTCTCCGACCACTATGACCCCCGCGACAAGGTGCTGCGGCTCTCGGAAAAGGTCTATGCCTCGCGGTCGCTGGCGGCTGTCGGGATCGCCGCCCACGAGGCGGGGCACGCCCTCCAGGATGCCCAGCGGTATCCGCTCATGAGCCTCCGCAACGCCGCCGTCGGTGTGGCGAACTTCGGCAGTGGCCTCGGGGTGATGGTCTTCATCGTGGGACTGGCGATGGCGCTCAAGCCGATCGCATGGCTGGGGCTGCTGCTCTTCGGCGGCACCGTCTTCTTTCAACTGGTGAACCTGCCGGTCGAGATCGACGCCAGCAATCGTGCCAAGGCGGCGCTCGTCAGCCTGGGCATCGTGCCCGAGGAGGAGATGCCGTCGGTGAACAAGGTGCTCAACGCCGCGGCATGGACGTATGTCGCCGCGACGCTGCAAAGCGTGCTCACGCTGCTCTACTACGCCAGTTACCTCGGCGGCAATCGCAGCGAGGACTAGAACGCATCCGGCCTACGTGTATCGCCGGCTCGGGGGCGGCAAAAGTCTCGTCGCAGGGCGAGGATACGCCCCAAGCTCCTCGAGCGTTCGCCGACCCCCTCGCCTACCTTTCTCAGTTTGTCAGATCGTCGCTACAGCTATCTGGAATGCGCCCTAAGTGTCAGGCGCGGCGGTTACTGATGGAGGGAGTAGAGAACGACGTTGAGGGCGATCTTTTCGGCGTCGTCGCGGTCGTAGCCGGTGCATTCCATCGAGTTCTGCTTCTCGAGCGCGCAGGAGATGTCGTAGGGTGAAAAGATCACCGCCCATCGGTCGCCGATCCGGATTCCCTCGAGCTTGGGCGGAATCCTTCGCTTCCGCGACGCCATCGGGCCATCTCCGCCGGCAGGCTCGCGGAGCGTGACCTCGCGGATGTCGAAGCCGCCATACTCCGCCGCCGCGAACATCGGATCGGTCGGGGGAATCTCCTCGAGGGCATGATCGGGGAATAGGGCCGCCATTTCGGACCGGAAGGCCGTGGTGAATCCGCGGGCGGCGCAGACGCTGTCTGACAGGAGCGTGCCCCCTCGCTCGACGAACTGTCGCAGCCTCTCCCGCTGGGCCGCCGTGAACGAGAAGCCCTGGCGGCCGTGCATGAAGACGAGGTGGTAGGTGAACAGGGCCGGATCGGCCGGATCGATCTGGCGGGGAGTGTCGTCGACCCGCACGCCGAGTTCCCGTGCCGCCGCACGGAGGATGTTGGGGAGCGCAGAGGGAGCGGCATCGCACAGGCCCCCGTGCCGCAGTTTTCCGATCGCCAGTTGGCCGCGGGCGAGCGGATCGGCAGGCTGCTCGGCCGGCCGCTCGATCGCGAAGAGTTCGTCCTTGCTCTTCAATTCGCGATTGGTGGCGTAGGCCAGCACGTTGGCGCCGATCGCGAGGGCGGCATCGACCTCACGCTGGATCGCCGGGGGCAGGGACTTTCGTGACTCGCCCCCCATTTCCCACAGGCAAGAGAGGCTCGGCATGGGTGATGCGTTGGGCTTCAGATCGGTCGGCGGCGCGTAGATGATCGACGTGCGGCAGCCGTAGTCGACGCCCAGAAGCGGACGCTGCAATTCGGGCGGCACCAGCTCCTCGGCATGCCAGGCCGGATGCTCGGGAGCGAGCAGATGGAGACGGTATTCCGGCTCCGGGAAGATCTCCTCGATGAGCTGCCGGAATCTGGCGTCGAAGTCGTTGCTCGACGGGCAGCACCCTTCGGCGAAGATGAACCCGCCTTCGTCGAGGTAGTGTCGGAGCCGCCGTCCCGCATCCTCGCCCAGGTCGAACGCGTTCTTGCCCGAGAGCCAGAAGACCGGCGCCTGCGCGAAGTCGTCGGCCTTGGCGGTGGCCGTGTCGAGCACATGCCAGGAGAGACCTGCCGGATACTGCTTCCGCCATCGCTTCTCGACATGCTCGACGAGGTGGGCGATGTCATGGCCGTGACGGCTCCAGTCGGAGCCGGGGGTATGCCGGCTCTTCGCGACCACGACCGGCCGGCGGCCCTTCGCCAAGAAAAGCAGCGCGAAACTCGTCGCGACGGTCGAGTCCTCGATTCGTCCCCCCTCGAATGCTCCCGTGAGCGGATTCTGCGCGGTGACGAACATGGCGGCACCCTCGCGGTACCAGTCGTGGTCGCCGATGAACCGTCTGGCGGTGAACCGGCCGACCCGCTCCAAGCCGTAAAGATAGTAGTAGAGCCAGGTCTGGCCTCCCGCCCCGGGATTTTGGGCGACTGAGAACCGCCGGCCCAGCCATTCGAGGCCGCGCTCCAGCAGCTGCGGTGAACTCCCGCCGCCGCAACAGGAGACGGAGTCGCCGCGGACCTGCGCTCCGGGACGGCCGAGGTGTTCGGTGGTGATCCAGATGCTCGCGATCCCGGCGCAGGTCATGCTGCCGGAGCCGCCGGCGTTGCCGAGCGTATAGCCCCAGGAGCCATCGCCGTTGGCGCAGGCCACCCAGTATTGCTGGGCTTTCGTCCAGACAGTCTCCTTCACGGGCACGCCCGCACGAGATGCCTCGTGAAGCCCCAGAAGGGCGAACTGCGAATTGGAGTTGTCGCCGGTGCCGGCATCGGCTCCGTAGGACCATGACCCGGCCGATCGACCCTGCGACACCTGTGCCTTCTCGAGCCATTCGACGTTGCGGGCGATGATCGGCCGGTCGGCATCGGGCGAAAGCATCGCGAAGACCATCGTCTGCAGTGAGACGGAATAGGTGTCCTTGGGCTCTTGCTTCCGGAGCCAGGCGAGGCTTTTGGCCACGGCCGGATCCTTGGGCTCGACGCCCGCGTTGGCCAGCGCCAGCACCGTCAGGGCCGTCGCCCCGACGCGGGTTTCGTTGGTCCGCATGGAGCATTCCCAGGAGCCGTCGCGCTGCTGCTTCTTGAGCAGCCATGCCCTGGCCTTTTCGATCGACTGCTCGATCTTCTCGGGCGCCACCGGGGGCTCGCCGTGGGCCGGCCTTGGCAGTGCGCCGCCGGCCACCACAAGCCCGAGGGCGATGCGGAAAAGCGAGCCACGCAGACGATTTCTCGGCGACCGTTTCACCACCGGACTCACACTGGGCTCATGGCCAGCCACGCCGGCCGCCGTGAGAGGAGGACTCCTCTTCAAGACTACCACGTTTGCCGCTTTGGCCCGGGATGTCGATACTGCAGGCGTCGGGCCGATCCGTCCGGCCCCGAGCCCGTTCCCGAGGACAGCCGCGTGTCGACCGCATCCCGCTCCAAGACGCTCGACGACATCCTGCACGAGTTCTCCCAGCACCGGAAGCTGATGCAGGAGGAACTGCAGAAGGTGATCGTCGGCCAGAACGACGTGATCGAGCAGTTGTTCGCGGCGATCTTCACGCGAGGGCACTGCCTGCTGGAGGGTGTGCCGGGCCTGGCCAAGACGCTCATGGTCTCCACGCTCGCCCGCATCCTCGACGTCGGCTTCAAGCGGGTGCAGTTCACGCCCGATCTCATGCCCTCCGACATCACCGGCACGAACCTGCTCGACGAAGACGACAACGGCAAGCGACGGTTTCGGTTCGGCGAGGGGCCGATCTTCACGCTCATCCTGCTGGCCGACGAGATCAACCGCACCCCACCCAAGACACAGGCCGCGCTCCTGCAGGCGATGCAGGAGCGAGAGGTCTCGGTCGGCCAGGAAACCTACCAGCTCCCCGATCCATTCTTCACGATCGCCACCCAAAACCCGATCGAGCAGGAGGGGACCTATCCGCTTCCCGAGGCCCAGCTCGACCGCTTCATGTTCAACATCAAGGTGGGCTACCCCTCCGCCGCCGAGGAGGAGCAGATCCTCATGGCGACGACGCGATCCGAGAAGCCCGAGGTGCGGAAGGTGCTCTCCGGACGGGCGATCGTGAACATTCAGAAGCTGGTCGGCGGCGTGGCCGTGAGCGAGTATGTCGTGAAGTATGTCTCGAGCCTGGTGCGATCGACCCGGCCGAAGGATCCGCAGGCGCCCTCGTATGTGCGCGAACTGGTCGAATGGGGTGCGGGCCCGCGGGCCGGCCAATTCCTGATCCAGGGGGGCACGGCGAGGGCCGCCATGGACGGACGATTCAGCGTGTCGCTCGACGACGTGCGGCGGATCGCCGTGCCCGTGCTGAGGCACCGGATCGCGACCAACTTCCAGGCCCAGGCCGAGGGTCTCACGAGCGAATCGGTCGTGGAGAGGCTGATCCGCGAACTGCCGGAGCCCGAGATCCCCAAGCTCGTGAGGTAGCGAGGAAGCCCGGGGAGCGGTCCGCTCCGTCGCCCCGGGGAAGACGCCATGGCTCGCGCCGTCGAGGAATACCTGAAGCCGGAGGTGGTTCGGCAGATCGCCCGCCTCGACCTCCGTGCGCAGTTCATCGTGAAGGGATTCCTGCAGGGGCTGCACGCCAGCCCCTACCAGGGGTTCTCCGTCGAGTTCAGCGAGCATCGAAAGTATGCCCCCGGCGACGACCCGAAGGACATCGACTGGAGGATCTTCGCCAAGACCGACAAGCACTACATCAAGAAGTTCGAGGCCGAGACCAACATCACCGGCTACCTGCTCATCGACGTGAGCGGTTCGATGGCCTACACCTACCGGCAGGAGCTGAACAAGCTCGACTACTCGATCTCGCTCGCCGCCGCCCTCTGCTGGATGATGGTGCACCAGCAGGATCCCTGCGGACTCATGCTCTTCGACGAGAAGATCCACGACAGCCTGCCGGCCCGGTCGCGACGGACGCAGATCGCCCAGGTGCTCTCGATGCTCGCCCGCGTGAAGCCCTCCGGGAAGACCGACATCGCCCGGAGCCTCGGGCAGGTGGCGGCGATGCTCCGCCACCGGTCGCTCGTGATGGTGTTCAGCGACCTGCTGACCGACCCCGAGCCGATCCGTGAATCGCTGCTGCGGCTGCGGCACCGCGGCCACGACGTGATCCTCTTCCACATCCTCGACGAGGCCGAAGTGCGGTTTCCCTTCGACGGCATGGTGGAGTTCACCGAACCGGAATCGCGGGAGAAGCTCGTCGTCGATGCCGCCGCGGCCCGCCGGGACTATGTGGCCCAGATCGAAGACTTCCGCGACACCTATCGGACGATGTGCGTGCAGACCCGCATCGACTACGTTCCCCTCGACACGAGCATGCAGTTCGACCGGGCCCTCACGGGGTATCTGCAGAGCCGGAAAAACCGGTTTTGACTTCACGGAAAGCTCGCCATCCTGGCCTCGCTTTCCTTGCCGACCTCCGGTCGGACGTGGGCATCGCCTCCAGCGATGCGATCAGGGGTGGTGTTCACGGCAAGGTCGGAAGGGAAGAGTTCGGATAAACTGGCGATATGGGATTGTCGTTTCTTGCGCCGATGCTGCTGGGCGGAGCGGCCCTGGTGGCCGTGCCGGTGATGCTGCACATGCTGATGCGGCAAAAGCCCGTGAAGCGAGAGTTCCCGGCATTGCGGTTTCTGAAGACGCGGGTGATCGCCAACCGTCGCCGGCTGCGGCTCACCCATCTGCTCCTGCTCCTCGCCAGGATGGCGGCGCTGGCGGTCCTCGCCCTGGCGATGGCCAGGCCGGTGCTTCGCAACGCCGGGTGGCTGGCCGATGCCGAGGGGCCGGTGGCGGCCGTGCTCGTCTTCGATACGGCGCCGCGGATGGCGATCCGCGAGGCCAATCGCACGCGGCTCGATCAGGCGAAGGCCATGGCCCGGGCGATCTTCGACAAACTGCCCCCCACGAGCGACGTGGCCGTCATCGACACCGCCGGTGGCCAGGCCGGCTTTCTGCCGACGCTCGCGGCGGCAGCGGCGCGTGTGGACAGGCTCGACACGGCCACGCCCTCGAACACACTGGCCTCCGCCATGGCCGAGGGCCTCCGACTGCTCGAGACATCGGACCTCCCACGCCGCGAACTCTATGTCTTCACCGACTGCTCCCGTGGCGGCCTTGCCGGTGCCTCGCCTCTCGCCGCTTCCGACCTGCCGGCCGATACGCGGCTTTTGTGGATCGACGTGGGCGCGGCGAGCCCGTCCAATTTTTCGATCGACTCCATCGAGCTCGCGGCCGACAGGCTGTCGGCTGGTGCACCGCTTGTAATCTCTGCCGGCCTCGGCCGGACCGGGCCGGAAGCATCGCGGGCCGTGGCCGTGGAAGTGCTCGGGAATGACGGGCGCTACGTGCGCCGAGCGGTGAAGCCGATCACCTGGAAGCCCTCGGTGGCCGGGGAGGTGGTCTTCGAGATCGGAGGACTCGAGCCGGGTGTTCGCCAAGGCAGGCTGCTCGTCGATGGAAGCGACGACCTGCCCGCCGACGATGTCCGGTACTTCACGGTCGAGGTGGGAGCGCCGTCGAGAGTGCTGATTGCGGCACCGGCGCCGGGACGTCGCACCGGCATGTTCATGGCCGAAGCGATCGCGCCCGCGGCCCTGGCCAAGGCGGGGCGCTCCCGGTTCGACGCGGTGCTCGTGGACGCCGAAAAACTCGACGCGACCGCATGGGATGGCTTCGATGCGATCGTCCTCGTCGATCCGCCGCCACTCCCGCCACGGGCATGGGAACAGTTGCGGGAGTGGGTGTCGGTCGGCCGGGGGCTCATCGTCTGGCTTGGGCCACGGGCCGGCGATCCGGCGCAGTTCACGAGCCAACCGGCAAGGCAGCTGCTTGGCGGCGAGATCGTGCGGGTGTGGCGAAGCCCCGACGAAACCAACTTTCTCGCGCCGACGGCCCTCGATCATCCGGCGCTGGCCGCCTTCCGGCGTGTCGGTGATTCGGTCCCCTGGCAGGATTTTCCGGTGCGGCGGCATTGGGAATTCGCTCCCGACGAAGGCCCCGCGGCGGCGGTTCCCGTGGCCCTCTACCGCAACGGCCTCCCGGCGATCCTCGAGCATCGCGTAGGCCAGGGAACCGTGATGGTGGTCACGACGCCCGTGTCCCAGTCGGCCGACGATCCCGACGCATGGAACATGCTCGCCACCGGCTTCGAGCCCTGGCCGTTCGTGATCCTCGCCAACGAGATGCTGCTGCATGCCATCGACACCTCCGACGACAGGAACATCACCGCCGGCCAGACGGCCGTGCTGAACGTCGGCCGAAGGGATGTCGCCACCGTCTTCGTCCGCACGCCGACGGGAGATGAGGTGCCCGTGGCCGTCGATGCCCGGCGCGGCACCGTCACGATCGCCGACACGCATGCCGAAGGGAATTACATCGTGCGGTCCGGAGGAGAGGCGGGGGGCTTTGCGAAGGGCTTCAGCGCGAATCTCGCGCCGCCGGCCACCGACTTCACGCGACTGGCACCGGAGCAACTGGCGGTCGCGCTGGGCCCGGAGCACCGACTGGCCCGCACCGAAAACGATCTTGTCCGCGACGTCGCGCTGGGCCGGGTCGGCGCGGAACTCTTCGGCTGGCTGATCCTGGTGGCCGCGGTCGCGATGGCGGTCGATTGGATGCTGGCCAATCGTTTCTATGCGCCGCTCGAGCAGACCTCCGGCAGCACGGCGGCGGAGGCATGGGCGGTCGAGACTGCCGTCGCCCCGGCCGCAAGGTCGTCTGGTCGCACCCGCGACCGTAGCATTCCGCCTCCACTGCCCGAGGACGACGCCCTCGAAGAGGTGGCGCCATGACCGTGTCGCAGATCTTCCTTGCGAGCGGGGTGTCGCTGGCCGCGATCCCGGTCGAGGATGTCGCGATCCATGTCGATCCGGTCGGGTCGTGGACGCTCGTCGGCGTGGTCGCGGCCGTGCTCGCGGCCGTCCTGGTATTCGTCGGGCCCGATCGAACCCGTGTGTCGTCGGGACGACTCGCGGCGCTGGTGCTGCTGCGGCTGGGGGCGTTTCTCGCGCTGGTCACATGCATGCTCCGGCCGACGCTCGTGGCTTCGACGAAAGCGAGACAGGAGGCCACGCTGCTCGTGCTCGCCGACGGATCGGAGAGCATGTCGGTGGCCGACGGACCGAACGGCCGGACGCGCTGGGATGAACTCAGGGGCGCACTCGACGCGGCTCGGCCGAAGTTCGACGCCATCACCTCCGATGGATTCATGGTGTCGCTCTGGAGGTTCAACAGGGAGTGCCGAGAGGTTCCGCCGGAGGGCGGCGCCGCGCCGGTTCTCGGACCATGGAAAAAGGATCCGGCAGGAGAGGAGACGGCCATCGGCGCCGCGCTCGACGACGCCGTACGGGCGATGGGGGGGCGGACGCTCGCGGGGGCGATCGTGCTCTCCGACGGCGCGCAGCATGCCTATCCGCCGAGGGACATGTCGCCGCAGACGGTCGCCCGAAGGCTCGGAGATGCGGGAGTGCCGCTTTGGAGCATCACGTTCGGGCAGCAGCGGGGCACGGGGCAGGGCCGCGATGCATCCGTCGTGAACCTTTCCGTCGGCGACACGGTCTTACTGAAAAACTCGATGGAGGTGGCCGGACGCGTGCGGCTCGACGGGCTCGCGGACCGTGAGGCGGTGGTGGCGTTGCGGGTGGAAAACGATGCCGGCCGCATGGAGGAGGTGTCGCGGACGACGGTGCGCGGCACGGCCGACGCGACGGAGGTGCCCGTTCGCCTGGCGTGGACCCCGACGACCCTCGGCGAACGAAAGCTCTCGCTCGTGGTCGAGCCACAGGAAGGGGAAGCCGTGACCGGAAACAACGAACTCTCGACATTCGTCGATGTCGTCGATGGTGGGCTGCGTGTGCTCTACCTCGAGGGCGCCCTGCGAGTCGAGCAGCGATTTCTGCGCCGAGTGCTCGCGGCCAGCCCCGACATGCAGGTCGATTTCCGATGGATCGATTCGACGCGGGAGGGCAGGGCGGCATGGCCCATCGACCTCTCACGCGACCTGCAGGCGGCATGCAACGTGTTTGTGATCGGCGACCTCGATTCCTCGGCGCTGCGGCCCCAGGACATCGAGGCGATCGCACGAAACGTCGAGCAGGGAGCGGGGCTCGGCATGCTCGGCGGCTTCCATGCCTTCGAGGCCGGCGGATGGGGAAGCACGCCACTGCAGCCTGCGCTTCCCTTCGAGCCAGATCGGCTCGCACGGCAGGCCTTCGACCAACCGGTGCGGGAAGGGCTGCATCTCAAGGGTCCGCTCCGGATGATGCCCGACCAGCGGTTCGGCGGCGTGTCGATCCTCAGGCTCGGCCGGTCGGATGCCGAATCGCGGGAGGCATGGCAGAAGCTCCCGCCACTCACGGGCGCCAACGATCTGGGGCGGCTCGTTCCATCGGCGAAGCCCCTCGCCGTCGCGCCCGACGGACGGCCGCTTCTGGTGGGCCGCGAGTATGGCGCCGGCCGGGTGCTCGCCTTCGCCGCCGATTCGACCTGGCAGTGGGCGATGCAAGGAGCGATCGAGCAGCACCGACGCTTCTGGAGGCAGATGGTGCTCTGGCTCGCCCGCCAGGACGACGCCGAAAACGATTCGCTCTGGCTCCGGCTCGCGCAGCGGCGGATCGCGCCGGGCAGCACGCGCGAAGTCGACACCGGCCTGACCAAGCCCGCGGGCACGCAGGGGGCCGATGCGTCGTCCCTCGAAGCGGTCGTGACGTCGCCATCGGGCCTCGCGAGACCTGTCCGTGTGGGGCGGCGGGGAGAGACCTTCGCCGGTGCGGTGGGCGATTTTTCCGAGCCGGGGGACTGGCGGATCACCGTCACGGCGACCAGGCCGGATGGCAAAGCCCTCACGCGATCGGCCCGCTTCACGGTCTTCCGGCAGGATCTCGAACTGGCCAACCCGCGGGCCAATCCCCTGCTCATGCGGCAGCTGGCCGAGGCGACTCCGGGAGGCGTCCGCATGCCGGAGGAGATCGGTGACATCCTCGACGAGCTTCGCGGAAAGCCGGCGACGTTCGAGACACTCGAACAATGGTCGTACACACCGTGGGACAAGTGGCCCATGTTTTTGCTTGTGGCGATGCTCTTGTGCAGCGAGTGGTTCCTGCGGAAGAAATTCGGACTTGTGTAGGTCGGCGCCTGGGCACTGCAGGTGTCCCATGCTGGTGGAGGTTCGGGGCTGCCCGTGCCCTCTCGCCGGACGTTCGCTACGGGCCTCCTGCCCTTCGCTCACTGCGGTGGACGCTACTCTTCTCAATCCTTGCTTCGCTTGCTACCACAGCCCGCTCGAGGGCACGGGCAGCCCCTCACGGGCAATGCGCAATGACGC
>JBJTDB010000113.1:0-13215 GCA_046092145.1 Planctomycetia bacterium | reverse complement strand
CCGAACGATGCCGTCGAGCTGGTCGCCGACATCGAGCGTTTCGAGCATCTTCGTGCGGGCGTCGGCGGCCTGCCGCTCGATCACGGCCCGCCGCGAGAGCACCAGCCGCCGTGCAGCCGGCACGAGTTCGGTGACGAGGCTTTCGAGCGTCTGGCCGACCATCTCCTCGAGGTTTTCCACCCGCCAAGGGCTCACCGAGCCGGCCGGCATGAAGCCGCGGAGCCCGCCGACCTCGCACTCGAGGCCGCCCTTGTTGGTGCCCGTCACACGGGCTTCCACGATCATGCCGACTTCGAGCTGCGACCAATCCTCGACCGCCACCGCGCGGTTCGCCGGGGCCACGTCGTAGAGGCCGTCCTCCTCGTTGCGGGTGCCGATGCCCACCTCGATCGTCTGGCCGACCTGCGGGAGATCGGCTCCTTCCTCGAACAATCCGATGAGCTTCATCGCGCCCTGGCGTCGGCCGCCCAGATCGATGAAGGCGGTGTCGGGGCCGACGGCGATGACCGTGCCGGTGACCCGCTGGCCCGGCTCGAGCGGCCGCTCGGCCTGTGCGGGGGTCGTCTTCGTGAGCAGTTCGTCGATCTCGACGCCCGCAAGCGCCGCCTCGAAGTCAGCCTCGAGATCGTCATCGAGCGCGGCCCGGAGGTTCGGAACGGCCACCCGCTTGTTCGTCCGATCGGGTCCCGCCGGCTTCGGGACGACGTATTCCACCTTCGGCGCCAGCGACGGCGGCTTCACGCCGGCCCGCTGCGTGCCGATCGAAATGCGTCGGACCGGGGTCGCCCCCTGCTGCTCGCCCGATTCGGGCGTGGCTTCGTCATTCATGGGATTCATGGACCAAGCAATGCGGGAAACAGGACTTGAACCTGCACGGTATTACTACCACCAGGCCCTCAACCTGGCGCGTCTGCCAATTCCGCCATTCCCGCGGCGTGTGGGGGCCGAGTGTCGGCCGAGGATTCAATTGAATTGTCAGCCCGTTTCGCGGCCAGTCAAGGAGGCTGCGGCGGGCTGCCATGCCGCGAGGGCTTTCATGGAGGCGAAGATGCCGGCCGTCCAGGCAAGATCGCCGAGGGGCATCCACCGGTAGAAGGGCAGGGCTGCCACGAAACACTCCGCGAGCCCGGCCGCCGTGCGGGGATACATGCCGTCGATCGCCCAGCAGGCGAAATTGGTCGTGACGAAGAATACGAGCGAACTGGCCATCGCCCCGCCGAGGATGGCACGCCAGCCCCCGGCACGGACGAATTTTCCGAGTACCACCGGCCATGCCGTCGCCGCGAAGATGACCACCGCCATCGCTGTGCTGCCATATCCCGGGAGGGCGAGATTGCTGATGGCAAGCGCCACCAGCGGCACCGACGCGGCCACCACCGGGTTTGGAAACATCGCGCCCGCCGCGAGCGCCACGCCCGCCATCGGCGTCACGTTCCACATCGGCTCTCCGCGCCATGTCGGCTGCCACAGGCGGCCGATCACGGCGATCGCCACCAGCACAAACCACACGGCGGCCAGTCCTGCTCGGCTTTTCATGGGGCCACGACTCCTTCCTGAAAGTCCGGATACACTACCCGTTTTCGCCGCCCCGGCAAGCGAATTCGTCGGAATGCGGCCCCCACGAAAGATCGCCATGAAGGCCGTTCTCCGGGAATACCGCACGCTCGTCCTGGAACGGCATGCCGACGGCATCGCCGTTTTGCGGTTTTTCGTGCCAGACCACGGCCAAAACGTGCTGACGGCCGGGGTCGTGGCCGATCTCTCGGCCGCCCTCGACGAAATCGAGGCGGGGCCCGCGCCGACCGGGCTGATCGTGACCTCGGGGCGGCCCGGGTCATTCTTCGCGGGGGCCGACATCGCCCGGCTGGCGACGCTTCGGGATCTGCCGGCCCCGGAGATCGAGCGGCTGTGCGCGGTGGGCCGATCGATCTTCGCCCGCCTGTCGAGCGAGCCGTGGCCAAGCGTGGCGGTGATCGACGGCATCTGCCTGGGCGGCGGGCTCGAGCTCGCGCTCGCCTGCGACATGCGGCTGGCCACGGACGCGAGCCACACGCTCCTGGGTTTTCCCGAGGTGAAGCTCGGGCTCATGCCAGGCTGGGGCGGCACGGTGCGTCTGCCACGGCTGATCGGCATCGGGCCGGCCGTGGAGCTGGCGGCCTCCGGCGAGAATCTTGCGGGAGCGGCCGCCGCGAAGCTCGGGCTCGTCGATGCCTGCGTGCCGGAAGAACAGTCTTTCGAATCGGCCTGTCGGCTCATCGAATCGGCTCGTGCGACCGGCCTCCACCTCGATCGCCGGCAGACGCAGTCGGCGGTGATCGAGACCGATCCCGACGAACTGGCGTTTCTGCAGGCGACGACGATGGCTGTCATCCTCGGCCGCAGCGGTGGCCACTATCCCGCCCCCGCGTCGATCCTGCGGACGATCATCGAGGGGTCTGCCGTTTCGGCTGAGCAGGCCGCCGCGATCGAGGGAACGGCGTTCGCCGCGTTGGCGAGGTCGCCCGTATCGGCCCAGCTCGTGCGGGTGTTCCAGCTCGGCGAGCGCAATCGTCACGATCCCGGGCTCGACGATGCCCACGACATCGAGCCGCGCGAGATTCATTCGCCCGCCGTCATCGGTGCCGGCATCATGGGCGCGGGCATCGCGGCAAGCCATCTCCGAGCGGGGTTCGATGTCGCGCTCATTGATGTACAGCCAGAGCCGCTGGCTGCGAGCGTGGAGGGCATTCTCAGTGAAGCGGCCTGGGATCGCGCCGCCAAGCGCGCCGATCCTGTCCGCGCCCTGGCGCTTGCCGGCAGGCTGCGAACGGCCACGAGCCTCGCGGCGATCGCGGCGGCCGATCTGGTCATCGAGAGCGTGGTGGAGCGGACCGACATCAAGAAGCAGGTGCTCGCCGAGATCGAGCGTGCCGTCGGTCCGGAAGCCGTCATCGCGACCAACACATCGACCAACCCGATCGCAAAACTGGCCGAGGTGCTCGCCGATCCCTCGCGGTTCTGCGGCATCCATTTCTTCAATCCCGTCCGCCGCATGACGCTCGTCGAGGTGGTGCGTGGCCCGGCGACGAGCGATGCCACCGTCGCCACCGCCGTCGCGCATGCCAAGCGGCTCGGGAAGTGCCCCGTCGTGGTGAAAGACAGCCCCGGGTTCCTCGTGAATCGGATCCTGATGCCCTACCTCCACGAGGCCGTGGAGATGCTCCGCGAGGGCGTGGAGATGCGACGGATCGATCGCGTGGCGCGGGCCTTCGGAATGCCGATGGGGCCGATCGAGCTCTACGACATGATCGGCCTCGACACCGCCTTCTACGCGGGGCTCGTGATGGCGTCCGCCTTCGGTGATCGCATCGACGCTTCGCCGGTGATCCCGGCGCTGGTGAAGTCGGGCCGGCTCGGCCGCAAGACGGGTGGCGGCTTTTATCGCTACGTGATTTCGCAGGGTGGCGATCCGCAGCGGGCGCGGATCGACAGGCCCGATGCCGACATCACCGGCGTCATCGAGCCCTATGCCCTTCCCGACACGCGGCCGGGCGACGCGACGATCGCCGATCGCCTCGTCGTCCCCATGCTGCTGGAGGCGATTCGGGCCCTGGACGAGGGAATCGTCCGCGATGGCCGCGACATCGATCTGGCCGTGATCCATGCCCTCGGATTTCCCGCGTTCCGTGGCGGCCTGTTCGCCTGGGCCGATTCGCTCGGGGCCGCGGAGATCGTCCGGCGGCTCGAGCCGCTTGCGCCGCTTGGCCCGCGGATGATCCCGACCGATCACCTGCTCGAGATGGCCCGCACCGGCGGACGGTTCACGTCCTGCGGGTAGCCCCATCGATCAAATGACCATGAATCGCCGCACCGCTCCCGAGACCACGCCCGTCGTCGTCGCCTGCTGCCGCACGGCGATCGGCCGCGCGCATGCCGGGCGGGGCGTGTTTCGGCATGTCCGCGGCGATGAGCTTGCGGCCGCCGTGATCAAGGCCGTCGTCGATCGCAGCGGTGTCGATCCCGCCACGGTCGAGGATGTCGTCTTCGGGGCCAGCCAGCAGCGGGGAGAGCAGGGGGGCAACGTGGCGCGGTGTGCGGCGCTCATGGCCGGGCTGCCGTTCGCCGCCGCGGGCACGTCGGTCAACCGTCTTTGCGGTTCGTCGCTGCAGTCGCTCGCCCAGGCCTGTCATGCGATCGTGGCCGGCGCGGAAAACGTGCAGGTGGCCGGAGGCGTCGAGCACATGCAGCACCTGCCGATGGATTCCGCGATCGACATCCATCCGCGGGTGTTCGCCCGCTCCAGCCGAGGCATGCTCTCGATGGGCATGACGGCCGAACAGATCGCCTCGGTGCATGGCATCTCCCGCGCACGCCAGGAAGCCTTCGCCCTGGAGAGCCACCGCAGGGCGGCCGATGCCGCCGATGCAGGCCTCTTCGACGATGAAATCGTGCCGGTCTTCGGCCACGACGAATCGGGGGCGGTGGTCGACGTGCTGGCCGACCAGTCGATCCGCCGCGACACCTCGCTCGAGGCGATGGCGGCGCTCGAGCCGGCCTTCCTGCCGAAGATCGGCACGGTGACGGCGGCCACGAGTGCGCCCTTGAGCGACGGGGCCGCCGCGGTGCTCGTGATGAGCGAGACCGAGGCGAGGCGGCAGGGCCTCGATCCGCTCGTGCGTGTGATCGGCACGGCCGTGGTCGGCGTGCCGCCGGCGGTGATGGGCACGGGGCCGATTCCGGCCGTGAAGAAGCTGCTGGATCGCACGGGGCTCGTGCCGGCCGACATCGACCTGGTCGAGATCAACGAGGCCTTTGCCGCGCAGGCGATCCACTGCATCGATTCGCTGACACTCGACCCGGCCCGGGTGAATGTCCGTGGCGGATCGCTCGCCATCGGGCATCCGCTGGGCGCCAGCGGCGCGAGGATCGCCACAACGCTCATCCATGCGATGCGCGACACGGGTGCCCACCGCGGCCTGGCGGCGATGTGCATCGGCCTTGGGCAGGGCATCGCGGTGGCGTTCGAGCGGATGGAGTGAGGCGGGCATGCATTCTTCGATGGCCACCCGCCACCCATCGCTGGTCGATCTTCTCGTGGCCCGCTGCGGCGACGCCTTCGACCGACCGGCCTGCATCGATGGCCTCGGCGAGCGGATGCTTCCATGGGGCGGGCTCGTGCAGTCTGCACTCGACGTGGCCGGCGTGCTCACCGCGTCGGGCCTGCGGCGGGGCGACCGGCTCGCGCATGTCGGGCCCCATTCGATCGAATGGATCACGGTCGATCTGGCCTGCCTGCTCACGGGCATCGTGCATGTCGCCCTGCATGCCGATGCCGGCATCCGGGAGCAGGAGGCCCAGGTGGCCTGGCTCGCGGCCCGCGGGATCGCCTGTGGCGGCGGACGCACGCGGCTTACCGTGCCGCCCGGCATGATCGTGATCGACCTGCCGCCGGTGGCGGGCGGCCACGAGCCTGCGGCGGCGGTGCAGCGACGGCTCGCGGCATGCGCGGCCGCGACCGATCCCGAGGCGGCGGCGACGATCGTCCTCTCTTCGGGGACGACCGGCCTGCCGAAGGGCGTCGTCCATTCCCAAAAAGCGTTGGCGATGAATGCGATCGCGTCGGCCGAGGTGTTTCTCGACGAGCCTGACGACGTGCGGCTGTCGTGGCTGCCGATGAGCCATGCCCTTGCCCGCGTTGGCGACCTCTATACGGCGATCGTCCGCGGAGGCTGCCTCAATGTGGTCACCGACCGCACCCGCCTGCTCGATGCCTGCCGACGGGCCCCGCCGACGGTGATCCTCGGCGTGCCGGCATGCTTCGAGCGGCTGGAGCGGGGCGTGGCTGCGGGGCGGATCACCGATCTGAAGGCGTCGCTCGGCGGGAGGGTTCGCGTCTGCGTTTCGGGCGGGGCGCCGCTTCGGCGTCGCACGGTGGATTGTTTTGCGAAGCAGGGCGTGTCGCTCGTGGAGGGCTACGGTCTTGCCGAGGCGGGGCCCGTGGTCGCGCTTTCCAATCCACGGATCGCCAGGCCTGGGTCTGTCGGCCTGCCGCTTGCCGGCGTCGAGATCCGGCTCGACACGCGGCCCGAATCGCAGGGGCAGCTGCTTGTGCGCACGCCCAGCAGGGCGATCGCCGTGATCGAGCCGGATCGCGAGGGCCGGCGTGAATCGGCGTGCGATGCCGGGTCGTGGCTCGAGACTGGTGATCTGGCGGCGATCGATGCCGAAGGCCACGTGCGGATCACGGGGCGGCTGGCTGATGCGGTCGTGCTCGCGACGGGCGTCAAAGTGCCGCCGGCCGAGGTCGAGGCCGCGCTTGCCGAGGACGATGCTGTGGCGCAGGTGTGCGTGATCGGCGATGGCTGCCCGTGGCCCGTGGCGATCGTCGTGCCGGAGCCGGCGGTGATCCGTGCGGCGATCAGGCGGATGGGCGTGCGGGTGACGAGCCGCGCGGCGGCGCTTCGGCATCCCAAAGTGCTCGCCTGGCTCGGCCGTCGGCTCGCGCGACGTCAGCACCACCTGCCGCGGGCGTGGCGGGTGCGGCGTGCGGCGCTCGTCGGCCGTCCGTTCGATGCGGCGCACGGGGAGGCCACGGAGTCGCTCAAGCTCAAGCGGCCCGTCATTGCTTCGCATTGTCGGTGGGTGCTCGATGCCGTCGCCGACGCGCGAATTCCGGCCGCGGGCCGCTTGGCGGTCGTGCCGGTCACGAGTGAGCCGGGCACAGGTGATCTGGGCACAGGTGATCTGGGCAATCGCGAATCGCCGGAGACTCCCGCGCGCGGCTGGCTTGTGCCCGCCCTGTGGCATGGCTCAGGTGACGATGGATTTCATGCTGCGGCGCTGCCTGCGATCACGCCCGCGCGTGAAGCGGTGGCGGCCGTGCTCGACCAGGCCGAATCGGCGATCGATCGGCTTCGCGAGGCCGGCAGGCTCTATGAGCCGCTTCCCGATGCCGATCGCCGTCGGCCGCCGATCGCCGATGCGCCTGAGGTGCCGCGCGGGCTTTTCTCGCGCGATGCGGAGGAGGCCCTCGGGGAAGCGGGGCTGTGGGGGCTCGCCGTCCCTGAAGCCTTTGGCGGCACTGGGTGCTCGATGCAGGAGCTTGCGGCTGCGATCACGAGGATCGCGGCAAACGTGCCGACGGCCGCCGGGATGCTCTCGCTCCATTCGTCGATCGGGGCCGTCACGGCGGTCTCGGCCTTTGGCACGCCCGAGCAGCGGGCGCGGCTGCTTCCGGGCCTGGCGCACGGGAAGCCGCTTTCGATCTTCGGCGGCACGGAGCCCGATGTCGGCTGCGACCTCGGGGCGGCATCCGCCCGCATCGAGCGGGTCGATGGCCGGCTCGTGCTCACCGGCACGAAGATGTTCATCACCGGCGCGACCCACGGCCGGCTCGTGAAACTCCTCGCGAAGCTCGATGGCAGGCCATGCGTGGCCCTGGTGCCATTGCCCTCGTCAGACACGCCCTCGTTCCGCGTTCTCGGCTATCCGCTCCATCCGCTCAAGCATGCCCACAATGCCGCGATCGAGTTTGACCGGTTCGAGATCGACCAGCGCGACATCCTCGAGCCTCCGGGAGCCGCGTCCGACGCGATGAAGATCGTGTGGAACGGGCTCAACCGTGGCCGGGTCACCCTTGCTGCGCAGGCGGCCGGCACGCTTCGGATTCTCCTGGAGCAGGCGGCGCGGTACGCGACGGAACGAAAAACATGGGGCGAGCCGATCGCATCGCGGGAACTCGTGCAGGGGCGGCTGGGCCGGATCGCCGCGTCGATCACGGCCTGCGAGAGCATCGCGGCCTGGGCGGCGGCGGCGATCGACACCGGCCACACGGGCGAACTCGAGGCGATCGTGGCGAAGGTCACCGCGAGTGAATGCGTCAGGGAGGCGGCGATCGACGCCTTGGGCGTGCATGGCGGCCGGGCCTTCCTGGTGGGCCATCCGCTGGGCGACTCGTTCCACGATCACTTTGCCGTGACGATCTACGAGGGAGAAAGCGACCTGCTCGGCCTCGCCCTCTTCAAGGGGCTCGCGAAGCATCATCCCCTGGCGAGCACGGAGAGCCGCTCGGCGATCCAGTGGCTGGCGTGGCGGGTCGCCCGCATGGCCGCGCCCGCCTCGCGCGACGCCCGAGGCATTCTCGACCGCGAACTGCGGGATCATGCGCGCGACGCCCGCCGGCAGCTTGCGAGGATGGCCGCGCGGATCGATCGCACGATCCGCCGCCACGACCGGAGCCTGGCCGATCGCCAGCTCCTCGTCGGTCAGCTTGCTGCAGCCGTCCGTGGTCTCATCGGCGTCATCGCCGTGGCACACAGGGCCGACATGCTCGGCGATGAGCGAACCCTGCTCGCCGGCCGCGGCTGGTGCCGTCTGGCTCGAGCACGATATGCCGGCCGCCATCCCAGGCCCTCGGATCTCGCCCTCCTCGCCACCCTCGGGCGAGCGACGCTCCCCGGTTCGTAACGCCGCGGGAAGCTGGAAAGTTGGGCATTTTGGCATGGCTCCCAGGGCGGCCGTTCGTCACGATATGGGCCTCGACCCATGGCACACGACGCGCACCATCACGGCCATCCCGCCAACCGTCCCGCCAAAAGGGGCCCTTGGGCCCGATTGATGGCGATCCTGCGGCTCGAGCGCCGCGACGTGATGATGATCCTCGCCTTTGCGCTGGGCGTCGGGCTTCTCTCGATCGTCACGCCGGCCGCTATCGAGGCCCTCGTCAACGTCGTCGCCTTCGGCGTGCTCTTGTGGCCCGTGATCGTGCTGGCCGTGGTGATGCTCGGAGTCCTCTGCTTCGCCGCCGTGCTCCGAGCGATGCAGGTGGTCGTGGTCGAATACCTGCAGCGGCGGATCTTCGCCCGCACCGCCCATGACTTTGCCGTGCGGTTCGCCCAGGCCGAGATCGAGTCGTTCGACGGCCGCAACCCGACCGACATCGTCAATCGGTTCTTCGAGGTGGCTTCCGAGCAGAAGGCCCTGGCCACGCTGCTGGTCGAGGGCACGGCCGTGGTGATGACCACGATCGTCGGCATGGCCGTGCTCTCGTTCTACCATCCGTATCTGCTCACCTTCGCCCTGGTCATGGTCTTTCTCGTCGTCTTTCTCCTTGGCGTGCTCGGCCTCGGGGGCGTGCGGACGGCGATCACCGAAAGCTATGCCAAGTTCGACGTGGCGGGCTGGCTCGAGGAGATCGCCAAGTGCCCGCATACGTTCCGGTTCGGCCGGGGCGGAAGCGTGGCGATCGAGCGGGCCCACGAACTCACCGCCCGCTACATCGACACCCGGCGGACTCATTTTCGGATCGTCTGGCGGCAGACGATCTTCGCGTTGCTCTTGGAGGCGGTCGCCAGCACCGTGCTCCTGGGCCTCGGCGGCTGGCTCGTGATCAGCCGCCAGCTCACGCTCGGCCAGCTCGTCGCCGGGGAGCTGATCGTCACGCTCGTGCTCTCGGCGCTCTCCAAGAGCGGCAAATACCTCGAAATCTTCTACGACCTCCAGGCCTCGCTCGACAAGCTCGGCGTCATCGACGAACTGCCCTTGGAGCCCGAGGGGGGCGAGCGGCTTCCCGATCGCGACACCCCGATGCGGGTGGTGGCGGAGATCCATCGCGACGGTCGCATGAAGCGGCTCGAGGCCGAGCCCGGCCAGCGGATCGCCATCGTAGGAGGCTCGGGCTGCGGCAAGTCGTTTCTCCTCGAGACGCTCGCGCTCCTGCGGGTGCCGCGCGAGGGACTGCTTGAATTCGACGGCATCGACGCCCGCTCGCTCGACCGTGCCGCCACGCGGCTGCGGATCGCGCTGGTGGGCAAGTCCGAGACGTTCGCGGGCACCGTCGCCGAGAACATCCGCGTCGGCCGCGACGAACTGACGGCGACCGACGTCCGTGAGGCCCTGGAGAAGGTCGGCCTGCACGACCGGATCGCCAGACTGCCCCAGGGCATCGCCACGCCCCTGGCCAGCGACGGGCTCCCGCTTTCGACCAATGAAATCCTGCGGCTCTCGATCGCCCGCGCGATCGCGGGCAAGCCGCGGCTGCTCCTGATCGACGGCGTGCTCGACGGCCTCGACATGCACGACTGTCCGGAGCTCGTCGCCTCGCTCTTCGTGCGGGAAAATCCCTGGACGCTCGTCGTCGTCACGGCCCGCGATGTCATCACGTCCTGCTGCGATTCCACGGTGACCTGGTCATGAGCGATTCGTCGTCCTACGAACGCCTGATTCGCAACGTCTCCACGCCGCGGCCGGTCCGCTGGCTGGCTCGCCTCCTTTTCCTGCTCTTCCTCGCCACGCCATTTCTCCTGATCTTCGTGCCTTGGCAGCAGACCGTGATGGGGCGTGGAACGGTCGTCGCATTTTCCCCAGTCGAGCGGATGCAGGTGATCACGGCGCGGGTTTCGGGCCAGGTTCGAACCTGGCACGTGGTCGAGGGAAGCCACGTGAAGATGAACGATCCGCTGGTCGATATCGAAGACAACGATCCTGAGCTCGAGGCAAGGCTCGCGGCGCAGCGGCAGTTCCTGTCGGAGCGGCTCGTGGCGGCGGAGCAGGAAGTGGTGGAGCAGAAGGCCGCCGCCGATGCCCAGGAATCGGCCCGAGAAGCGGCGGTCGAGGCGGCGAAGGCGAATCGTGATGCGGCAAAAAAGTCGATCGACGTTGCGGAGCAGGTTCGCGCCAATGCGGAGTTCGCGAAGTCGTTCGAGCTCAGCCGCTCGAAAATGTTCGAGGATCTTTTCAGCAATCCGACCTTCGGCGGCCTCGAAAGCAAAATCAATCGCGACGAGGCGAGGATGCGGGCCGATCGGGCCGGCACCGACACCGAAAAAGCCACCGCCGAGATCCAGCGGGCCAAGGCCGCCCTGCTCACGCAGGAAGCGCTCGTGCTCCAGGCCGATGCCGCCGGCATGTCGGCCGTCGCCGTGGCCCGAAGCAACCTGCGCAAGAGCGAGCAGAACCTGTTCTCGATTCAGCGCGACTTGCAGCAAATCGACAACCAGATCGAACGGTTCAAGGCCCGGCTGGTCGTGGCCCCCTGCGATGGCGTCGTCTACCGCGTGGAGGCGAACGTCGGCCAGGGTGGGCAATACGTAAAGGAAGGCGACGAGCTGTGCACCATCGTGCCCGACACCGCCGACCGCGTCGTGGAGCTTTTCCTCGACGGCCTCGATGCGCCGCTGGTGCTCGGGTTCGCGGAACGCACCGGGTCGATGCCGGAGGTGCGGATTCAGTTCGAGGGCTGGCCGGCGGTTCAGTTCTCGGCCTTCCCGGAGCTTTCGATCGGCACCTTCGGTGGGAAGGTGAGGCAGGTCGATCCGGCGAGCGGCGCAACGGGGAAGTTTCGCGTGCTCGTCGAGCCCAACGAGATGTGGCCGGGCGAGATGTGGCCCGATCAGCAGTTTCTGCGGCAGGGAAACCAGGCCGTCGGCTGGGTGTTTCTCAATCGTGTGTCGCTTGGTTTCGAGATCTGGCGGCGGCTCAACGGCTTCCCGCCCGAAATGTCGCCGATCAAGAAAAACCCCGAAGCCCCCAAGCCGCCGAAGATCAAAGTGAAGTAGGCACGCCTGACTGGAGCACGCGGGTGCATCCAGGCAGCCCGTGGGTCGGGGATGCCCCTGCCACGTCTCCGGACGTTCGCTTCGCCCTTCCAGGGCTCCACTCACTGCATGTCCGCTTCGCTTCGGCATCCATGCCTGCGCTCGCTTCCATAGCCCGGCGACGTGGCAGGGGCACCCCCTCCCGAACTTTCACACTGTTGAAGAGTGGGAAAAGCCCTTGGCTATCGAGATTCCGATCGAAGAAAGCCTCATTGGCGTTGTTCTTGCTCCTTATTCCTGCGCTCCTTCTGTCTGCGCCGGCGAGGGCGGAGGAGTGGCGGCTCTTCGAGCCGCCGTCGGCTGTTCGGGCGGTGTATGAGGCGGATCCGGATTCGTTGCCGAGTGTCGTGCCGCAGTCGTTTCAGGCACTTCCGGCCGAGGCGCAGGCCGGTGTGATGGTCGAGGGGATGCCGGAAGAGCTGCCGACGCCGGTTGAAGAGCTGCCTTCGCCGCCGGGCCGTCCGCCGCCGCCGGGGCCGTCACCGGGCACGATTCCGGGGGCCGTCGTCGACGACCGCGGTCAGCCGCTCACGCTCTGCGAGGTGCTCGAGAGCGTGATCCGGCATTATCCGCTCCTCCAGGCCGTCGAACGGGAGCGAAACATCGCGGCCGGCCGGCTCACCAGCGCGATGGGCGCGTTCGATACGAATGTCACCGGCTCGGGTAATGCGCTGGCGCCGGGCACCTATGAAAACTACCGGTCCGACTTCGGCATGTCGCAGCTGCTGCCCTACGGCGGCGTGCGGATGTTCGGTGGCTATCGCACCGGCTTTGGCGATTTCCCCACCTACAATCTCAAGCAGCTGACGGCCGATTCGGGCGAATTTCGCGGCGGGCTCACGATGCCGCTGGCCCGAGATCGTGACATCGACAAGGCACGGGCCGGCCGGGCCCAGGCCCAGATCGACGTCTCGATGGCCGAGCCGGTGATCGCGAGGAGCCGGCTCGACTACATGCGTGCCGCCGCACGCTCCTATTGGAATTGGTCGGGCAGCGGCGAGCGGCGGACGGCGGCGGAGTATCTGGTCGATCTGGCCGCGGAGCGGGATCTCGAATTGGCCCTTCGCGTGGAGAGCGGGGCGATCGCCAATATCGAGCGTCTCGACAACCAGCAAAACATCGCGCTTCGCCAGGGACTCGTGGTCAAGGCGGATCGTGCCGTGCAGGAGGCGACGATCGATCTGTCGATGTTTCATCGCGACGAGATGGGCCGTCCGCTCATCGCCGCTCGCAACCGGATGCGTCCGGTGCCCAAGCCGGTGCAGCCGACGGCGGCTCTCTTCCAGGAATCGCTGTCGAGGGCGTTGGCCCAGCGGCCGGAGTTTCAGCGGCTCGCGCTCCAGCGGGAGAAGCTGCTCGTGGAGCGGCGGTTTGCGTCGAATCAGACGCTGCCCGGGATCGATGCCCAGATCGCCGGTAATCAGGATGCCGGTTTCGGCAAGAGTTCGCTTTCAGGACCGAATGGTCTCGATCGACAGGTGCTCGAGGCGGCCCTCGTCTTCCAGATGCCGGCCCAGCGTCGCGATGCCCGCGGCCGGCTGCAAACCGTCCATGCCCAGCTCGTTCAGATCGACAAGCAGCTGCAATTCGCCGAGGACCAGATCCGGGCCGACGTGCAGGATGCCTATTCGTTGCTCGAGCG
>JBJTDB010000112.1:0-1675 GCA_046092145.1 Planctomycetia bacterium | reverse complement strand
GCTCCGCCATCCATGGCTCCGCTCGCCAGCTACGCCGGCTCTCGGGGCATGGGCAGCCCCTCACGGATCCACGGCCCGCCCCCGGCATGGGGTGCCATGGAGCAAGCACTACGGGTGCTGGCGTGCCCATTCGATTGCCGCCTCACGGCTCGTGATTTCGCTATCGAGTTGCTTGGCCCTGATCGCCGCGAGGATCCTTCCGATGGCCTTGCCCTCGGGTATGCCTGCCTCCATGAGGTCGCGGCCCGTTAGCAGCGGCGGCGGATCGAGGTCGGCAGGCGGTCGCGCGAGCTGGGCCGTCACCCATGCGGCTGTTTCGCCGGATCCCTCGCCGCAGGCGGCCCTGGCTCGAAGCAGATCAGCCAGCCGGAAGGCGTCGTCATGGGCGAGCCACGGCTGGATCTGTGACCAGGGCCGTTGCGAGGGCTGCTGAAGGGGGGTTTGCAAGCCGGATTGGCCGAGCGTGGCGACCCCTTCGATGAGCCAGGCGGCGAGTTTGAGATCGCGGTTGGAGAGCCGCAGCCGGTCGGCTGCCCGACGGAGTGGGGCCTCGCCCGATTTCTCGAAGAGCGCTGCCAAGGCCGTGCCGAGATCGGGTTCGTCGAGGGCCTCGATGATGTCCGCGGCCTTTGACCACCAGGCCGCACGGTCAGCCTGATCGGAAGACTCGCCGTCGGGTGGGGCTATCTCCGGCACGACTTCGCGGGCGAGGCCGGTTTGGGCGAGCAGCTCAAGAGCCCGCCGTCGGCCGGGGCGGCTCACCATGGCCCGCAGTTCGGCGGCGATCCGTTCGGCGCTCACGGTCGTCACGAGATGCCGCATGGTTTCGATGGCGGCTCGTGTTTCGCCGTCGAGGGCGAAGCCGAAGGCGGCGGCGAATCGCACGGCCCGCAGCATCCGCAGGTGGTCCTCGCCGAATCGCATTGCCGGCACACCGATCGCCCGCACGATGCCGGCTGCGAGGTCGGCCCGGCCGCCGACGTAGTCGTGCACTTCCCCCGTGCCAGGATCGAGGAAGAGGCCGTTGATCGTGAAATCACGGCGGCAGGCGTCGTGCTCAGGGGTGGAGAAGACGACGCCCGCAGGGTGGCGGCCGTCGGTGTAGGCCTCGTCGGTGCGAAACGTGGCCACTTCCACCTGGCCCGCGCCTGGCGGCCCGAGCACCGTGATCACGCCGAATGCCGCGCCGACGGCCAGCGTGCGGCGGCGGCCGAAGACGTCGCGAACCTCGTCGGGGCGGGCCGACGTGGCCACGTCGTAGTCGGCCGGGGTGCGGCCGAGCAGGTCGTCCCGAACGCAGCCGCCCGCCCAAAATGCCGTGAAACCGGCGTTTTGGAGCCGGGTTACGATGTCGGCGGCGAATTCCCGGGCGCGGGCTGGGTCGTGGGTGACTGAAGGCATGGGGAGGCAGGAAAAATTTTTTTGACCAGACGGTTGACACCCCCGGCGGGCTGCCGATAGATTAGGAAATCGTCAGGGGCAAACGACAGGAATCTTTCCAATACACCTTCGACGTTTCAACCTCCTGTCACCTGCGTTGTTTTGGGGCTCGATTACTTTTCCTTTTCATGCCCGTTAACGGGCGGAGGATTTCACAAATGGTTCGTACCAGTTCGAAGCCCAAGGGCTTCACCCTCGTCGAGCTGCTGGTGGTGATCGCCATCATCGGCGTGCT
>JBJTDB010000111.1:0-3789 GCA_046092145.1 Planctomycetia bacterium | reverse complement strand
TGATGCAGTCGAGCAGCCGCTCGATGTGCTCCGCCCGCAGGAGGCCGAAGCTGGCGTCCACCTCCGCCTCGACCGCCGCGGCCACCGCCTCGCGAAACCGCTCCATCGCGGCCGCCCGGCGGCCCTGCTTCCGCCAGTGCTGCTTGAGCTCGTTTTTGGCGATGCCGAGGAGCCACTGCCGGAAATGGGCGGGATTACAGGTGCCCAGCCGGTCGAAGGCGACCAGAAACACCTCCTGGGCGACGTCGTCCACGTCTTCGAGGTGGTGGAGCCGGGCGGCAAGGTAGCCCCGCACAAATAGGCCATATTCCCGCACGAAAAGCCGAAACAGGTCGGTTTCCCCCCGGAGAATCGCGGCGATGATCGGTTCGGGGTCGAACGCCCCCTGCGAAGAAGCCATGGCGAAGAATAATGTCGCCGCTCCCGGCCCGATCTTACGGCCGGATTTTTTGGGGGCTTGGGACCGCTAAATCCCGGGGTTTTTACCCGGTAATTTCCGGGAACCCTTTTTTTCCGCTACACGATCCGGCAGTGCGAAAGGATCTCGGCCGGCGTCGCGATGTAGCCGGTGTAGAACGGCCCAAATTCGGCGTAGCGGGCGCTGGCCTCGTCGAACCGCATGGTGTAGACGATCTCCTTGAGAAAGTCGGGCTTCCGCGCCCAGAGCGTCACGCCCCATTCCCAATCGTCGAGCCCCACGCTCACCGTGATGAGCTGGCTCACGCGACCGCCAAACGACATGCCGGTGCGGCCATGCTCGGCCATGAGCCGGCTCCGCTCCGGGAAGGGGAGCGTGAACCAATTCTCCCCCACCTTCCGCTTCTTGTTCATCGGATAGAAGCAGGCGTTTGGCCATGGCGGAAAATCGGGCTCGAGCCTCGCCCGTCGCATCGAATCCTCGCGGGCGGCATAGCCCTGCACCTTCGCCTGGTAGCTCGGGCTGTCGGCCACCTCCCCTTCCTCGATCAGCCGCTTCCCATACTGCTCCACGGTGGGCACGTATTCGCTCACCTCGGTGAGGCTGACGAACGAGTAGGTCGGCACGATCGCCGGGCCGAGCGGCCCGGCCAGCAGCCGCTGATGGACGGCGTCGACCCGATGAGGACTCGGATCGACCGCCATGATGCCGAAATCGGCCTTGTGGCCCGGCACGATCCAGCACTGCAACCGCCTGGAACTCTCCTGCGAGGTCGGATCCAGGGCCTCGGCGAAGTGGGCGATGCCGGCCGCCCGACGGTCGGCGGCGAGGGCCGCCACCACGCCGCGGTCGAAGCGGTAGAAGGAGTGGGTGACGTGCCAGCCGGTCGATGGCTCCACGGAAACGTCGGTGGAGGGAGCGGCTTGGGAATGTGCTGGGCGAGACATCGTGAGGGTGGTGTGAGCGAAAATGCGGGGAAAACGGGGACGGCCTGACGCCGCCGGAGTCTACGCTGTGCCGCGGCACATTCACAGCCGCCGCCACGGCTGTCCGACACGGCCGGTTTCGCGATAAGATGAAGAGCGTGGAGACCGGCACGGAGCCGGTCGTCGGCACCACAGGCGGCACACACGCACACCATCGCAGGCACGAGGGGGAGGCACGATCATGGGACAGGCGATCGTCGACCCGGCGGAACTCCGCCGCTTCGCCGCACGGCTTCGGTATTTCAGCGAAGAGGTGCTCTCGCAGATGCACACCGTGCAAAGGCAATTGGCCGCGCTCGGCGCGACCTGGCGCGATGGCGAGCAGCAGAAGTTTGCCGAGGAATTCGAGCAGCAGCTGACCAGCTTCGGCCGGTTCGTCGAGGCGACCGGCGAGTATGTGCCCTACCTCATCCGAAAGGCAGAACGGGTCGAGGAGTATCAGCAGCAGCGGTAGCCCGCGGCGGCCCGAGCCCTCCCCTTCTCTCCCATGTCCACGCAGGCCGACGTCAAATCGATCGACACGCTGGCCTTCGTGAAGGCGGCGTTCGCGGCATTCGTGCATGAGTCGGGGCAATCGATCTCGGAGATCGAACTGCAGGCCCAACGGGCCGTCGATTGGATCACGGTCGATCAGGCCGGCCATTGGAAGGCCGAGACCCGCCGCGCGGCCGACATGGTCACCAAGGCCATCAAGGATCTCGAACACTGCCGCGCCTTCAAGAAGGTCGGCGACAATCAGCCATCGTGCATCGAGGAAAAGAAGGCCCTCGAAAAGGCCCGCAAGCGGCTTGAATACGTCGAGCAGAAGGTGGAGGCGGTCCGGCACTGGACGCCGCTGGTGCAGCAGCAGTTGCGGGAGACCTGCGTGCGGCTGGTGCGGTTTCGCGAGGTGCTCGACGTCGATTGCCCGCGGTCGATGGCCCGGCTCGAGCAGATGCTCCGGGCGCTGGATGCCTACACGACGACGGTCGGCCCACGGGCGGCATCCGGTGCCGCCGCTGCGTCGGACGGCCCGTCGATGGTCCGCGCCGCCGCTGATCCCGCGGCGCCGGCGGCCGCGCCCGTCGCAGGCCAGTCGCCTTCGCCCGATTCAGCCCCCCGCCAGGAAGGCAGGTGACGCCATGCGCATCGGCGACCTGTCGAGCGGCGCCTCGAAGATGGCGCTGGCCCTCAAGCAATTGCACCTCAAGTGGGAGTCGGCCAAGGACGCCTGGGACGATGGCACGAGCCGGGCCTTCCACAAGGACCACATCGAACCGCTCACCCCGGACGTCAAGCAGACGCTCGAAGCGGTGGGACGGCTGGCCGAGGTGCTCTCCCGCGCCATGCGCGACGTGACCGACTCCGGCGGCATGTGACCCGATCCCCGACCAGATCATCCCCGCCCCTTCTCGACCCAGGCTCCATGACCGACGCTTTCGCATGAATACACGCTCCTACGACCGCGATCTTCTCCGAGCCCAGGTGGAAATCATCCGCCGGGCCGCAGCCGCACGGGCCTCGGCCGAGGAGCAGATCCGCACCGACTACGAGCAGTCGGTGACGGCCGCCCGTGAGGAGCGGGCGACGGCCCTCGAGGCCGCCGGTCAGACATACACCGACGACATCGAGAAGGCGAAAAAGGAATACGCGAGCCTCCTCCAGCAGATCGAGGCCCGAGCGGCCGCCGAGCGGAAGAAACTCGACGAGCAGCAACGCCAGGCGACGGCCCAGATCACCAGGCAGATCGCGGCGCAGGAGGCCAAGCTCAAGGAGGACGACCAGTTCGAGGACAGTTCGTTCCGCGCGATCGCCAAGGAAAAGCGGAAGAAGCCGCTGCGATTGTTTCAGAAGTCGGAGCAGGAACTCTCGAAGATGGCGGCCTCGATCGACGAGTGCGAGAGCCGCTCGCGGTCGTTCGCCGCGCGATGCGGCGTGCCCGCCGACGCCCCGCCGCCGGCAGACGCCCCGCCCCCCGCGGCCGACGAGTTTCCCTCGGGCGTGGAGGTGCTCAAGGTTTTCGAGGGCCTCGTCGCCGGCATCACCGAGAAGACAGCCGGCCTGTGCGGTCTGCCGGGAGCGGCGAAGGCCTTCTCGGGCGGAGCGATGGCGGTCGTGATCAGCCTGTCGCTGGTCGGCGGCGTGATGGCGGCCGGAGCCGCCGCCTTCGGGGCGAAGCTCGCCAAATGCGAACTGCCGCTGGTGGTCGGAGCGGCCAGCAGGGTGTTGCCGGTGAAGCCCTCGGTGAACAGGTTGTAGACCATGGCCGACTTCGAGGCCCCGCCGACGTTGCCCGCGTTGCTCTGCCAGTGGACGCCGTTGTAGGTGGTGCCGGCGTTGGAGAACTTGAACAGGTAGAGTTCCTCGGGCTCGTTGTTCGCCAGATTGGCCACGATCTGTCCCAGC
>JBJTDB010000110.1:0-2108 GCA_046092145.1 Planctomycetia bacterium | reverse complement strand
CGAGAAGGACGGAATCCTGCTCAAGGACGGCCGCGCGAAACTCTCGCGGGCCTACAGCGAGGGCCGCTACCTCGCGTGGCTGCTCGGGCAGATCGACCCCTCCCGCCCGGTCGGCATCGTCGGCTACAGCTTTGGCGCGCTCATCACGCTCGAGGCGCTCGGGGACCTCGTCGATGCGGAGGATCGCGGCCGCAGCGACCTTCAGCCATGGCGCGACCGCCCCGCGCAGACCAACCTCATGTTCATCGCGGCGGCCGTGCGGTGCGATGCCTTCGCCCCGCGTGGGCCCTATCGGGAGACGCTCGACTGCGTCGATCGCGTGTCGCTGATCGTCAATCCCCGCGACAAGGCCCTGAATTTCTTTCCGATTCTCAGCACGACAATCCAGATGGAAGCGCTCGGCCACACGAGCATGCCGCGTCATTGGATGCCGGAGCATGTCGAGTTCTCGGCCATCGACGCCCAGTCGATCATCGGCAAGAAGCACGGCCTGCCGCTCTACCTCGCGTCGCCCTCGCTCACGAAGCATCTCTGCGCAGGTGCCACCTGCGGCCTCGAAGAGTAGACGGCCTACGCCGGCGACGGTCGTTCGCCGGCCTCGCGTTCGAGCCAGGCTTTCACCATCATTCGGACCACGTCCGGCATCCGATGGCTGGCACGCCAGCCGAGCCGGTCGGCCGCCTTCGACGGGTCGGCCCGGCCCACGGCGATCTCGGTCGGCCGCATGAGGGCGGGATCGCGCACCACATGCTTTCGCCAGTCAAGCCCGACGGCCGCGAACGCCTAGGCGACGAAGTCCTCGAGGCTGCTCGTGCGCCCGGTGGCGATCACGAAATCATCCGGGCTGTCGAGCTGCAGCATCCGGTGCATGGCCACGACGTATTCGGGGGCCCAGCCCCAGTCGCGCCGCACCGAGAGGTCGCCGAGCGAGAGCGTGCTCTGCCGACCGGCGGCGATCCGGCAGGCGGCAGCCACGATCTTCTGGGTCACGAAGCGTTCCGGACGCAGCGGGCTTTCGTGGTTGAAGAGGATGCCGGTGCAGGCGCGAACCCCGTAGGCGTCGCGATACTGGGCGATCTGCCAGAAGCTCGTCGCCTTGGCGATGCCATAGGGGCTGCGGGGGCGAAGCACGGTGTGCTCGGTGGCCGGCTGATCGCCCGTCGTGCCAAACATCTCCGAACTTCCGGCGTTGTAGAGCCGGGCACGGCCGCCGGCCATGCGGACAGCTTCGAGGAGGTTCACGGTGCCGACGATGATGCTCTCGTAGGTCTCGACCGGCATGTCGAAGGAGAGCCCGACTGAGGTTTGGCCGGCGAGGTTGTAGATCTCGTCGGGCTCATGGCGGGCGATCACCTGCATCACCGATCGAAAATCGACGAGCGACATCGACTCGACCCGCACACGATCGCGGATCCCGAGCCGTGAAAGCCCCTCGAACCGGCTCGTCTGGGCGTCGCGGCTGGTGCCGACGACTGTGTAGCCGTTCTCGAGCAGGTGCCCCGCAAGAGAGGCGCCGTCCTGCCCGCCGATGCCGCAGATGAGGGCCGTTTTCGGGGAGGGAGCATGCGTGGTCATGGCGAGTTCAGGCTTTTCGTTGGGCGGCAAACCATTCGGCCGTTGCCCGCACACCATCGTCGAGCGACATGCTGGGCCGCCAGCCCAAGAACTTTCCAGCGAGCGATGCATCGACGAGGTTCGACCGGAGGTCGCCGGGGCGAGCGGGGCCGTGCGTCGGCGATGGGAGCGCGGCCGGGCGTCCCGTGGCCGCGAGCATTGAGCCGACATGCCGCCGGAGCATCGCCTCGAGTGCGTTCACGTCGGTACCGATGCCGGTCCCGATATTGAGGCTCGTGAGCGTGCCGGGGCACACCTGCGGCAGACCGGCCGTGAGGGCGATCACGTTCGCCCGGGCGACGTCGGGGCCGAACACATAGTCCCGCACATACTTTCCGTCGCCGTTGATCGTGGCAGGCTCATGGGCGAGCAGCTTCGTGCAGAAGATCGCGACGACCCCCGCCTCGCCATGTGGATTCTGCCGTGGGCCATAGACGTTGGAGTAGCGAAGCGCCACCGTCGCGAGCCCGTGTTCACGGGCGTAGAACTCGAGA
>JBJTDB010000109.1:0-429 GCA_046092145.1 Planctomycetia bacterium | reverse complement strand
CATCGGTGCCGGCGAGGACCGGCGGGGCATCCACGATGATCTGGTCATAGGTGGTTTCGGCCCAGGAGAGCAGTTCCGCAAACCGCCCGCCCAGGAGGAGTTCACCGGGGTTCGCCGGGCGTCGGCCGGCTGGGATGATGTCGATCGGCACCTTCCCCGACTGCCGCACCGTCGCCAGCGCGGCGGCCGCGCTTGGATCGTCGTTTCGAAGAATGTCGGTGAGCCCAGGCAGCGACCGGCCGTCGATGAGTTTGGTGAGCCCGGGCTTTCGCATGTCGGCGTCGATGACGAGCACCCGCTTGCCCGCCTGCTGGTAGGCGACCGCGAGGTTGGTGGCGATCGTCGTCTTGCCGTCGCCCGGCTCGGAACTCGATACGGCGATCCGCTGCGAATCGGCCGTGCCCATGACGAGCACGGTCCGGATCGTAC
>JBJTDB010000108.1:0-924 GCA_046092145.1 Planctomycetia bacterium | reverse complement strand
CGACGGTCTCACCTGGCCGACGGCCGTGGTCGCCTGGGGGGGCGGCATCTTCGTGGGCGACGCCCCCGACCTCTTCTCTATGAAGGACCACGATGGCGATGGCGTCGCCGACAAGCGACGGAAGGTCTTCACGGGATTCGGCACCTGGAACGTGCAGGGGCTGCTCAAATCGTTCGCCTACGACCTCGACAACCGCATCCACGGATCGGCAAGTTCCGGGGCGGGCTCGATTCGCCGCGTAAACGACAAGGGCGAGCCCGAAGGGCCGGCGGTGCCGGTCGGCGGCCGCGATTTTTCGTTCGACCCGCGCACGCTCGACTTCCGCGCGGAGACGGGCGGTGCCCAGCACGGTCGCTCGACCGACAACGCGGGCAATGTCTACGTCTGCCACAACAGCGATCATTGCATCCGCTGCATGGTGGACGACCGGTTCCTCTCCCGCAACACGTTCTTCCCCGCGCCGTCGGCCAAGGAGAGCATCGCCCTCGACGGGCCGCAGGCGACCGTCTTTCGGATGAGCCCGGTCGAGCCTTGGCGGGTGCTGCGCACGCGGCTGCGGGCGGCGGGCATCGTGGAAGGGGGCAACGAGGCGGGAGGCCGGCCCGCCGGCTACTTCACGAGCGCCACCGGGATCACGTTCGTGCGCGGCGATGCCGTCGGCGACTTGGCCGGAATGCTCGTCATGGGCGACGTGGGGTCCAACATCATCCACCGCAAGCGGCTCATCCCGCACGGCGCCGGCGTGCGGGCGGAGCGGGTCGATCCCGAGTCGGAGCTCGTCGCCTCCACCGACATCTGGTTTCGGCCGGTGCAGTTTGCCAACGGCCCCGATGGGGCGCTCTGGATCATCGACATGCAGCGAGAGGTGATCGAGCATCCCAAGAGCCTCGACCCCCCCATCAAAAAGCATCTCGACCTCACGAG
>JBJTDB010000107.1:0-2336 GCA_046092145.1 Planctomycetia bacterium | reverse complement strand
CGGCTGGCGCGGTGCGGAGAATTCTCGATGCGATCGTTTCTCGCCGGTCGGCTCGATCTGCTTCAGGCCGAGGCGGTGCTGGCGGTCGTCGATGCCCGGACGCCGGCGGAGTTGACGGCCGCGCTCGATCGCATGGCGGGCGGGATCGGCGGCGAGGTGGAGCGGCTTCGTCAGGACGCGATCGACCTCGTGGCCGACCTCGAAGCGGGGATCGACTTCGCCGACGAGACAACGCCCGACTCCGTGCCCGTGGCCGCCACATGGGCCGACCTCGACGCTCGCGTCACACGGCTCGCCGAGGGGCTGTCGGCCGTTGCCTCACGGCTCTCGGGTCGCGATGCGGGGGCGGCCGATCTGCCACGCGTCGTCCTCGTCGGCCGGCCCAACATCGGCAAGAGCAGCCTCTTCAACTCGCTCGTCGGCCGCGATGCCGCGATCGTCGCCGACGAGCGAGGCACGACACGCGACTGGATCGCCGCACGGCTCGACGACCCTGCCACGGGATCGGCATGCCTGCTCGTGGATGTCGCCGGGGTCGTCGAGCATGGTGACTTCGGGCACGATCCCATCGCAGATGCGGCGGCCGAGCGGGCCCAAGACGAGATCGTGAGAGCCGATGTCGTGATCGTCTGCCACGATGCCGAAGTGGACGCCGACGACGGCGTCGTGGTTCCCGCCGAAGCGGTGGTCATGCCGCGGATCGACGTCGTCACCCGGTGCGATCGACGGCCGGATGCCACCGGTACACTGACAGGGATCCGGACGAGCAGCCGCGATCGCATCGGGATCGATGTCCTGCGGAGCGAGATCCTTCGCGCCGCAGCATCGGTCGCAGGCGACCGATCGCCCGCCACGCTGCGGATGCGGGTGGGGCTGGCCGAGGCGGGACGGGCCGTCGATGCCGCGAAGGGCGCCCTGGCCGCGGCCCTCGGCGGGGGAACGGCCGACGAGGCGGTCGGGGCCGGCTGCCTTCACGAGGCGATCGACGCCCTCGGCGACGTCACCGGCGCCGTCATCGGCACCGATCTCCTCGATCGGATTTTTTCACGGCACTGCATCGGGAAGTAGGCTCGAGGAACAAAAGCGACGATGATCGAACGAGAGGGATCCATGCACGCCGTCCTCATCAAAACCCTCGCAGCCGGTGCGGCGAGGCATGCGTCGGCCGATCCGGCGGAACGGGCGACGCTCGCGCTGGCCACGGCCTGCGCCGTGGCGGATGCCGCGGCCGAGTGGGGCGATGCCGCCGTCGGCATCAAGCAGGCGACGGGTCGCGGCCACGAGGCGGCCGCCCGTGCCGAGGAACTTTCCACCGGTCCCTTGGGAACGCTGCGGCTGCTCCTGCTCACGGCGAGATCATGGATGGATATCGCCACGACGGGCTCGCCGAGGCTGCCGTCGCCGCCACGGATCGCCCACCGCGAAAGCGGCAGTGACCGTGCGAGCCTCGTCGAGGTCGATCTTCTCCCGGCCCGCGGCCTTCACGATGCCGCCATCGCTCGGGGGCAGCAGGCCACCGTTCGGTGCACGAATCCGGGCGGCATCGAGGCATTTCTGCGGACCTGGCAGCGCGAGTGCCGCGAGCGGCCGCGATCCGGGGGCGTCGCGGTGGTGCTCGGCGCGGGCAACGTCACCGGCCTGGCCGTCGCCGATGCCATCTGCCAGATCTTCGAACATGGCCGGTCGGCGCTCGTCAAGCTTCATCCGGTCCATGAGTCGCTGGCACCCGTGCTTCGGCGCGCCCTCGCACCGCTGGTCGAGAAGGGGCTCGTGGGCTTCGTCACCGGTGGGCCGGATGTCGCCCGCGACCTGGTGGCCGACGATGCCGTGGCGCATGTCCATCTCACGGGAGGTCGGGCCACCTTCGATGCCCTGGCGGGCAGCACGACGAAGCCGTTGACCTGCGAACTGGGCAACGTGACCCCGTGGTTCATCGTGCCGGGCCGCTACACGCCGGCCCAGCTGCGGCTTCAAGCCGACAGCATCGCCGCATCGATCGCCAACAACACGTCGTTCAACTGCATGGCCACGAAGCTCGTCGTCACCTGCCGCGACTGGGGGCAGCGAGAGGAGTTTCTCGGTCTGGTCCGCCGCCGCCTGGAGAGCCTGCCGGCCAGACCTGCCTGGTATCCCGGCTCGGCCGCCGCATGGGAACGGATCGCCGGCCGTCGGTCACCCGCCGACGGCACGCTGCCGTGGGTGTTTCGCAGCGGGATCGATCCGGCCGGACCGGAGCCGCTGCTGGCGCAGGAATGGTTCGTGCCCGTGGCGGGCGAGGTGACGATCGTCGCATCCGACATCGAAGCCTTCTGCGGTCGGGCCTCGGCGCTGGCCCG
>JBJTDB010000106.1:0-11922 GCA_046092145.1 Planctomycetia bacterium | reverse complement strand
GGGGGAGGTGGCGGCGGAGGAGCAGCTGGTGGGGGGGGTGGTGGAAGCGGAAACGGCTTGGGGAGTGCACTTGCCAGACTTGGTGCCGGCACCAACGCACAGGCCCGGCCCGAGAACGGCGAGGCCGATCAGGCGATCGGGACGGCGGGCACGGTGCTGCCCGACGAGTTTCGCGACGGCCTGGATGCCTACTTCAATTCTCTCGAGCGAGGCCCCGAAAGGAGGACTCCATGACGATCGCGTCCTTGAACCATCGCGTGCTGCATGTGGCATGCGCCTGCCTGACGATGATCGGCGGGACGCTCGCGGCTCCGCTCCGGGCCGCAGAGGATGTTGACCCCAAGCCTGCAGAGGCTGCCGTTGATGTTGATCCCGCCGAAGCGCAGCAGCGCGAACAACTCAAACAGCTCACGACCCACTGGGAGGGCGAGTTCTCGAAGATTCTTCACTCCCATCTCGAACTGACGCGCGCCATCTGCGGCGACCTTCCGGTGGCATCACGTCGTGCGATCGCGCACGCCGGAGAGGCGTCGATCAAGGAAGCCGCCGTGGCGATGGCATCGACCCAGATGGGGCGCATGCGACGCGGCGCAAAAGCCGCACGCGCTCCCGCGAACACTCCGTCAGACCAGATTGCGACGGCGATCGAGAAGGCGGTCCGTGAGCACGTGGGCGACGAGCAGGCCACGGCCCTCGCGACCGAACTCGCCACCCGCAACGACCGCAGGAAAAAGTCGTCCGCCACGAGCATCGTCTCGATGCTCGATGCCCATTTGGTCTTGACGAGCGAGCAACGGGAGGTCATCGCACGATCCTTGCTCGAGCGATGGAATGACGGGATGTACGAGATGATCACCAGAGCACACTGGAACAATGGACGTCTGACGATGCCCGGCGTGCCGGACGATTGCATCCTGCCGCATCTGACACAGAGTCAGCGGGACCTGTTTAGTCCTTCACCGCAACAAGGCATGGACGCTCGAGCGATGGCCTTGAACCAGAGGATGATTCAACTCGGGAGGATCAGTACCCCGATGCCGCGTGATCCATGGTGGTTCGAATGAGCCCTTACGCCCCGAAGACCGACGGACTGTTTCACCGAATGACGGCCGGTGTCGCGGTACTCCTGCTTGCCGGACAGGCCGTCCACGGCGAAGACGACACCGTCGCGGACGCGGTCGCCCAGACCGCGCGACCCCAGCACGCCCAGCAGGTCATACGGTTGGATGACCAGATGCGCGGCAGTCTCTTCGGCACCTTGGCGGGGGACGAAGACAAAGCTCGTCAGCTGCTGCTGTCGCGCACGCGTCTGCGGGCGAGTGCTGCCAATGCGGTCTGCGACCTCACCGACCACCAGCGGCTCAAGATCGATACCGCAGCCGAGATGGATGTGGAACGGATGTTTCAGGACGTGGAGACCCTGCTCCGTCGCTACCGAGGCCGGACCATCGACCTCAGTAAGCCCGAAAACCACCCCGAATGGAATCGCTTTCACCAGGACATCCATTCGATGGCGATGAAACTCCAGGGAGCCACCGACACGGGCCCGCTGCTGGTGGACAGCGTGATCAGCGGTGCTCTCGATGACAATCAGCGAGGCCGCTGGGAAGAGGAATGCCGTGCACGTACGCTGTTTCATTGGCGAGCCATCGTGGAGTCGGGGATGGATTCGCTCGATCTCCAACTCGGGCTCACCTCAACGCAGCACGACGCTCTTCGCGAGTTGCTTCTCGACAAGCCCTCGGGGGTCGATCCGCTCCGATTTTGGCAGCATGGACAGGGAAGCCAGTGGTCTGGCTTTGTCTGTGCGTCACGGCTCCAGCAGATCGGTGAAGAGCGGGTGAGAGTCGTGCTCACCGATCGACAGTGGAAGAGCCTCTCCGCGTCGGCGAATGCGGGCATCATGCAGCACCTCCGCCAACAAAAAATCATTCTCGACTGAGGAACAGCCATGCCAGGAAAACCCGTCAGGATGTGGTCGGTTCGTGGCCCATGGGTGGCCGTCGTCATGATGGCGATGGCGAGCCTGTCGGCACGGGATGCGCTCGCACAGGCTGGGGCTGTCCGACTCGGTGATCCTGTGCCCCGGGATGTCCGTGAGATCTACGACGCAGGCTGTCGCTATCTCGCTCGCACACAGGATCCGTCCGGCACCTGGAAAGGCGACAACGACGGGCCCGGGATCACGGGCATGGGGCTGATGGTATTCCTGGCTTCGGGTGACGATCCCAATTACGGAAACTACCGCGAGCCGATTCGACGGGCGGTGCGGAGCATCATCCGTTCGCAGAACGAGGGCACGGGCTATTTCGGTGGCAACCGCCAACAAGGCCAGTCGAGCATGTACCACCACGGCTTTGCGATGCTCGCGCTGGCCGAGGCCTATGGAGTCGTCGATGAACGCGATCTGTGGACGGAGGACCGCTCAACGGGCAAAGGCCGTTTGATCGGGGAATCCTTGGAGCGGGCCGTCACCCTGGCGGCAACCTCCGCGGCGGCGAATCCCACCGGAGCATGGCGATACACCCCCGAATCACGGGATGCCGACACGTCGGTCAGCGGTGCCGTGATGATGGGGCTTTTGGGGGCGAGAAACGCCGGCATCGAGGTGCCGGATGCGACCATCGACAAGGCGATCAAGTACTTCACGGCTTCGACGGCGGCCAGTGGACTGGTCGGCTACGCGGGGCCCCAGGGGGGCAGCGACGCCACCACGTCGATCGGCACGCTCGTCCTCTCGATCGCCCACCGCAAAGACCTGCCGCAATACAAGCGGGCAGCGGAATACCTCGTACCGCGGAGCCTTGCCAACCAACCACCCCAGGGCCACGTCTCCTACACCCGCTACTACCGGGCGCAGGCCCTGCTTCAGGCCGAGCCCGATGTCTGGCGGAAATGGAATGACGGGCTCGTCCAGGAACTCAAGAAAAAACGGCTGCCCGACGGCAGCTTTCCACCCGAGCCTGGCGACGGTGCCGTCAGCGGCACCTGCCTGACGCTTCTGGCCCTGGCGGTGAACTATCGATTTCTGCCGATTTACGAGCGCTGATCGTCTCTCTTCTCTTCAAGTATCCATGCCAACCGATCACTCACTTCATCACCATCGGGAAATCTCATCCCGCATGCATGGGATCGCGACGCCGCTATGGGCGATCATGCTCACGATCGCGGCGTGGCGGGGCGGGACGACGATCGCTGCCGATCCACCCGAGATTCCGATGCAGGCCGTTCTCGACCTTCCCAAAGACGGATTTCTCGTCGGAACGCTCCGCGACCATACGAATCCCGGCAGCCCACTGGAAACGATCCTCTGGCAATCACCCGCGTTCACCGGTCCTTACGAATTCGCGCTCGATTGCATCCGGGGCATCCGATTTCCGCTTCCCGTCGGAGCACCACCCGCTGCGGCCGGTGCACGCCGTGTGGAATTCGTCGATGGCGATGCCATCGTGGGCCAGATCGAGTCGCTCGACGACGAACATCTGGTCGCAAGGATCGGCCCGGCATCGTCGCCACGGAAGATCACCGTGCCACGAGATCATGTCCGTCGCATCGTCGTCAACGACGTCGAAGACTCGTTTTGGGGTCCGGGAGCCATGGCCGGCTGGATTGCGAACCCGCCGACGGCGTGGACCCACACGGCGACCGGGCTGAGCGGCATCGCAGGTTCGACAATATCCCGAAACATCGGCGGCGGCCCCCGGTGCCGTTACGATCTCGCCCTCTCGTGGACCGAGCGACCGACCGTTCAGCTGACGGTGGCGTCTGCGGGTGTGAATTCGAAGCCGGCATACCGACTCGAACTCGGGCCTGCGGGCATGCTGGCGGTGCGGGAGGAACAGACCGGCCAATCACGAAACCGATCGCGTGCCGATCTCGAACGGTTCGGCGACCTCCCCGAAAAGGGAGTGACGGTGACGCTCTTCATCGATCAGCGGCTCGGTCGCATGGCCGTCGTGCTGCCGGGAGTCGAAGCGCCCGTGGCCGATCTGGTCGTTCCGCCGGTGAACGAGGCGGTCGGGGATGGCTTCCGGATCATGCTGAAACAAGGCGACCTGACACTCGAGAGTCTTCGCGTGTCACCCTGGAAGACCGACACTCCAGACATCGACGCGGGAGACCGTGATGTGATTCGTCTCCGCGATGGCACCGTGATCGCGAAGCGGGTCGTGTCGCTGGATCAGCCCGCGGGCGTGATGCTCGATCGGATCGCCGAGATCTCCTTCGCGAATGCCGGGCCGACGCCGATCGAGAGGCGAGACCATGCCCCTCGGAGCATCCAGGTAACCGATCTTTGGGGCTCGCAGCTGACAGGTGGCCTCGAGCGGGTGGAAGGCGGCGCCATCGTGCTGTCGCACCCACTGATCGACGGGAGCGTGTCGCTGCCGATCGACACCCTCGCGACGCTCACGACGCTCCACCACCGCGATGGGCGTCGCGGCCTCGCCGGTCGGCTCGGTCGCCTGGAATCCGGTCTCGGCACGATGTTTGGCTGCCTGATGCCCACCGAACCCGACGGCCACGGCTCGGCCATCGGGTGGCAGCCGGCCGGCAGTCTCAACCCGCGTGCCCTCGCGGTTTCGCCGGAGGGCACACCGCCGGTCGCTACGGTCACGTATGGCGGTTCAAGGCCGTCGGCCGCCAACGCCGGTGATTCTCAGCCCTTCTCCGAGGCTTCCTCATTGCTGGTGCTCAGGACAGGAGAGACGCTTCCCTGTCGAGTCGAGTCGATCGACGCGGCCGGTGTTCAGGTGCGGGTGGAGGATCGCGAACAGATCACCGTGCCTCAGAGCATCGTGCAGGCCCTGGAACTCATGATCATGCCAGGGGAGCCGATTTCGACGGAAAAGTTCCGCAGCCTGACGATGCTTCCACGCTCGCAGGAAGAAAATCCTCCGACGCACATCGTGCGATCACGAGCGGGTGATTATCTCCGCGGTCGGCTCGTGTCGGTCGATGCAACCACCGTCGAGTTCGAGGTCGATGCGGGGAGACGAGGCCGACCCCTTCGGATCGCCCGGAAGGACGTCGCGAGGCTGATCTGGCTCCATCCCGAAAACCTTTCGACACCATGGCGACCGCCGAAGCCCTTGGCCGGGGATGGCCTGCTGATCGACGCGGTAACCGGCGGCACGTCTCGATTGAGGCTCTGGGCTACCGGAATCAAGGGCAACCTGCTCCGGGGCACGAACCCGTCGATCGGGCCGTGCGTCATCGATCTGGCGGACGTCACGACACTGACCATCGGCGGTGCGGAAGCAGGTTCGCAGGCCGTCCCGTTTGCCCAATGGCGGCTCACCCTCGCACCCGATCCACGGAACCTTCCTGCACGGAAGCGTCCGACGCCCACGTCCGGTGCAGAAGACGAAGCGGACGGTCAGCCCGATCCCGACGCGAGCGTGGAAGAAGAGGCAGCACATTCATCGGCGGGAACGCCGATCCCGAGTGCGACCGCCTTGCTCGCGGAAGCAGAACGTCTCGACGCAGCCGGTGATCGACGTGCGGTGGCCGCCTACGCCCGGCTCCTCACCGCAGACGATCGGAACGTTCGCGGCCGAAGCATCGCCCGGCTCAAGAGGATCACGGGCATGCCCCTCCCCTACGGGATCGATGAGGCGGTTGAACGGCGGGAAGCCCAAGCGACCGAATGGCGTCGGTGGGCGGCGCGCCATGCGGTCTCGGCGACACTCCGATTTTCGGATGAGCACGCCGCCTCCTGGGGGCCACCCCGTATCGGCCGTCTTCTGGTCGGTCTTCCCGGCGCGAATGCCGTCGTGGAATACGACGAGAACGGTACCGAAACGTTCCGCGTCGGGGCTGTCCAGCCCTGGGCCTGCGATGGCACCCCCGACGGCCATCGCCTGATCGGCTCCTACGGCGGAAAGTACATCGCCGAGCACGACGAAACGGGCAGGGAGATCAGCCGTTTCGCGAATCTCGAATCCGGGGTCATGAGCGTGCGCCGGCTCGAGAACGGCAACACGCTGGCGACGCTGGCCGACGCCAACAAGGTGGTCGAATTCGATCCACGGGGTCAGCGCGTGTGGGAGGTGAGCCTCGCCGGCCGGCCGTGCGATGCCCGCCGGCTGGCCGATGGCCGGACACTCGTGGCCCTGCATAAGGCCAATCGGATCGTGGAGGTCGATGAGGCGGGCAGCGAGATCTGGGCCGTCGAGAATCTCCCAGATCCTCAAACCGTCCAGCGACTGCCGAACGGCAACACGCTCGTCGCTCTCACGACGGCCGGAACGGTCCGTGAGATCGACCGGGATGGCAGGGAGGTGTGGTCGCGCGAGGGCTATGCGGTGCTCGTCGATGCCCAGCGGCTTCCCGACGGCCACACGCTCCTGCTCGAGCAGGGCGGCAGCCGCATCGAACTGGATGCCGATGGCAACGAGATCTCTCGCACCGGCAACATCCAAGCCAGCCGCTTGTCGGCTTATTAGGGCGATAGAACTGCCTCTTCCCGGAGCGCGGGCAGGGCGTCGGGGCTGGCTTGTTCTCGAGCGTAGCGAACGTCGCAGGTTTTCGTGGCACGTCCCTCGCGATCCTTCGCGACGATCAGCCTGCCATCGGCGGCGAACTCCTCGTCTCCACCCTTCCGCGATCTCGTCCACCCGAGAACGGTGCCGCGGTCGTCGTATCGATACGTGTCGGTCCAGTCGGCGGGGGTCACGACCATCGGATCGACATAGTTTCCACGATCGGCGGCAGGGAGTCGTTCGATCGAGACGATTCGCCGGGGGGAGTCCCCGTTGATGTTGTCGCTGCGATCCGCCGAGGCCGTTGCCGGCACATCCTCGTAGACTCGCCGTTCGTTTGGCGGGAAATACCACGTCAGCATCGCGGGCGCGGAAAGACCTGCCCCATTGTCGGCAAACACGCCGATATCGACTCGGGAGGAGGGAAGATCACTCCCCGGATACACACCCCGAGGATGCCAGTCCACGAGGATTTCCGCTCGGGTGCCGAGCGGATCGAGGGGCCTGATGCGGATGCGGTGCTCGTCACCATGGAGCACCTTCCAGGCGAAGGAGAGCGGTCTCCCGTTGGGATCCTCGGTCGCAGCCACGCTGGCCACCATCCGGCGTCGGAAGCGGGCCGAGCGGGCGATCCTGGCGACGGCCGAGACGGTATCGAACAGTTTTTCACCGTGCGCTGCATCGAAAAAGTCGATGCCCGGGCGGCCCAGATACTCCCCCTCGACGCTCACCCGCACCAATGGCGGCAGTTCATCGGGCTTCAGATCATGCGCCATGCGGATCATCCGCTCGACATCGAGCGTCGATGCGTCGAACACGGGCGGATGGGCGGCACCCGAGAGATACTCCCCTCGCCCGGCGATCGGCCTTCGTGATGACCGAAAGATCATCTGGACGGTCGGCATCAGGAGATGCTTTTCGACGAGCACGCGCTGTGTTTCTGGGCGAAAGGCGGCGATCGTCGCGGCCACCGCGTTCATGAACGCCCGATCCGATCCCGATGACCCTTGCGACGTGATCAGATACGGCACGTTGGCAGGGTAGACATCCCCGTGGCCGCCGTCGGTCTCTGGATCGTGGTCACGGTGCTCGGGATAAAAATAGAGCATGTTGTTCGTGTACTGATCGGCAAGCAGCGCCATCGATGCGCCGCCGGTCATCGCCACCCGGGGCATGCTCCGCCAGAAAGGCCCGTTCGTCTGGGCGACCGAGGCGTTGCCGATCACGGGGGCGTTGTGAAGAAAGAGAACCTGCAGTCCACGGTGCAGTTCACCGACCCCGAGCACCCGGGTGGGAGTCCGCTTCGCGGCATCGCAGTATCGGACACTGGTCAATTCCGGAAACCAGTCCACGTCCATGACACTGTGATCCTCGTCGTGATTGTCGTAGAGCACGCCGTGCAGGCCGGCGGCGGTCCCCTCGCTCCTCCACTGCCGGAGCAGGTCCCCGACCGGACCGGGCTGCGTCGAGATGTCGATGGCCGCGTCGCACGATGGAAACTCGTGGGACACGAGGAATCGGGCGATCTGCGGCACCCAGACCGTGTTGTCCTCCGCCACCTCGGCCACGCCGTTCGTCACCGGGCGGGGCGTGGGCGGGGCCACCTCGCGTTGGGCCGCGGCACCACTCGCCCCCGGCGCGGCGAAGACGCCTCCCGCATGCTCCTCGCCCACGACCACTTCGACGTCGAACAGGAAAACCATCGAGGCCACGATCGCGACCATCAAACGCAGCGTGGTCATGGATACCGTGAATCCGGGTGGTGAGTTTCGTTCCATCCTACCAGACCGATGTGTACCTGGCCCGAATACACGGCCTCAAGGGTCGCCGACAGACTGCCGGCGACGATCCGGGCCCGCGCACGATAGACTCCGACCCATCCTGACTGGCGTCCTTCTCAAGAAGGCCCCTGGGACCGTCATGGCTGTCGTGTCGTCACTCCTCCACCGTTGGCCGACCATGCTCGTCGCCGCCTACGCGGTCGCGGCCCTGAGCTGGTCGATGCCGCCGGAAGTCTTCCCGCCGAAGCCGCTGATCGACCGGGTGGCCCGCGTGCCCTTCACCGTCTTTTCCCTCTGGCACGCATGGGACATGTTCTCCCCCGATCCGCGGGACATCGATGTCTGCGTCGAAGTCGCGTTCACCGAATGGGATGGCGCCCGCGACCGCCTCATGCTCACCGACATGGTGGCGATGGGCTATGTCGAGCGATGGCGCAAGGATCGCTGGCGAAAGTTCTTCAACGACAACCTCCGGCTCGACGACAATGCCTGGCTGTGGCAGCCGTTCGCGGAATACGCCGTGCGAAGGCTCCGGGACGATGGATACGACCCCGCGTCGATCGAGCTGGTGCGATGGTGGCGGCCATGCCAACGGCCGGTGCACCCCGGGCTTCGGGCGGATGAGCGGCAGACACCCTTCAGCAGCAACCGCTTTCATGCGTGGCAAGTGCCAAGGGGATGGGAGCAATGAAGCGGGGCTGGGCCATGCTCGCGGCGGCCTTCCAGGGCTTCGACCGCTGGGTTCGCGAGCCGGTCGATCCAAGACCGCTCGGGTGGTTTCGCGCCTGGTTCGGCGTGCTGTGCCTCGTCAACATCGGGCTGTTGTGGATCGACATGCCGATGTGGCTTGGAAATGCCGGCGTGATGCCTCCGGCCGTCCAACGCGTGTCGTTCGAGGGGACGAGCCTGACGGTCTTCACGCTGACCGGCTACGACGATGTTGCCATCGGGATGATCCGATGCCTCGGCGTCGTCGGCGGGCTCGGACTCATGCTCGGGATCTGCCCGCGGGTGTCTGCAGGATGCACCTGGCTCGCGACGGCGAGCTACTCGTGGCGGAATACCGGCATCGTGCACGGCGGCGACGCGTTGATCCGCATCGGCTCGTTCTTCTTGATTTTCGCGCGGTCTGGCGCGGCATTCACGCTCCCACGATGGCTGGCCAACCGACGGCGACAGGGGAAGCCCGAGCCGGTCGATGAGGCCCCGGACGAGCGGGTGCCGGCGTGGCCCCAGCGAATTCTCCAGTTGCAAGTGTGCCTGCTCTACCTTGCGACGGGCACCTGGAAGATGACGGGCCGGACATGGCGGGAAGGCTCCGCGGTGGGCGTCGTGCTGCAACTGGGCGAGTTTCAGCGGTTTCCAATCCCGGAATTTCTGATGACTCCGGCGATGTCACAGGCGATGACCTGGGGCACCCTCCTCTTTGAGTTCGGCTTTCCGGTCTTGGTGTGGTTTCCAAGGCTTCGGATTCCGATGCTGCTGGCGGGCCTCGCCTTTCACGCCGGTCTCGAGTGGGTGCTCAACGTCCTACTCTTCCAGTGGGTGATCACCTCGTATTACCTCCTATTTCTCGATCCACGGCCTCGCCACCAGCGCCCCGCCGGCTCCCCCGATCATTCGCCTCGGACAAACGACAGAGCCCGCAGGCGGGATGTTCCTCCGCCTGCGGGCTCATGACGTGTACACCACGTGGGCCTCTTACCGGCGTCGGACGCGAGGCGTCGAAGCCCCGGGAACGACCGACTGGGACGCGGTCTGCTAGAGACGCCAGAAAACGCCACCGAAGCGGGTGCGGGGCGTTTCGAGAAACCCGCTCCTGACGCCCGGGCCGCTCCTCCAGAGGCTCACGAGTCGCTCGTCGGCCGGAAGACCGTTGAGGAAGTGCCATTGACCGGGCTATCCTTGGCCGGCCGATCATGTGTCCAAGGGAAACACGCACTGGAGGTCGCGGAATCTGATGAAATCCCTGTCAGCGGTATGCACCGTGGCCGTGTGCGCCATCGCGATCGCCGCCACTTGCGCGTCGGTGACGAGATTCGGGCCCGCGGCTCCGGCCTCACGAAGCAGTTCGAGTGTTTTCGTCACATGATCGAGCTGCGGTCGCAAGACGCGAGTGACGCTGCGGTCGAGCCATGCCGTGACATGCTGCGAAGCCTGCGCGAGCGTGAGCGGTCGTTCAAAAGCCCGTGGGCTCATCCCGATCCGCACGAACGCGAAGATCACCGGATGGACAAGGCCGACCAGCTCGGTGCCGGAAAGACAGGTCTCCCACCACGCCCGGGCGCGATCATGAAACGGTGAACTGCTGTCGTAGGCATAGAGCAGCAGATTGGCGTCGGGCACGATCATCGCGAGCCGGCGTTCCGCGTGAGGGATCGACTCAGGTCGAGGAAGGCCTGCACGTCGAGTTCATCTCCAAGTTCACCGATGCGGATCGGATCGATCCCGGCACGCATGCCCAGAGGACTTGGCTTCACCTCGAAACGCGGCTGCGGTGCTCCGACAGCGACCTCTGCCAATCCCCGTCGAATGGCCTCGTTGAGCGTCTCCTTGAAGCTCTGCCCGCTTTCGCGCATCGCGGTGCGCAGGAGTTGCTCCACGTCGGGATCAACAGTGACAGTCGTTCGCACGGAGGCATCATAGCATCATGAAATGATGACAGCAAGATGCGTCGCCCAGAAATCAAATTTTCCGGTTCTTCGGGGATTTCAGTGGCAGGGTAGCCGTGGTCTGAGGTCGAGCCTCCCGCAGAAGAACAGGATTCGCGTTCTGTAGTTTCGAAAGGATCGGAAGCCCCGAGCCGCATACTTCAGGGCCTGGATGACGCTGTTCAAGCCTTCGCTGGTGGCGTTGGTGATTCGGTGACGGAAGTAGCTGAGCAGGTTCGGCAGATGGCGATTGAGCATCTTGGCGATCTTGAGGACTGGGCGGAGGCGGCACCGCACGCCCCACGCATACCACTGGCCGAAGAACTCCTCGGCGCTCATCGCGTAGACATGCCTCCAGAACCAGCGGAACTCCTCCTTGATCGCCCAGGCGCGGGCCGTTTTCAGGCCGTTCTTTCGAATGGCCGCGAACCGGCGCCGCTGTTGTGGCGAGAGATTCGCTTTGTTGAAGAGCCAGAGCTGTCGTGTTCCCTTGAGCCGGTCATCGTCTTCGGCCTGGAGGGCCTTGTTCTCCGCTCGTCGCACCTGATCGACCGCCTCTCCCAGATGCTTGGCAACGTGGAACTTGTCGTGTACCAGTTCCGCGTTCGGCGTCTGGTTCGCCACCGCGTTGGCATACGCAGGGAGCATGTCTGCAGCCACGGCCACAACCTGCTGCCGCTGCTCGACCGTCAGCGTCTGCAGTACCTCCTCCGCGGCAGCCTGGGTTCGCTCGGGGGTGAAGGATAGCCCGGTCAATGGCGCTTCGGCAACGGTCTTCCGGCTGACGAGCGACTTGTGAGTCTCGGGAGGAGCGGGCCCGGGCGTCCGGAGTGGGTTTCTCGAGACGCCCCGCACCCGCTTTGTTGGCGTTTTTCTCGCGTCTGAGCAGACCGCGTCCCAGTTCGCAGTTTCCCGACACGCGTGGGTCGCGTCCGGCACCGCTCAGAGCCTGTGGATGTCGATCGCGGGCAGTTCGTCTATCCGTCGCTTGAAAGACGTCGCGATCGT
>JBJTDB010000105.1:0-9149 GCA_046092145.1 Planctomycetia bacterium | reverse complement strand
CGAGCCCGGCCCGGTGGCCTGGCGGTTTCGCGTGCCCGATGGACGGGTGATCCAATTCGAGGATGCCCTCCACGGCACCGTCTGCCGCACGGCAGGCGTCGATTTTGGCGACTTCGTCGTCTGGCGGCGGGATGCGATGCCGGCCTATGAGCTGGCGGTGGTCGCCGACGACCATGCGATGGAGATCGAGGAGGTGGTTCGCGGCGAGGATCTGCTCACGAGCACCGCGCGGCAGATCCTGCTCTACGAGTCGCTCGGCTGGGAGCCCCCGGCCTGGTGCCATGCGCCGCTTGTCTGCGATGCCGAAGGCCACCGGCTCGCGAAGCGATCAGGCGGCCTCGCCATCCGCGACCTCCGCTCCGCCGGCAAAACCCCCGCCGACGTGCTGGCGTAGTTTCCCAGATTGCCGCACCGGCAGGGTCCGCCGCCGGCGGCGGAACTGGAAAAAGGCAGAAGGCTGGGCAAGCCTCGGCCTCGCCAGCACGGTCTGAATCGTTCGAGCGCGAGCCAGACCGAGGCCGATGGCTTCTGTCGAGGAGACGCCCCGTGAGTGATTGCCTCGCCGGCATTTCGGTCCACCGTGAAAACCCGCTTGGGTTCGCCATCCGCCGCTGGCGGACCTGCGGCTCTACCAGTCGGATCCCATGGAGGCCCGCGCGGCTGCCTGATCCATGCGCATCTCCGGTGATCGTCAGTACGTTCGATTCCCCTGAGTGGCTCGACAAGGTGCTCTGGGGCTACCGATGCCAGACGCACACCCCCTGGGAAGTCATCGTGGCAGACGATGGCTCAGGGCCCGAGACCGTGGGCGTGGTCCCACCGCCACCGAAGCACGGGGCGGCGTCCGCTCATGCATGTCTGGCACCCCCACCATGGGTTTCAAAAATGCCGGATCCTCAACCGTGCGATCGAACGGGCCACGGACGACTACCTGATTTTCTCAGACGGCGACTGCATTCCACGAGCCGATTTCGTGGCCACGCACGCTCAGCTCGCCAGGCCGGGCCACGCCCTCTCCGGTGGATGCATCCGCATGTCGTACGAGGCGAGCTTTGCCATCACGCGGGAGGAGATCGTCAGCGGCGACTGCATGGAACTGAGCTGGCTGCGACGGCACGGCGCGGGATCGATACGCACCGGGCTCAAGATTCTGGCTGCGAACGGACCGGCCGGCGGGATGCTCGACCGGCTCACGCCGACACGGGCGAGCTTCAACGGACACAACGCCTCGGCCTGGCGCGACGATGTGATTCGGGTCAACGGCTTCGATGAGCGAATGCAGTATGGCGGCCTCGATCGAGAACTCGGCGAGCGGCTCATGCATGCGGGAGTGCGGTTTCGCCATGTGCGCCACCGGGCCATCTGCCTCCACCTCGAACACCCGCGACCGTATGTCAGCGATGCCTCGTGGATTCGCAATCGGGACATTCGGACCCAGACCCGCCGGCATCGGCTGACCTGGACACCCTTCGGGATCGTGCGAGAGGAGGCCGCAGCGGAGGTGGCCATCCCAACCCGCGTGGCGGCCTGACTTCGTGGCGGCTACTCGACCAGCCACTCGCGGCGCAGGAGATTTTCCGCCACGCGGCCACTCGCCAGGCCCCAGCACTCGTCCGTGGTGAGCCGGGCGTGCATTTCCAGACGGCTGCCGATCGCGCCCGAGGGCGGAGGCTCGTCGAGCCGCTGCATGACGGCACGCATCTCGCCCACGCCGATCGGCGGCTCGGTGCCGACGTCGTAGCCCCGCACGTCGGCCCCTGGGAGCAGCATCCGCTGAAACTCTTCCGAGCCGAGGAACGTGCGAGGCACCCAGACCACGCGCCCGGCCGCCCGGGCGACCACATCGGGCGGATACGCGCCGTGCGGATGCTCGAACGCGAGTTGGCCGCTTGAAATCGCGAGCGACACGCACAGCGCCGAGGCCACCGCCGACGCCGCCCGCCGCCGCCGGTCGATGCACCCATAGGCCACCAGCGCGAGCGATCCAACGAGCATCGGCCAGTGTTCCCACGGCAGCACGCCCCCAAGCTCCATCGCAAGAGCCACCGAAATCCACGCAAGCAGGCCGAGCACGACGCCGGCGATCGCGAGCGTGCCGAGGAAGGCTGAAGGAAGCAGGCGCTGCCAGTGGATCGCGGTCAGCACCGCCAGCATGGGCATGACCGGCATCAGGTAGCGGCCCGATCGCTGTGTCGGAAGAAAGAACACGAGAAACCACACCCCGAGGAGGATCCAGAGCAGCCGCTCCTCGCGCGAGGCGTGGCGGCGATGCTGCCAGCCCCGGATGAACGTGCCGAGCACCGGCAGCACCAGCACCCCGGCATTGGAAAACCAGGTCATGCCGTATTGCCAGATGCTGAACCGCCCCCAGAGCACCGCGAGCAGGTAGTTCGGCCGACCGGCCTTCATCTTCCCGAGATTTTCCTGGACGACGAACTCCCGCCAGATCGCGGCCGGATCAGGATCGAGGAGAAACCAGAGCGAAAACATGCCGAGCGACACGATGGCCACCCATGCCAGCCCGGGCACGGACCGCGTGAGCAGCCGGCGCCAGTCGATCGAGCCGTCGTCGTGGCGGATCTCGTGCAGGTGCCATGCTGCCAGGCCCAGGCCGATCGGCAGGAGCTGGGCGAACGATTTCGTAAGCATCGCCAATCCGGCGATCACGCCGATGAGCGTGGGCACGAGCCACCGCGACGCGAACGACCGCGGCCGCCACCAGAACATCACGAAGAAGCAGAGCGTGGTCCAAAAAGTCTCGGGAGCATTGGTGAGGAACGGGCGGCCGTAGCGATACGTGGAAAGAAACGCGAGATAGACGGCGGCGGCGAGCAGGCCGGCCGAAACGTCGCGGCCGCGGATTTTCCATGCGAGCAGCCCCGCGAGCGCAGACGTCAGAAACGTCCAGCCGACATTCGGCCAGCGAAGGGCCATGAACGACCAGTCGCGACCCCAGTCGGTGGAGAGCATGCCCTGCCAGAAGAGGAGGGGCGGCTTCGTGTTGACCATCTGCGGCATGTCGGAACGGAGCGGAAGCCACGAGCCGCTCGCCGCGGTGCACCGCGTGATCTGTGTATAAATCGGCTCATCGCCGTTCCGCAGGATGTGCACCGCCCCAAGCCCATGCAGATAGACCGCCACCGCCAACGCCACAAGAAAGGTGCCAGCCACCACATCTGGGTACACTGCATCATGCCTATTTTTGGTGGCTGGCACCGTTTCTCGTCCCTCTTCAAATCAAATGAGCCATCGGCGAACAAACGCAAAGTATTGTGCATGAGCGAAGAGACATGCTAGCCACCACATCTGGGTATCCCGTAGCGTTCCTATTGTGAGCCCAGAAGGAGACCCGCGATGACCACACGCACACTGTTCGCCACCCTCGTTCTTGTCGCCGCCGCGACAGCCATCCATGCGGCTGACTCGGCCAAGCCGCTGCAGGTGCTGCTTGTCGCCGGCGGCTGTTGCCACGACTACGCCACCCAGACGCAACTTCTCAAGAAGGGCATTGAGGCCCGGGTGCGGTCGCAGGTGAAGGTCGCCTACAACCCAGACACATCCACCAAGGCAACGTTCGATGTGTATGCGAAGGACGACTGGGACCGCGGCTACGACGTGATCGTCCACGACGAATGCTCGGGCGACGTGACCGACCGAGACTACCTGGCGAGGATCCTCGCGGCCCACCGCCGCGGCACGCCGGCGGTGAACATCCACTGCGCGATGCACTCCTACAGGTGGGGCGACTTCCGGCAGCCCGTCGCAGTCGGTGCCGACAATGCCCTCTGGTACGAGATGATCGGCCTGCAGTCCACCGGCCACGGCCCCCAGCTTCCGATCGCGATCAGGTTTGGCGAACGCACGCATCCGATCACGCGTGTGCTGGCCGATTGGACGACGATCAAGGAGGAGCTCTACAACAACATCCAGGTGTTGCCGTCCGCCAAGGTGCTCGCCACGGGCACGCAGGCTGTTCCGCCGAAGCCGAAGTCCGGTGAGCCGGCCGATCCCGCCGCCAAGCCGGTCGAGACGACGACGGTGGTCGCGTGGACGAATGAGTACGGCCCCAACCGCACCCGGATCTTCAGCACCTCACTGGGGCACAACAACGAGACGGTCGGCGATGACCGTTACCTCGATCTCGTGACCCGCGGCCTGCTCTGGTCAGCCGGTCGGCTCGGTGACGACGGCTCGATCGCGCCTGAACTGAAGCCTGCGTCTGGCGAGTAGGCGCAAGAAACGCGTGAGCCACCGCATCTGGGGCGGCGCACATTGATCCCCTGGTTTCCACCGGGGACTCCACGGTCGGTGCATTGAACCTTTTCACGCGATTGTGTCAGGACATCGCTGGGCATCGGGGCCGAGTGTGAGATTCCGATGAGCCGGTGCTTCTGAGGCTTGTGAACATCTCCGTGCAGGCATACGTTTCGGGAGTTTCCGAACCGTGTGAACCTGGAACGCATGGACCTGCTCGACGGACTTGCCGCGCTCTCGACCGGCCAGGTCGCCCTTCTCATCGGCGCTCTGGTGATTGCCTTCGGCTTCGAGGTGATCAACGGCTTCCATGATACCGCCAATGCGGTGGCAACCGTCATCTACACGAAGAGCCTCAAACCAACGCCGGCTGTCGTCTGGTCCGGACTTTGGAACTTCATCGGTGTCCATGCCGGCGGCATCGGCGTGGCATTCAGCATCGTCCACCTGCTCCCGGTGGATCTGCTCGTGAACATTCAGACCGGCCGCGGCCTGGCGATGGTCTTGGCGCTCCTTCTGGCCGCCATCGCGTGGAACTTCGCGACCTGGTACCGCGGCCTGCCCGCTTCCAGTTCGCACGCATTGATCGGCTCGATCATGGGCGTCGGTATGACGAATGCGTGGCTCGAGCACGGCTCGGCCCTCCGCGGACTCAACTGGCATAAGGTTGCCGAGGTGACGATGGCAATGTTGCTTTCGCCGCTGGTCGGCTTTGGCTTGGCGGCAGGACTCCTGCTCGTCTGCAAGGCGCTGGTCCACTCGCCCAGGCTCTACACAGCGCCCGAGGGGGACGAGCCGCCCCCCTGGTGGGTGCGGCTTCTGCTCGTGGGCACCTGCACCGGCGTCAGCTTCGCCCACGGGTCGAACGACGGCCAGAAGGGCATGGGGCTCATCATGCTCGTGCTCATCGGCATCGTGCCAGCCACCTACGCGCTCGATCCGAAGGCCGGCAGCGGTCAGATCGCGGACGCGGTCGCGGCTGCCCGAGAATTGGAGGCCGAGATTCAGACGCCGCCGTTGACTGACATGATTGCCGCGCTTCGCGACCAGCACGTGGCTACGCTCCGCGTCGAGCGGCTTTCGCGATCGGCCGCGCTCGCCGAGGATGCATCGGTCGAATACGGCCTCGCCCACGATGTGATCGACGCTCTGGAGGGCGACGATCCCGTGCTCGCCACGCTCGACCCCCTGCCGCTGGTGCGATCGGTCGTCGCATCGCTTGACGGCCGCCAGGGATTCCACGACCTCGACCGTGACGCCCGCTGGTCGCTGCGGACGCAGCTTGTGGAACTCGGCACGTCGGTCCGCACGCTGCTGCGGCACTTCGGAGACCGTCTGGGTGAAGACCGACGCCGCGTGCTGGCAAGCATCGCAGGCAGGCTCTCGAAGCCGGTGGAGTATGTCCCAGAGTGGGTCAAGTGGGGCGTGGCACTGTGCCTCGGCGTGGGCACGATGGTGGGCTGGCAGCGGATCGTCGTCACCGTGGGCGAGAAGATCGGGAAGTCCCACCTCACCTACGCCCAGGGTGGCGTCGCGGAGCTTGTGGCCGCGGGCACGATTGGTCTGGCGGACGGCTTTGGCATGCCGGTAAGCACCACGCATGTGCTTTCCAGCGGTGTGGCGGGCACGATGTGGGCCAACCGCTCTGGCATCCAAGGGGGGACGGTTCGTGAGATCGCCATGGCCTGGATTCTCACGCTCCCGGCGACGATGCTCCTCGCAGGCGGCATCTATCTCGCCGCCACCCTTGTAGCTGGTTGACAACGCTGCACAGTTGTGCGCTGCATTTTTCGACCGGCCGGGCTACCCCGCCCCGCGCTGCACTTTTCGACCGGCGTTCACAAAACTGGCTACAGGGCTGGTTTGATCGCCCCGGCTGCCTTGATCGCCTTGACCTCGGCGGCTTCGGGCAGCGCCTTGTAGTAGTCGTCGAGCGGGTAGCAGCCGCTGCGGAGACCGTGGCGGGGGGCCGTGGTGCAGTCGGAGAACGTGCGGCAGATCGCGGTGCGAACCAGCGGCTTGCCCGCGAGCGAATCGGCCGGAAGGTGCGGATAGGAGAGCACCATCCGGCCGAGCCCCACGGCGTCGATCCAGCCCGCCCGCACGGCTCCTTGGGCGGCATGGACGAGATAGTCTTGAAGATAGGTGTAGCCCGAGCCGATCAGCGGCAGATCAGGCACCGCCTCCTTGGCCTGTCGGCAGGCGTCGAGTTGTCGCCACACACCCACGAGCGGATCCTCCGGCGGGGCGTAGCCGTCGGAGGGTGGAAACGCTGCCGGCCGTTGGATGTGGGGCACGGTGTAGGGGCTCCCCGCCGAGAGATTCACCGAGCAGACGCCCATGTCGCGAAGCGTGTTCAAGAGTTGAATCGGCTCGTCGAGATTGATTGCGAGCGGGTTCATTTCGTCCACGCCGAATCCACAGTCGTAGGGCAAGGCATCGGCAAACGGAAACGGCTCGCCGTGATCACCGACGTTGTGCCACGGCACGACATCGAAGAGCGACAGTCGCACGCCGACGAGAAGCCGCGGGCAGACCTCCCGCACCCGCTCGATGATCGTTCGCAGCAGGCGGGTGCGGCCCGCGAAGTCGCCGCCGTAAGGGCCAGGTCGTCGTCGCGCCGAAAGAAACTCGTGGAGCAGATAGCCATGGCAGGCCTTGATGTCGACCATGTCGAAGCCAACGGCCTCGGCAGCGCGGGCGGCGGTCAGATAGGCGTCGATCAGCCGTTCAACGTCGGCATCGGTGAGCACGCATGCACTGTCGCTCGGGTCGACTCCGTGACGGGCGTCGAGGAGCGGATGGTGGTAGGCGATCCGCGGCTGCCGCCCGGCTGGCGTCGGCTTGGAGAACCGTCCCGAATGCGTGAGTTGGAGGGCGACGATGAGATCGTCGGTGGTACCAAACCGCTCCGCATGGGCGTCGCGAACGGCCTGCAGCAGCGCGGCAAAACCGTCTCTTCCGCAGGCGGGGGCACAGAGCTGGTTGGGGTTGGCCCTGCCCTCGGGCACCACTGCCACCGCTTCGCCCCCCCAGATCAGCTTGGCCCCGCTTTCCCCGAAATGCCGCCAGCGACGCAGCAGTGTGTCGGTCGGCCGGCCATCACTGGTACCGTCCCAGCCCTCCATCGGGTGGATGCACCAGCGGTTCCCAGCCGTCCGAGCGTTGAGCGAAAGCGGTGCGGCCAACGGTGAGCCTTCCGCTGCCGAGAGCGGCGCGTCATCGAAGAGAATCGGCGCTCCAAGCGACTTGCAGTGGGCACAAAGATCGGCGACGGTGCGGAAGCGGGCGATGCGGGGGAACTGCATGGGGCTGGCGACCAGAGGCGACTTCTTCAATACTTTGCGACATGGTACCAGCCTCGGCAGCCGCCATCGATCCCGCCGCGCTCGTGTGCCCCCGCCGTCTGATCCGCGGAATGTCGGCGATCCTGCTCCCCTTCACTGCAGACCGGCAGATCGACTGGGATGCCTTCGCCGCCCATGTGGCCCGCACGGCCGCCTGCGGCATCACGCCTGCGGTCAATATGGATACGGGCTACGTGCAGCTGATCGACGATGCGACCCGCCGGCAGGCGTTGCAGATCACCCGCGACACCCTCGGCAGCGGCGAGTTTGTGGCTGGTGCGTGCGTGGTCGATGCGGAGGGAGACGTCTTCGACGAGGCCGCCTACGGGCGGCAGTTCGAGATAATCGCCGCGGCCGGCGGCCTGCCCGTGATCTTTCCGTCGTGGGGCCTCACGACCGGCAGCGACACGGACTTTCTCGATCGCTATCGGCGGCTGGCCGGCCGGGTGGACCAGTTCATCGGCTTCGAACTCGGCACCGCCTTCGTGCCCTCTGGCCGCGTGCTCGCGATCGAAGCCTACGAGCGACTGATTCAGATCCCCAACTGCATCGGGGCCAAGCACTCGTCGCTGTCGCGGCAACTCGAATGGGAGCGGCTCGTAGTTCGCAATCGGGTGCGGCCCGAGTTTCACGTCTTCACGGGCAATGATCTTGCGATCGACATGGTGCGGTATGGGAGCGACTGGCTGCTCGGCCTCTCAACCGCCTACCCCGAGGCGTTTGCCCAGCGGGATCGCTGGTGGGCGGCTGGTGACAATCGCTTCGATGAACTCGACGACGCCCTCCAGGCCCTCGGTGACTTCGCCTTTCGCCCGCCCGTCCCGGCCTACAAGCACACGATGGCAATGGCCCTCCACCTACGAGGCCTGCTCACCAGCGATGAGCCGCATCCCGGCAGCCCACGGCGGCCGGCCAGCGACCGTGAGATCGTCGCCACGATCCTCGCCCGCATCGATGCCGCCCTGCACATGTAAGACAGGCTTCAGCCTGTCATGCTATCAAGATCGAAGGAGACGCCGGTCGGTCCGTTGCACGCGCCCACCTGATCCTGCACGACGTTGTCGAACAGCTGGGCATGCCCAGCTACCGGCCCTGCATGGCTAACAACCCGGCTGGTACCAAGTTGGGGGCAGCGTCAGAATATGAAGTGACTGGGCTGTCTGGCTCGCGCTGGAGGTGACTCAGTAGGGTGGCAGTGGCGGCCCGGCAACGGAGGACAATGTGACCTGCAAGCCCTGGGACGTGATCGCAACGGTGTTCCTCATGATGATGAGTGGCTCTCGTGCCGAGTCGCAGATGATCACGGCCCACCGGGGTGCTTCTCATGACGCTCCGGAGAACACGCTCGTAGCCTCGCCTGGCGGGAAGCCGCCGAGCGGCCCGTGCCGGGATACGTCGAGGAGGAGTTCCGCGGCTATCTCGAGTGCGGGCTCCTCTGCTTCGGATTCGCCCGCGCGCTGTGCACCGGCTGCGGCCAGGGATTCGTCGTGGCATTCTCCTGCAAGGGCCGCGGCGTCTGCCCGTCCTGCAACGGCCGCCACATGGCCC
>JBJTDB010000104.1:0-4480 GCA_046092145.1 Planctomycetia bacterium | reverse complement strand
TGCAGAAGATTCTCGCGCGGCTGGTCGCCGGCGGCGATCGCATGTCGAGCCTCGTGGAGGGGATCGTCCTCTCCGATCCGTTTCGGCTGCGGCGCAACCCCGGCCGCGTGGGCGTGGAGCAGGTGCCCGACGGGCTCGAAGCGGTGCTCGACGGCAATCCCGATCAGCAGATGACGCTCACGCTTGTGAAAAACCCAAAGGCGACCGCGGCGTTTACGGCGGCCGAGGCCGCGGTCGAGGTCCATTCGCTCAGGCGGCTGCTCGCGGCAGCGACGGCGTCGGGCCGGCGGATCGACCTTGCCGCAGCGGCGGGCGGCCCGCAGGAAAACTCCCCCTGGCGACAACCGCTCACGCTGCCGGTCGATACGCCCGTCGTGCTCACGTTTCTCGAGGGAATGATCGGGCCGGGCGAATCGAGCGACGATTTTCTGAAGGCCGTCGCCACGGTGCCGCCGACCGACATGCCCGTCGTCGCCACGATCGCGACGTCGTCGCATTCCTGGAACGCGCCGCTCACGGGGCCCGACAACGTGCGGCCCGGATCGATCCTCGCCGTGGAGTTCGACGTCACGCTCGTCAACAAGCCGCGCGACACCGTGCAGGCCTGGATCGCGACTCCCGGCGGCACCAACGACTCGATGATCTCGAATGCCGGCGGCTTCACGGTGGAGGGGGAGGGCCTGCATCGGCTGCGGCAGGTGGGGGTGCGCCGGCCAAACACGCACGACGGCTGGAACAATCAATACACGTTCGTGGTCTCGACGCGGCCGCAGACGCTGGTGGGCAACCTCTCGCCGATCCGCGTCGTTCGCCCGCGGCTCGGCGTGAGCGATGCGGCGCCGATCCGGTTTGCTGAGGTGCCCCCGGGGAAAACGGCCGAGTCGGACGAGCGGAGCATCATGAACGTGCAGACGACCACGATCGACGACCAGCACGGCAAGCCCGTGGCCTCGATCCTCTACGGCTGCGCGCGGATGCAGGTTGATCCAAAGCTTGGCTACAAGGTGACCACCGAGCACGTCGGCTGCGAGCTCGTCGGCAAAGACGCCGCCCTCTTCGCGCTCGCGGGCGGGCATGCCGCGGAGGACGGCCGCACGCTCTCGCTCGTCGGGGCCGACGGCGAGCCGGGCCTCGCTGGGGGGCCTGAAGGCCGAGCCGAGACGGCGCCCTTCCGCGTGCAGTTTCGCGGCGCGGCCGCTCCCGGCACCTACACGGCCGCCGTGCGGATCGTCACGCAGGCGGGCAACGCGGGCCAGCGATCGACCGGCGAGCCCGGCGAGCCACTCGCGGGGCTATTCTTTCTGGAGATCCCGATCGAAGCCACCGTCACCGCCTCCACGCAGGAGCAGAAGCCATGAAGCCACTCTCACGTCGGACGATGCTACGCGGTGCAGCGGCGGCGATCGGCCTGCCGCTGCTCGATGCGATGCAGCTGCCGCGGGCCGCGGCAGCGCACGGAGCTACGCCCAAGCGGGCGGCGTTTCTGATGGTGCCCAACGGCATCGTGCACGACGCCTGGAAGCCCGCGACCGCGGGGCTCGACTACGTGCTGCCGTCGAGCCTCGAGCCGCTCGCCGCCGTCCGCGAGCATGTGTCGGTGATCACTGGGCTCTCGCAGATTCCCGGTGGCGAGAAGGGCGTGGTGACGGGGCATGCCCGGCCCGCGGCGGCGCTCCTCACCGGCACGGTCGCGAGCAAGGAGGAGGTGCGGGCCGGCGTGTCGGTCGATCAGGTGATCGCCGAGGCGATCGGCCGCGAGAGCCGGCTCACGTCGCTCGAGCTTTCAGTGAACGGCTCGCAGATGGCGGGCCTCTGCGACAGCGGCTTCAGCTGTGTCTACAGTTCCGTGATCGCCTGGCGCGACGCCGATTCGCCGCTGCCCACCGACAACGATCCGCGGAGCGTCTTTCGGCGGATCTTCGGCTCCGACCCGGGGGGCACGGCCGCGGCCGCCGACGGAAGTCGCGACGCGATGCTCCGCCGCAGCGTGCTCGACGCGGTGCTCGAAGACGCCCGCCGGCTCGACCGCACGCTCGGCGCGTCGGATCGGCGCAAGCTCGACGAATATCTCCCCGCCGTCCGCGACGTTGAGCGGCGGATCGGCCGATCGGTCGCGACCGCCGCCGACGGCCCGCCGCGGCTCGACATCCCGGAGCGATCCTCGCTCAACTATCCCGACCACGTGCGGCTGATGGGCGAATTGATTGCGCTCGCCTTCCAGACCGACGCCACGCGGGTCTGCACGTTCATGCTCGGCAACGAGGCGGGTAACCAGGCTTATCCCGAAGTGGGCGTGTTCGAGGGGCACCACGAGCTTTCGCACCACGGCAACGTGGAGGAAAAGATGGCGAAGCTCCGCAAGATCGACCGCTTCAACGTGGCGCTCTTTGCGGAGCTCGTTGCGCGGCTCGCGGCGACGCCGGAAGGGGAGGGCAGCCTGCTCGACAATGCCGCGATCTACTACGGCAGCGGCCTCGGCAGCGGCAACGCCCACACGCCCTTCGATCTGCCCGTTTTGCTCGCGGGCCGCGCCGGCGGGGCGATCCGTCCGGCGGGCCATGTGAAGCTCCCGATGGACACGTCGCTCTACAATCTCTGGGTCACGCTTCTCGGCGCGTGCGGCGCCCCGGTGCGCCAGTTCGGCAACAGCTCCGGCCCGATCGACGCGATCCGCGCGTGACGCCGCAGAAGCAGCCCGTGTCGGACACCCATGCCCCATCGGGCGCGCCCCCGTTGCCGTGAAGCCCGTAGCGCGAGCGAGGGAAACCGCTCTCCAGCGGCGTGCAGCGGCGGGCCGGCCGGCAGATGGAGCCCCAGTCTTCTCAGCATGTGGTGCCGGGCCCGACGGGGCCGGTTGGATGAGACGGCTTTTGGAGGTGTTGCAAAAAAGGAAGGCATAACGTTGCAAAAAGGAAAGGCCGCGCGTTGCAAAATAAGAAACACAGGCTAGAATGGGGCTCGTGAAGCCCTATACACCCCGATTGATCGACGCCCTGATCGATCGGAAGCTGAAATCCGCCGGGGCTGTCGTTTTGCGGGGGCCAAGAGCCGTCGGCAAGACGACGTCGGCCCTGCACCATGCCGCCAGTTCCGTTCGCCTGGACCAGCGGAGGGAGCTGATCGATGCCGCCGAGTTGGCGCCCGCGACGCTTTTGGCGGGGCACGTTCCGAGGCTGATCGATGAATGGCAGCTGGCTCCATCGATCTGGAATTCCATCCGAGCGGAAATCGACGCCCGCGGGCTGCCCGGCCAGTTCATCCTCACCGGATCCGCCGCGCCGGCCGAGGACAAGACACGGCACACCGGCGCGGGACGCATGGCCAGGCTGACGTTGCGGCCAATGACCCTGTTCGAACAGGGCAGGACCACCGGGCAGGTCCGATTCGCCGAACTCTTCGCGAAGGCCGCGAAAGTCGAGGGCTTGGGCGGAGTCGATATTCCGGCCTACGCAAGCCTCATCGTGAAGGGCGGCTGGCCGGCGTGGCACGGGCTGGATACCGCCGTCGCCATGGCAGCGATCTGCGACTACGTGGACAACCTCGCGGATGTCGATCTCCGGGCGTTGGGGGGACGGTCGGAGCCGGTCAGGATGGCCGCTTTGCTCAAAACGCTGGCCCGTAACATCTCCACGGAAGCCTCGCTCGAGAAACTGGCGGCGGAGTCGGAGATTTCCACCGGCAGCCTCTCGACGCCGACCGTCCGGAAATACCTGGATCAGCTCACCCGGATCTTCGTGCTGGAAGAGCTGCCGGCCTGGAGGCCGCACATCCGCTCCAGCATCCGCGCGCGGGTCAAGCCAAAATGGCACTTCGTCGATCCGTCTCTCGCGACCGCAGCTCTCGGCGTGTCGCCCGACGGCCTGCTGGGCGATCTGAACGCGATGGGATTCTTGTTCGAATCGCTGGCGGTCCGCGACCTGCGGGTCTATGCCGATGGCATGGACGCCGGCGTGTTTCATTACCGCGATTCCAGCGATCTCGAGATCGACGCCATCGTGGAACGCCGCGACGGAGCGTGGATCGGGATCGAGGTGAAGCTTGGGGGAGAACGGGCGGTCGCGGAGGCCGTCGCCAACCTGACCAAGCTCCGCGCACGGCTGACGGCGGCAAAGCTCCGCCAACTCGCCTCCCTCTGTGTCATCACCGGTGGGCAGGCCAGCTTCACGCGGGCAGACGGCATCCACGTCATCGCCCTCGGGCACCTCCGTCCGTAACCGGGGCCACCGCGGGCGACGTCGGCGTCTGATACCATTTCCACCCATGACCAGGCAATTCCACGACTGGCAGACCGCGGGTGGCGCCGATGACGTCATGGACCTCGCCGACATCGCCCGGCTCGTGGAGGCTCATCCGGCCCTGCGGCCGAAGCTTCCGGAAGACATGGCCCGGGCGATGTCGGCTAGGTCCATGACTTCATCGGCGCCACCCGCGCTCTGACAGTCGTGGAATTGCCTGGTCATGGGTGGAAATGGTATCAGAC
>JBJTDB010000103.1:0-2473 GCA_046092145.1 Planctomycetia bacterium | reverse complement strand
GTATGAACGGGATCGAAACTACCGCCGAACAGGCCGATGCGGGCCATTCGCCAACCTCCCACGGCTTTCCGCCCGCCGGCGGTGACGGTCTACTGGTGTCATGCCGCCCGGACCGCACCAGCATACGAGCCAGCGGGAACTCTTCGAAAGCAGGCCAGCCTGGCTCGAGGATGATGCTCGGCAAGGCCTCATCGCCACGGTCGTGCTCCCCGATGGCGTCGAGAAGCCGCTCGACTACCTCGTGCCCGAGGCCCTGGCATCCGAGGTCGAGCCGGGCCGCCGCGTGCGGGTGCCCCTGGGACGTGGCAACCGGGAGCGACTCGCCTACTGCGTGGCGGTGCGGACCGACGACCTGCCCCAGGCACCGCTCAAGCGCGTGATCGGGGTCGAGGACGACGCGCCGCTGCTCTCACCGCGGCTGCTCGAGCTCACGAAGTGGATGGCCGAGCGATGGATGGCACGCTGGGGCGAGGTGCTCGAGGCGGTGCTTCCAGCCGGCGTCCGCTCGAGCCGACGCATCCGCACCGTGCCGGTGCTGGTCGCTTCCGGTGCGTCGCCCGCGAGAAAGCTGTCGCCCGGGCAGCAGAAGGTGCTCGCCGTCGCGACGGCGCCGGCCCCGGCCGAGGCGCTGGCTGCCGCATCCGGCGCCAGCCGCGCCGTGATCACGAGGCTCGTGAAGCTCGGCCTGCTCACGGAGACCGGCCGCCTCGAAACCGCTCCTGCGAAGACCGACCGGCCGCCCATCCGCCACGACCGGCCCGAACGCCTCGCCCCCGCCCAAGAGGCCGCGCTCGAGGCGATCATCGATCCGATGCGGGCCCGTCGCCACGAGACGATCGTCCTCTTCGGCGTCACGGGCAGCGGCAAGACGGAGGTCTATCTGCAGGCGGTCGAGGAGACGATCGCGATGGGACGCCAGGCGATCGTGCTGGTCCCTGAGATCAGCCTCACCCCGCAAACCTGCGATCGGTTCCGCGCCCGGTTCGGCACGGTGGCCGTGCTCCACAGCCACCTCACTCCCGCCGAGCGTCATGCCCAGTGGCGGGAGATCGCCCGGGGGCGTGTCAACGTGGTGGTCGGCGCCCGCAGCGCGATCTTCGCACCGGCGCCGCGGCTTGGATTGATCGTCATCGACGAGGAGCACGAAACCTCGTTCAAGCAGGCGACGGCGCCCCGCTACCACGCCCGCGACGTGGCCGAATGGATCGCCCGAGCGGAGAACGTCCCACTCGTGCTCGGATCGGCCACGCCGGCGCTCGAGACCTTCGCCCGCTGCCTCTCGGGCGACTGGACGATGTGCCGACTGCCCGAGCGCGTCGGCGGGTCGCACCTGCCCGCGGTCATCACCGTCGATCTCCGTGATCCCAAGGCCCGAGCCATGGGCGTGATCAGCCCACGGATGACCGCCGGCATCGATTGGGCGCTCGAGAGTGGGGGCCAGGTGATCCTGCTGCTCAACCGACGGGGTTTCGCCACCCACGTGCAGTGCCGGGCATGCGGTCACACCGCGCGATGCCCGCAGTGTGATCTGGCGCTCACGCTGCACCAGCCGGGAAACCGCGGCATCTGCCACGGGTGCGGGCTCGTGAACCGCCTGCCATCCGAATGCCCCGCATGCTCGGCGGCTCATCTGGTGCACCGCGGCACCGGCACGCAGAAGCTCGAGGAATATGTCCGCAGCCATTTTCGCGGCGCCCGGGTCGCCCGCATGGATACCGACACGATGCAGTCGCGCGGGAGCCACGAGCGCACCCTCGACGCCTTCCGTGCCCGCGAGATCGACATCCTCGTCGGCACCCAGATGATCGCGAAGGGGCTCGACTTCCCGAACGTGATGCTCGTCGGCGTGGTCCATGCCGATGCGGCACTGCATCTGGCCGATTTCCGCGCCGCCGAAAGAACCTGCCAGCTCGTCACCCAGGTGGCGGGCCGCAGCGGCCGCGGCCCGCTCGGCGGCCGGGTGGTGGTGCAGACGAGCACGCCCGACCATCCGGCGATCCGCGCGGCGGCCGCCCACGACTACGAGGCCTTTGTCCGCAGCGAGCTGCCGATCCGCGAGGCGCTGCTCTATCCGCCGTTCGGGAGTGTGGTGCGGGTGGTGGTTCGCGGCGCTCAGGAGCAGTCCGTGGCCGACTGGGCGGGGCATATCGCCGATCGGATTCGCCGCGAGGCCGGGGACGGCACGGGCATCCGCGTTCTCGGCCCGGCCCCATGCCCGATCGCGAGGCTCCGCGAACGATTCCGGTGGCACGTGCAGGTGCATGGCCCAGACGGCCAGGCCCTTCGCGATCTGATGCGCCGCGCCACGGCGACGGTGAAGACCCCGGACGACATCGCCTGGATCATCGACGTCGATCCGGTGGACATGCTCTAGCTTTAAGGCTGCTCGGCCATCCATGGCCCGAGCAGCCTTTGCTTCGTGCGAGCCGAGCTCGCACGCAGCGAGCGGTCGCACCTCCCGGCGACCGTGGCC
>JBJTDB010000102.1:0-3166 GCA_046092145.1 Planctomycetia bacterium | reverse complement strand
GTGGATCCCTCCCCGCCAGGGAGCGTGTTCGACGCGTCGTGTATCGCCACTTCGCCGAGCATGACGGTCTTCGAGACGCCGTCGGTGATGCGGCTTGCGCTCAAAATGACCTCTGAAGAGGGCACGTTTGGACTCACGACGACCGTCTGGTTGCTCCCGTTACGGGGAGTGCCGGGGAGGAACGGGCCTCGCTTGTTCCAGGCATCTTCGCCGGTGAGCGTATCCCCGTGGCTGACGTGGTAACTCGTCATCCCCATGTCCTGGATGGGAGTGCGCTGCCTTTCGGAGGGGCAAAGAAAAAACGGAGGCTGTGACTTGAATGGAGTCTGCACGCCGGCTGCGCCGTTGTAGGTAAAGGTGGCATTCGCAAAGGCGAGGCTCGGGCCCGCACTTGAGTTGCCAGAGTCCCAGCAACGAAAAAAGGTCTGAGCCATGTCATAGAGATCTACTTGTTCGGCGAAGGGCAGGATCTGAAAGAGCACCCCATAGCGATCCCACGCCTCATTCCTGTTGGTCGATCCGTTGCGCTGAATACGGTACAGTTGGTAGTCGCAGCCGAGCGGCGGAAACTTCGCGTTGGCGCTTTCATATCCCAAGACGGCGAGCGCGATCTGCTTCATGTTGTTGGTGCACGCCGAGCGGCGGGAAGACTCTCGCACCACCTGGACCGCCGGCAGCAGCAGGCCGACGAGCACGCCGATGATCGCGATCACAACCAAAAGTTCTACGAGCGTGAAGCCGCTCACACGGACGAAGCCAGGCTTGTGCAGGCTCGATCGTCGCAGGTTTGACATCCCCATGACGCGATACTCCTCGAAAAAGATATGAGAAACCAAGGGGCCGGACCCCCCGGGAGGAAAACTCAAAGGTCCCGCAAGGGATCATAGCATCCTGAACCAATAAATGCCGTCTCTTAAAAAAGCGAAATCATTTGCTGGGCGCACATGAGCCGCGGTAGGCTCTGTATCGTTCAGGAATCTCCCTTTCCCGGTACTCGCATGGCTTCACAGCGACCTTCACGGCAGGGGGCCCGCCGTTCTTCGCCCCAAACGCACGATATCCGGCGATTCAAGCAGCTGCGGTTTCGCCAGTTGCGGGCGTTCGTGGCGCTGTCGGCCGAGGGCAGCTTCGCGGCCGTGGCCCAGAAGCTCGAGCTCTCCGTGCCCAGCGTCTGGCAGCAGGTGCGGGCGCTCGAGAAGGCGTTCGGCTGCGATCTCGTGCACACCGAGGGGCGGCGGCTCGTGTTCACCGACCGGGGCCGGCTGCTGCTCAGCATGGCCGCGCCGCTCGTGAAGGGCTTCGACGAACTGGTGGAGACGTTTTCCCTGTCGCCCGACGCCGCGCACCGCGTGCTCTCGATCGCCGCGCCCGGTGAAATCCTCTCCTACGACCTGCCCGGCGTGCTGGAACGGTTTCGACGCCTGCACCCCGACATCGAGGTCTGTCTCTACGACCGCAGCTCGAAGGAGGCCATCGGGCTGGTCGAGAAGGGGGAGGTCGACGTGGCCGTGGCCGGTCAGCTGGAGGAGCCGCCGCCGGCCCTGCGTTGCGAACGGGTGGCGGAGTATCCGTTCATGCTCATCGCCCGCGAGGACCACCCGCTCGCGACCGAAAAGCGGCTGTCTCCCCGGCAGATCGGGCGGCACCCGCTCGTGGTGTTCGCCCCGGGAACGAACAACCGGCAGCGGCTCGACGCCGTCTTCTCGGAGGCCGGCGTCGGCGACGGGCTCACGATCACGATGGAGGCCAACTCGAAGGCGCTGCTGCTCAACTACGTGCAGATGGGCTTCGGGGCGTCGGTGGCCTCGATGGGCCGCCTGATGACCGAGCCGCCGCCGCGCGGGCATGCGGCCGAGGGGGTGGTGTACCGGGACGTGTCGCGCACGTTCGGCCACGAGCACATCAATCTCTTCGTCCGGCGGGCGCGGTATCAGCCCGCCCACGAGAAGACCTTCTGCGACATGCTCCTCGAGGCCTGCGGCGGAAAATAGGCCCGCGGCTTACCGCCTCTGGATCGACACCTCTCCGACCTGCGTCTTGCCGGTCCCGGAGATCGCACCGTTCGGACCACTCCAGACCCTGAAAGCCGTGAGCGTCTGCTCGCCGAGCGTCCCGAACGTCACCCGCGCCGTCGCCTGGCCGGCGACGAACCGCACCGAACTCGGCAGCTTCGCCGCGCTGTCGGACGACGAAAGCGTCGCCGTGCCGGAGAATGTCGGCATCCGCCTGCCCTGGGCGTCGGTCGCCACGATCGTCACGAGCACGGGCACGCCGACCGGCACGGCCTTCGGCAGCACGACGGCGAACGTGGTCGCCACCCGCGGCGCGACGACCTCCGTGGCAGCCGTGGTGACGATCTTCTCGCCAGCGCCGCCTCGCACGGAGAGGCTCTGGCTGCCCGCGGTGCCAAACGTGACGCGGGCGGTGGCCCGGCCGTTCACGAATATCACCGAGGCCGGCAGCGTCGCCGCGGAGTCGGTGCTCGCCAACGTGGCGGTCCCGGAAAATCTGTTGAGCGGTCGCCCGGCGGCGTCGACCGCCACGATCGACGCATCGATGGCGGTTCCGGCCGTGGCCCGCGGCGGAACGCTGACGCGGAACGAACTCAGCGTCTGCGGGGCCGTGACCACAGTCGATGCCCGGGCGGCCAAGCGGCCAGCAGGATCATCGCCGAGCATCCTCACGCTCACTGTCTGCGTGCCAGCCGTCGCGAACGTCACCTCGAACGACGCCCGGCCATCCTTGAACTGAACCTCGATCATCGGAAGGGCCGCCGCGCCATCGGTGCTGGAGACAAATGCCGACCCACTGAACGACGTCACCGGACGCCCGGCGGCATCGATCGCCGTCGCGATGATCGGCGTCGGCGCACCGGCCTCCACCTGCGGCGGCACGCGGAGAACCAGCCGCGCGGCGGCGACCGGGGAGCCAGGCAGGCTCGGCGCGACCACGCTCGAGCCATCCTGCACGGCGGGCGGCATGATCGCCACGCTGACCGCGCTGAGCACCGCCCGCGATTCGAGCGGCTCGATATGGCCGAAATCACGGCGGCCGAAATTACGGCGGGAGGACTGCCTCATGATGCTCTCCAGTGCTCTTCGGTGCGAAACGGTGTTTTTGATCGTGTTCTTCGGCTGACTGGTCAAAGAATAACGACGAAATTCAT
>JBJTDB010000101.1:0-9151 GCA_046092145.1 Planctomycetia bacterium | reverse complement strand
CCGATCCAGGGGAACATGGTGCATCCCTACCTGCGCCGGCGCGCCGGCGAGGATCCGGTCACCTACCCCAACGACGAGATCCGCGCGGTGCTCGAGAAAACGCTCGGTGTGCCGCTCTTCCAGGAGCAGGCGATGCGGCTGGCTGTCGTGGCGGCCGGCTTCACGCCGGGCGAAGCGGATCAACTGCGGCGGGCGATGGGCGCCTGGCGGCGTCCCGGGCTTATCGAGGAGTTTCGTCGCAGGCTGATTGACGGCATGCTCGCGAAGGGGCTGTCGCAGCAGTTCGCGGACCAGGTATTCGGCCAGATCCGAGGCTTTGGCGAATATGGCTTTCCGGAGTCGCACGCTGCAAGTTTCGCGCTCCTGGTCTATGTCTCTGCCTGGCTCAAGTGCCACCATCCGGCAGCCTTCACGGCGGCGCTTCTCGGCAGCCAGCCGATGGGGTTTTACGCGCCGGCCCAGCTCGTCCGCGATGCGAAGGCACACGGGGTGAAGGTGTTGCCGGTCGATGTCAACGCCAGCCGCTGGCATGCGTCGTTGGAGATGCGTTCAAAAGCCGAGGGCCAACCGGCCATTCGGCTCGGGCTCGAGCAGGTGTATGGTCTGGGCGAGTCGGCCGGCATGCGGATCGAGGCGGCCCGCTCCGATGGCCGCTTCCGGCTTCTTCGCGACCTCGCTCGCCGCGCGGGTCTCGGCCGCGAGTCTCTTCTGCATCTGTCCCGTGCGGGAGCGCTCGGTTCGCTCGGCCTCGACCGACGGCGGGCGGTATGGGAGTCGATGCGTTTTCTCGATCGCCCCGGCAGCATGCCGCTTCTGGAGCATCTCCCCGAGGACGATTCCGAGGACGGCGATGATGCCGAGGGTGGTTTCCTTCCAGCGATGACCCGGCAGGAAGAGGTGATCGATGACTATCGCACCACAGGCCTCTCGCTCATGGCCCATCCGCTCGTGTTCGAGCGGGAACGCTGCACGGCCCGGGGCATCGCAACCATTGCGATGGCGACATCGTCGCCGGAGGGGCGTCGCGTGCAGGTGGCCGGCATCGTTCTTTCACGGCAGCGGCCGGCCACGGCCAAGGGCATGATCTTCCTCTCGATCGAGGATGAGACCGGTGCCGCCAACATCGTCGTCCGCCCGGACGTGTGGGACCGCGCCGATGCCGCCGTCCGCCGGGCGGCCGTGCTCATCGTCCATGGCCGCATCCAGCGACGCGGCAGCGTCGTGCATGTGGTGGCCACCCACCTGAAAGCCGACATCCCTCCGCGAGGGCTTCGTGAAGCCGGCTCCATCGCGTACAACCACCTCCATGACGTGCGCCGTTTCTGAGACCAACCTGGGCATCGGAACGCTCTCCCGCGGCAAAGTGCGGGACTGTTATCGGCTGGGAAACACCCGGCACGGCGATGCCATGCTCATCGTCAGCACCGACCGGATCAGCGCCTTCGACTGGATCCTGCCCACGCCGATCCCCGACAAAGGCAAGGTGCTCACCGCCATCTCGGCCTTCTGGTTCGACTGGCTGGCATCTGGGCCCGATCCGGTGGCCCACCACCTGATCACGACCGACGTGGATGCGATGGATCTGCCGGCATCGGTCGATCGTGAGCCGCTCCGGGGCCGCACGATGCTCGTGCGCGCCAGTCGGGTCGTTCCGTTCGAGTGCGTCGTCCGCGGATGGCTGGCAGGGTCGGGTCTGTCGGAATACAGAAAGAGCGGCAGCGTGTGCGGCGAGCCCCTGCCGGCCGGGCTTGCCGCCGGCGACCGGCTGCCCTCGCCGATATTCACGCCGGCGACGAAGGCCGAGACGGGCCATGATGAAAACGTACCGTTCTCGACGATGTCGGCACGCATCGGTGCCGAACTGGCCTCCACGCTCCGCGACAAGAGCCTCGCGGTCTACTCCCGCGGTGCGGAGCATGCGGCGACTCGGGGCATCGTCGTGGCCGACACGAAGTTCGAGTGGGGCATCGGCCCGGATGGAACACTGCGGCTCATCGACGAAGTGCTCACGCCCGATAGCTCGAGGTTTTGGCCGGCTGCGGAATCGGGAAAAGGACGTGTTCCCGATTCATTCGACAAGCAGTTCGTTCGCGACTGGCTCGAGGGGAGCGGGTGGGACAAGGCGAGTCCGCCCCCTGCCCTGCCCGAGCATGTCGTCGCCCGCACCCGTGAAAAATACATCGAGGCCCTCCGGAGTCTGACGGGCCATGGCCTTCCGTGCTGATCGGCTTTGCTGCGGGGGCGTGACGCCGAAATCGCTCTGAATTCACTCTAGGGACCGGCGGTTTTTCGAACTAGAATCTCGTCGTTCACCCTTCCGCCCGATCCCTCGCGCACGATCCCATCCATGCTTCGCTATTGGACAGCCGGAGAATCGCACGGCCCCGCTCTGGTCGCCCTCGTGGATGGCTTTCCGGCCGGTCTGACCGTCGATATCGAGGCGATCAACGTCGAACTGCAGCGGCGGCAGGGCGGGCACGGCCGCGGAGGTCGCCAGCGGATCGAGACCGACACCGTCACGTTTCTTTCTGGTCTCTGGCGAGGCGTCACGCTCGGCAGCCCATTGGCGCTCGAGGTCATCAACCGTGACGCCAAACTCGAGCGGCTGGAGGAGGTCGATCGGCCGCGCCCCGGGCATGCCGACCTTGCCGGCAGCATCAAGCATCTGGGCGGTGTGCGGGCGGTCCTCGAGCGGGCCAGCGCCCGCGAGACGGCCGCTCGCGTGGCGGCCGGCGGACTTGCCCGCCAGTTGCTCGCGGTCTTCGGGATCGAGGTGGCCGGCTGGGTCAGAGAGCTTGGCGGGGTCGTCCTGGGTGGGCCGGAGAACGGCCTCGAGAATCGCACTCCCGCGGAGTGGCGATCGATCCGTGACTCCAGCGCCATCTATTCGCTGCATCCCGATCGCGACCCCGAGGTGACCCGTCTGATCGACACCGTCGGGAAGGAGGGCGACACGCTCGGCGGTGTCGTCGAGGTGCAGGTGCACGGTCTGCCGATCGGCCTCGGCACGCACGCACAGTGGGATCGCAAACTCGACGGACGGATCGGGCAGGCGGTGATTGCGGTGCAGGCCATCAAGGGCGTGGAGATTGGAATGGGCTTCGAGGCCGCCCGCCGCCGGGGATCCGAGGTGCATGACGCGATCCGCTACGACGCGAACGAGCGGCAGACACCGAGCCTCGGGTTCGACCGTCCTACGAACAACGCGGGGGGGCTGGAGGCGGGCATGACCAATGGCCAGCCGTTGGTCGTGAAGGCCGCCATGAAGCCGATCAGCACCCTTCGCAAACCGCTCGGTTCGGTGAACCTCCGGACGAAGCAGGCCGAGGAGGCCGCATACGAGCGGAGCGATGTCTGCGCGGTGAGTGCGTGCAGCGTGATCATCGAGAATGTCGTGGCTTTCGAGGTGGCCGCAGCCCTCGTCGACAAGTTCGGCGGCGACAGCGTCGAGGAGATGCAGGCCCGCTGGAGACTCTTCCACGATCTGGCCATGAAGCGGTAAGTCGAGAGCGGCTGCCACGGCCGGTGGCCACGTGCCGGGAGCAGGGATGTTCATCGAGCGATCGACGGCGAAGATTCGCGGTGTTCGCACGCTCTTCGTGCTCCTCGGGCTGCTTCCCTGCGCCGCCCTGATCGGCCTGGCGGTGGTTCGGCATTCGGCCTCGCATCGGGATGGCATCCGGCGCGCCGCCGAACAGGCGATCGGCATGCCGGTGGACATAGACGCCGTGGAACACGTCCGGCCCGGCGCGATGCGATTGAGGGGATGTTGCCTCCGGCTGCCCGAGGAGGGGGGCGTGGTGCAGGTGACGGAGGTCGAGGTCGAGACGTCGGCCACCGAGGTTCGGCTCCGCATCCCGTCCGTTTCCTGCGATCCTGCGGGGGTGGCCGCCCTGGCTGGCGTGGCCCGCGCCTGGCTCGATGAGCCCGTGCGGTTCCCTCGTGCCTGGGTCGTCGAGATCGGCTCCCTGTCGTGGGATGTCGATGGATTTCATGACGGCCGACGAAAGGCTTCGCCCGCTCCAGGTGCCGTGCCGGGAGTGCCCCTCCGCATCGAATGCGTGTCGGCCGGAGGCTCGAGGGCTGTTCGAGTGCACCGTGCCGATGGCAGCGAGGGAGAGGATGAACTGCGTGTCATCGCCATCGGCGGATCTCCCCGTGGCTATGAAGTTCATGCCTCGATTCAAGAGGCCATTCCCTGGGGGATCGTCCGATCGATTCTTCCTCAGGATCTGATGGCCGGCGTGCCCCTGGGATCGGCCGACGCCGTCGCCGGTGTCGTCGAGGCGTCGACGACAGGACAGGGGTGGATGGGCACGGCCCGCGGCATGATCGAAGGAATCGACATGGCGGAGCTCGCCGCGATGGGCCGCCATCGGATGGAGGGAACACTCACGCTGTCGGTCGATCGGCTCCAGTGGCGTGGCGGTCGGATCGTCGCGATCGAGACGACCGGTTCCGCGGTCCGCGGCCGGATCGCCCAGTCCTTGCTCGGTGCCCTCGTCACCACCTGTGGCTGCCGTGCCGGCCCCGCATTCCAGTCGCTCGCCGGCGAGGAGATGCGGCCGTTCGACGACCTCGAGGTGCGGGTGGGAATCGATGCGGGAGGAGTGACCATCGCCGCGGGGGCGAATCGGGCCGGTGCGCTCGCCCGTCGGCAGGGGCTCTCCCTCATCGACGAGCCGACGGGCGCCGTGCCGACCGATCGGCTTGCGTGGCTCGTCGGCCCCGCCGATGCGCCGGCCGTCCCTGTGTCCGCGGCCTCGTCGTGGCTGATGCGGCTTCTCCCCTCCCCTGCTCCGTCAGGGCGTCGTGAGGAAAATACCGCCACGAGGCCGAATGCCTCGACCCGGCAGGCTGGGGGATTTTGACCTGTTTTTGACATCGGTTCGACGCTTTTCTGACGGCCTGCTCTGGCGAAAATCGTGAAATGAGTCAGAGTGTGGGTCATTCGACGGGGCGTGTGTCCCCGTCGCCTCGATAAGGACATCCCATGACGCCCGCCACCGCACCGCTCGCCACGCCGAAGCCCTCCGCTCGTCGGGGACAGCAGTCGTCAACGATCTCGCTGGACGACGAGAACTGCTCCTTCGGCCGCTCCTCCATCATGTTGCCGGATGGCATGGATCAGCCCGGCACGGTCGAGCCGCGGCGCGAGACGGCTGCCGCATCGTGGGCCGACCTCGACTGGCCCACGGTCATCTGGATCGGAGGCATTCATCTCGCCGCACTCGCCGCCCCCTTCTTCTTCACCTGGTCGGGCTTCGCGATCTGCATGGTCCTCTATTGGATCACCGGCGGGCTCGGTGTCTGCCTCGGCTACCACAGACTCCTCACGCACGGCAGTTTCACGACCTATCGCCCGGTGCGATGGCTCTTCGCGTTTCTGGGCGGAATCTCGGGTGAGGGATCGTCGCTCGTGTGGGTCGCCAACCATCGCAAGCACCATGTCTTCAGCGACAAGGATGGGGATCCCCATTCGCCGCGCGACGGTGGGCTCTGGGCCCATATGCTCTGGCTGTTTCCGTATCATGGTTCGGGCGAGGTGGGTGCGCATGTGCGCCGGTGGGCCCCCGATCTCGAACGAGACGGCGGACTGCGGTTTCTCCACCAGACATTCCTGCTGTGGCACGTGATCATCGGGGCCGCGCTGTTGGCCTCGGGGTGGATGCTCTACGGCCGTGATGTCGGCATTTCGTGGCTGATCTGGGGGCAGGCCGTCAGGATGGTGATCGTCTTCCACGTGACCTGGTTCGTGAATTCGGCCACCCATATCTGGGGCTATCGCAACTACGAAACGGACGACGACTCCACCAACCTCTGGTGGGTGGGCCTTCTCGCCTTCGGCGAGGGATGGCACAACAACCACCATGCCTTTCAGCGGATGGCAAAGCACGGCCACAAATGGTGGGAGATCGACACGACCTACTGGGGGATCGTGGCCCTGGAAAAGCTCGGTCTTGCTTGGAACGTGGTCCACACCCCGCAGGGCATTGCCAAAGGGCGGCGATAGTGGCTGTTGCAAGAATCGGTGCGTCGGCTACACTAGCGGCCTAACAAGAGTCATTTCCAACAACGAATGCCACCCGCGGATGGGTGGAAACGGCTGATGTCGCTCACCAAGGAACACAAGCACGAACTGATCGGCGCCTACCGGCGCGGGAAGGCCGACACCGGGTCGGCGGAGATCCAGATCGCCCTGCTGACGGGCCGGATTTCGCATCTCACGGAGCACTTCAAGAAGCACAGCAAAGACTTCGCCAGCAGGCGGGGCTTGCTGGCGATGGTGAGCCGTCGTCGTCGTCTGCTCGATTATCTCAAGCGCGTCGCGCCCCAGCGGTATCTCGACATCATCAAGCGGCTCGAGATCCGCAAGTAAGCCCTCGTCAGAGTGGCATTTGTTGGTGCGGGTCTCCCCGCACGGGAACTGGCTCCCCTGGCGGCGTCCGCCTGGGAACGGCATCGCAAGTTGCCGCGAGCGTTGCGCATCCCATGGTATGGATGCCGGCCATGCGGCTTGAAAACGAGACAGCAGAAAAGAAGAAGGAAAAGAGGAAAACCATGAAAGAGCGAGTTGAACGAAAAATCGGCGACCATGTCTTCGCCATCGAGACCGGATTTCTGGCCAAGCAGGCGGCGGGCAGCGTGCTCGTGTCCTACGGCGAGACGACCGTGCTCGTGGCCGCGGCCACGGGCGCCCCGCGGCCCGGGATCGATTTCTTTCCGCTGACGTGCGACTACCGCGAGCGGTCGGCCGCCGCCGGGAAGTTTCCGGGCGGCTTTCTCAAGCGGGAAGGCCGGCCGACGATGAAGGAAACGCTCACCAGCCGTCTCATCGATCGCCCCATCCGCCCCCTCTTTCCCGAGGGCTTCTATGACGAGGTGCAGGTGCAGGCGTCGGTGCTGGCCAGCGACCGCCAGAACGATCCCGACGTGCTGGCGATGAACGGTGCCTCGGCTGCCTTGTGCATTTCGCCGCTGCCGTTCCAGGGGCCGCTTGGAAGCATTCGCATCGCCCAGATCGACGGGAAGTTCGTCCCATTCCCCACGCAGGATCAGCTCGAGGAGAGCGATCTCGACCTCGTGGTGTCGGGGAGCCCCACGGCGATCCTCATGATCGAGGGCTTTGCCCGTGAGATGCCCGAGGATCGGATGCTCGAAGCACTCGAGGAGGCGCATCGCTACATCCGCATTCTCTGCGAGATGCAGGACGAGCTCGTCCGCAAGGCGGGCAAGCCCAAGAAGGAATATGTCCTGGCCGACTACTCTGTCCTCCGTGAGCGTCTGACCCGCGACTACCTCGGCGAGCTCAAGGCGGCCAAGGCGATCGCCGGAAAGCAGGACCGCGGGCAGGCTGTGAAGCTGCTCCGTGAGCGGGCCAAGGCGGAGGTCGTCCCGACCGAGCCGGCCTTCGGTTTCAAGCCCGGCGAGGCGGGGGGCATCAGCGAGGCCGATTTCGCCCACGTCTGGCACGGTCTCGAGGAGCGTGCGGTTCGCGACTTGATCGTGGAAGGCAAGCGTCCCGATGGCCGCGACTTCACGTCGCTTCGACAGCTGCATTGCGAGGTCGATCTGCTGCCCCGCGTGCACGGCTCCGCCCTGTTCCAGCGTGGTGAGACCCAGGCCCTCGTCACCATCACGCTCGGCTCCGGGAAGGACGAACAGCGGGTCGATGGGCTGATCGACGAGTACTCGAAGAAATTCATGCTCGACTACTACTTCCCGTCGTTCTCCGTCGGCGAGGTCCGTCCGATCCGCGGCCCCGGTCGCCGTGAGATCGGTCACGGGGCGCTGGCCGAGCGGAGCGTGAAGCCGGTGCTCCCCGATCCCGATCAGTTTCCCTACACGATCCGTGTGATCTCGGACATTCTCGAGTCGAACGGCTCGAGCTCGATGGCCTCGGTTTGTGGGGCCACGCTCGGCCTGATGGCCGCAGGTGTGCCGATCTCCAACCCCGTGGCCGGTATCTCGGTGGGGCTCGTCAAGCAGTCCGAGGATCGGTGGGTCCTGCTCACCGACATCATCGGCGACGAGGATCATTACGGCGACATGGACTTCAAGATCGCGGGGTCTCATACCGGCATCACCGGCATCCAGCTCGACCTCAAGATCAACGGCATTTCTCCGGCGATCATCGCGGCCACGCTCAAGCAGTCGCGGGAGGCCCGGATGGAGATCCTGCGGACGATGCTTTCGGCCATCCGTCGGCCGCGTGCGGAGATCTCGCCCTGGGCGCCGCGGCTGCTCCGCACCCAGATCAATCCCGAGAAGATCGGCCTCCTCATCGGCCCCGGTGGCAAGACGATCCGCGCGATCCAGGAATCGACGGGAGCGAGCATCGAGGTCGAGGATGATGGCACCGTGACGGTCGCTAGCCACGACGCCGAGGGGGCGATGGCGGCGATGGCGCAGGTCGAGGCGCTGACGGCATCGATCCAGATCGGCCGCATCTACGAGGGCCGTGTGACCAGCGTGAAGGACTTCGGTGCTTTCGTCGAGCTCGTGCCGGGCAAAGATGGCCTCTGCCACATCAGCGAGCTTTCCGAGGAGTACGTGGGCAACGTCGCCGACGTCTGCCGCGTCGGGGACATCCTGCGGGTCAAGGTGATCGCCGTGGACGAGCAGGACCGCGTGAAACTCAGCCGCAAGGCCGTGCTCCGTGAGGCGGCCGAGGAGGCTGGCAAGCCGACGGCCTGACTCGGTCGGGCTTCCGGCCGGCTTGCATCACCCACCCCCGAGGGGCCGCGCCGACCATGTCGTCCGCAGACGAGCAGTCGCCCGCTCGGCCGGAAACGTATGCGGAATTCGCGGCTCTCGTGGGCGCCCTCGCCCACGAGATCCGCAATCCGTTGTCCACGATCCGGCTCAACATGGAGCTTCTGGCCGAGGACTTCGACCAGACCGATCCGGAGTCGCCGACGAAGCAACGCGACCGGCGGGCCCGGGCGAAGATCGACCTCGTCCGCCAGGAGTGCGACCGGCTGCAGAAGCTGCTCGGTGATTTCCTCGATTTCGCCCGGCAGGAAAAGCTCACCCTCGAGCCCGGCAGCCTCAACGCCGAGATCGAGCAGTTGCTCGATTTCTATGCGCCGCAGGCCCGCGACGCCCACGTGGAGATCGTCCGGTATCTCGATCCCGAGCTGCCCATGGT
>JBJTDB010000100.1:0-990 GCA_046092145.1 Planctomycetia bacterium | reverse complement strand
CCCGCCGGGCCGATGTAGTCGTAGCCCACGTGGATCATGCTCATCGTCGGCTTGAAGAGGTCGCCGTCCCGATAGAAGAGCCCGGAGAAGTGCGCATAGCGGTTGCCGTAGAGATATTGCCGGCCGTTTGAGCCGGTGAGGATCTTCTGGCTCGCCGCATACGCACCCGGACCCAACTCGGGCACCATCTCGGGCGACGTCTTCCGCCAGATCGTGGTCAGCGGCGTGACCTTGTAGTTTTTCCAGTCGATCTTCCAGAGCACGTTGTGCACGAGGATCTCGTCGGGCTTTTTGGGATCGATGAAGCCGTAGGCGAAGTAATCGCAGCCGCCGAAGAATTCGTTCTTGAAAGCCCCGGTCTTCGCATCCCACACGCTGATCCGCTTGGGCGCGTCGGTCGTCTCCGCCACCCAGAGCTGGCCGGTCTTGTCCACCGTGATGCCGCCCGGCATGTAGATGCCGAGCTGGTCATACGTGCCCTTCGCAGGCCGCCCCCCCTCCTTGCCGATGCTGCGGAGGTATTTGCCGCTCGCGTCGAACACCGACACATTCATGAGCCTGCCCGCGTTGGCCACGAAGATCATGTTCTCGAACGTGGCGATGCCGGTGGGCGCGTCGAGCTTCTCCGCGATCGTGACCGCGGGCTTGCCGTCGGCGAGCACGAGCACCTGTCCGCCGCTCACCACGGCGAGCCGGCCGTCGGCGAGCGTCGCCAGCCGCTCGGGCGCGGGCACGCTCCACGTGCCGAGCATCGCGCCCGTCTTCGGATCGAACCGGGCCACGAGGTCGCGGGCCTTGTAGCTCGCGAAAAGTGTCTTTGCGTCACAGGCGAGACCGGTGACGACGTTCGTCTTGTCGTCGCCGCCCGGGGGCGCGTTGATCTCGTCCTTGCCGCCGAGCTGGATCGGCCGCGCCTCCTTGGCGGTCATCAGCTGGATGCCCACGCTCTTCGTGAAGCCGTGGCCGCCGGCGGAGAAGACGGTCGCGCCG
>JBJTDB010000099.1:0-638 GCA_046092145.1 Planctomycetia bacterium | reverse complement strand
ATTTTTTCAAACGACTGCCAGGCCCGGAGGGCCGGGTGAGCACCAGCCGACGGAGGTCGGCCTAGCGACTGGCTGAGGACAGGCATCCGCCTGTCGGGCCGCATTGGTTCGCCGGCTGCGGCATGCTCGTCGCCGGCGGATTCTGCTCCAGGATGCTCCTGGACGGATCGTGAATCGCTCGTGAGTCGCAGAATTCACCGGACTCCTGCGCGTGCCTCCGACCGGCTCCTCGCCATCAGGTCCACGTCGTGTCGTGTTTGCCGATGCCTGCAGGCTCCGAATCCCAGCGATGAACCGTTAAGCCTGATCGGCACAGCCTTCACGGAGAAGACATCTGCACGCGACGGTAGCCGCCAATGCTGGCGAAATAGAGCAGGAACGCCAGGTAGATCGCAGCCATCGCGGCCAGCCGCAAGTCTACGCGACCGGGAGCGAACGGCGTCGTCGAGCTCTCGCCGTTTGAGTTCCTGGACCGGCTCGCCGATCTCGTCCCTCCACCGCGCAAGCATCGGCACAGGTATCACGGGGTGTTTGCACCGAATCACAAGCTCAGGCGGGCCGTGACGGCGCTCGCGATCGGGAACCTCGGCAAGCGGCACGAGGCTGTGACCGGCGGGCATGGGGGCGACGGTCATGCC
>JBJTDB010000098.1:0-1703 GCA_046092145.1 Planctomycetia bacterium | reverse complement strand
AACAACGACAGCTACTTCGATTCGACCGGCTTCGTGCGGCTCACCTACCGCATGGGCGGCAGCCGCCGCCGCAATGTGCCCGACCAGATGGAACAGCCGATGATGCGCAACGAGCACATCGTTCGCGCCCATCAGACTCCGCAGGTGGCGATCAACCCATCGACCGGCACGCCGTGGCGGGTCATCCATGTCAACAATGCCGCCCCCGCTGGGGGCACCGGCACCTTCGAAGCCCCGGTGAACACGCTCGCAGCCGGCGATGCCGCCGCGACACAGGCCTGGGATATCGTCTATGTCAATCGCGGCGTGGGGGCCTACGACACGCAATCCCCAAACCCCGGCCCGCTTGAAACGACCTTCAGCTTCAACGCGCCAAACCAGTATCTCGTCGGGAACGGCTCGGCCTTCTATCTGCCCACCGCGTGCTGCGGCAACATCAACCTCGCCACCGACATGTCGGGGCTCCTTCCCGTGCTGACGAACCCCACCGGACCGAGCGTGCTCATCGACGGCGCCGTCGCTCCGGGGGCCATCGTCGCGAATCTCACGATCCGCGAATCCCGAATCGGCATCGAGGCCACCGGCAACCTCTCCAGCGGCATCGCCCGCCCGGGGCTCGCCCCCTTCAACTCACCCACCGGGGCGAGCGTTGTCTCGAACGTCTCGATCGAGCGCAGCGCACCGACCGGGGCCGGCAACACCACGGGCGTGAGCATCGACAACGCGACCGGCGCCATGAACTTCGTCAACACGAAGATCGCCAACATGAACGACGTTGGTTTCGAGGTGCTCGGCGGATCGGCCAATCTCTCCTACCAGGGGTCGATCACCAACGACTCGGCTGCCGGGGGCTCGACATCGAGGCCCCTCGTGCTGATCGACGGGCCGACGTCGGGCACGATCGCGCTCGCCTACGGCAACTCCACCGGAACCGTCCCCAATGCACTCACCGACAAGGGCGGCGGTGGCATTCTCGTGCAAAACCAGGTGGGCGGCGACGTGAATCTGGGCAACATCACGCTCACCTCCATCAACTCGGCGTCTGGCTCGATCACGCTGAGCAACGACGCCGGCAACGTGACGATCCAGAAGGCGACGATCGCCAACACCGATGCCGTCGGCACGGCATCGGGCTACGGCATCTCCGTTCAGGACGGCAGCAGCGGCACGTTCACCTTTCTCGACACGAAGATCACCGATGTGCGGACTGCCGGCGTGAACCTCGACAGCAGCCCCACGGCAGACGTGCTCTTCGAAACGCTCGTGATCAATCAGTCAACCGCGGCTCCAGCGGGCCAGGGCATCCTCGCCAACGGCCTGGGGGCCCTGACGATCGAAGGCGCCGCCAACCGCATCACCACGCAAAACGCCTCTGCCCTCAACCTCAACAACGTCGGCGCGGTGGATGCGGGAACATCGCCGGCTCCCGGAACGTCGCCCTTCGCGCTCGTGAGCACTCAAACCGTCGCCGGTTCGGGGACGGCGGTGATCCTGACGGGCGGAGCCGCTTCGACCGGAATCTTGAACCTCGGCACGAACTTCACCGTGGCCGGCCCAGCATCCGGCACGGCGACCGACGTCAACAACACGACGAGTGTCATCGTCGTGCCGTAAGCCCGAACCGGGCAGGCCTTCGAGACCGGCCTCACACGCGACGGGTGCGATTCGCCGGGGACGACGACGGAACTGTCGTCGGCAGCGTC
>JBJTDB010000097.1:0-2955 GCA_046092145.1 Planctomycetia bacterium | reverse complement strand
TGTTGGCGATCGTGCCGAACAGGGCGGAGCCACGGACGTTGCCGTAGAGCGAGAACGCCGAGCCGCCCAGCCGACGGCGGCCCTCGAGGGCGACCGTCGGTCCCACCCCCTCGAACGTCGCCGAGCCGACGCCGAAGATGGGCAAGACGCCGACCGATGCGTTGTTCATGTATCCGAGCTTGCCATATCGGGCGCCGGCCGAGAGCAGCGTGTCGAAGTTCCAAATTCGCTGGGTGAACGTGGCCTCCAGATCGGCCGTCTGGAGATCGATGCCAAGTTCGGCCGGAGCGTACGGCTCAGCCTGGTCGAAAAAATTGTAGTACGACCAGTAGCGGCCCCGAATGCCGAGCCCGGCCTCGTTCGCCCAGCCGACCTGGTAGCGGACGCCGGTGAGAAACTGCTGCTGGATGAGCGAGCCGGACACAGGGCCGACGTTGAACACCGAAGGAGCCCCGCTCATGAAGGGCTGGAGAATCGTGGCCTCGGCACCGCCGTACCAGCCGCCGCTATAGAGGTCCCAAAGCCTGGGCTGGAAAAGGGACCGAGGCACGGCCGGCGTTGGCTGGGCCTGCAGCTGGGCGACGTCCGCCTCAAGCGCGGCGATCCGCTCGGCGAAGTCGCTCCCCGGCTGGGGGACGGCCGCCGGATTCGCGTGCGCGACGCACGCGAGGCCAAAGCTGAGCATCAACGCACACGAGCGAAACATGACTGCACCCCCGAGACCCGACAATTCGCTACCCAACGCCGCCATCCTACTTCGACGCCTCAAGTCGCCCGGGGTCAGCGAAACCCCAGGCCCCCGCAGGGTTTTCGCAACGCCCCGCCTCGCCGGCCCACGCCGTTTTCCCTGCCAACCTGATCGTCACGCTCGGGTGGCATACTGGGCGGTCCACAGACACTTTTCGGCGCGGGCAGGGCACTCACGGCAGTGGGTGCCGTTCGGCCAACGCCCTGGATGTGAGCTGACCCCGCGGAGTTATTCAACTGGACCAAACGCATCCCAGCACCCCGGCACGACGCCCTCAATAATCGCGAATAATGCGGCATATTCCTTGAGCGGCCTACTGGTATCGGCCGCCGTTCTCACCAAGGAATGTGCAATGCACGACTCTCTCTCGAAGCACGCCGCACAACTCGCGCGGCTGGCGATGATGATCCGGATCGGCCTCGAAAGCGCCGAAGCCGCGATCCCCGGCATCAATGATCAGCTCGCAGAGCTTGCGACGATGGGGCTCACCGACTTCCAAGTGGAAGGCCCTGCGATCTACTGCAGACCTGTTGGCCCGTCCAGCGCATACGACGATTCCTTCATCGTCTATCAGGCGGCAATCATCCAGCCCGGCGGCGTCGGTGCCGTCGTCTGGGGCGCCACCGACTACGAGGCTCACACAAGCCCTCCGCACAGCGAGCCCGTTGACCTCAAGCCCAACTTCCTCGGCTACGAACGGTGCCCACCGATCGTGCGGGCGCTGCTCGTGGCCCATGCGGGAACATTGCTCGAGCGATTCATGGGCGACGTGCGGTTGCTCGGCTGAAGGCCACTGATCACTGCCATCGCGGCGGTGTGATTAATCTTCGCCTGCCGTCGCTTCTGACGGCAGGCCCGGTCTCGTGGAGCGTTTCCACGTGACCTTCCTGTTCGTGCCGCCGGCCGCTCTGGTCGTCGGCATTTCCCCTGCCTCCCGGCCATCCGGGAATGGAGTGCGCAGATGCTCTATGTCGAAAACGATCGTGACCTTATCGCTGCTGTCTCTCGGGCCCTCGGTGAATCCCGGAGCCTGGTCCGCAACCGCGGCTTCCAGTTGATCGAGATCGTGGTCTTCAACGGTGACGAGTCGATCCCCGACGGCGGCGATCCGTCGATGCCGGATGATTCCGGCGACAACGATGCCGTCGATATGGCCGCGGTCGCCGGCCTGGATTGGGACTGCCACGACGACTCAAGACTGCTTCGCCGCGCCCGCGGCCGGCGCCGTCGGCGAGTCGCCTGAACTGACCCGAAGTACTGACGTTTTCTGACCGGTGGCATGCCGACTGGAGCCGATGCGGCTCCCGGACACGCCACCGGTCTATTTCTTCACGGACCTATGACCATGGACTACAACAGCAAATCAGACAACGACCCGCTTCCACGGGACAACACGTCACGACCGAAGAAGCGTATCGATGTGAATCCTCCCTATGGCCCTGCATCGGTCGATCCGATCGAGCGATTCCGCAGGCTGCTTGCCGAGCTCATCGCGAAAAAAATCATTGCCGAGCGAAGCGGGCCGCCGCCCGGCATGGCCGGAGAATGATGCGGCGGAATTTCTTGCTTTTTGAAGCCTCGATTGCGAAAATGGGGGCTCGTTCACCAATTCGACGGACCGCCCGCTGTCTCAAAGGAGGAGACATGAAACGCCGCCCCCGCACTGGTTCGAGCCGCCCCACACCTCCTGCCGCCCCGCCGCACCGCAGCCCTGAGGTAGTGGGATTCATCGCCGCCGTCCTTCGGCAGATGGATCACGCAGCCAACCTAGTGGTCGCCTTCTTCCGCAGCGTCGGGATGATGGGGTCGCACGACCCCTCGCTACCCGATCTGCCCCGTGAGTTCCTGCTCGAGTTGGCAGCCCTGCTCCAACTACGGGAGTGGCACGCTGCAGGCCTGATCGACTGGTTCGACCCGGAGGGTCTGTCCATCGACGACATGATCAGCCAGGCGATGGAGCGGCTCAAGGACGACCCTCTAGCAGTAGCCGCCGGCCGCGCTGGCACCGACGCCATGACGGACGTGCTGCGGATCTGGACCGAGAGATGCGCACCAGACGCCCGCGACCGCCTCGACGCCGACGTTGCGATCCGCTGGGACAACTCGCTCGATATCGATGCTGCGGTCGATGCGTTCGCCACATTCCTCTGCCGGCATCGTGATGCCGGTGAAGCCAAGGAGGTGATCTGATGCCCGTTCGGCTCTTC
>JBJTDB010000096.1:0-6571 GCA_046092145.1 Planctomycetia bacterium | reverse complement strand
GGACAGATGCAGAAGAGACTCGCGGCCGAGACCCGCGCGGCGAGCGAGGTCGCGAAGAAGCCGGAAGCGGCCATCGGAGCGGGCCGCCTCGATCCGCATGCCGGCCGACTCGCCCAGACCATACACCTGCTCGAGTCCGAGCCGAATGGCCGGCTGGCTCTCGGCTTTTGAACGCAACTCCAACGATGCATGCCAGCGGCTGGCATTCACATCGACCGGCAACACCTTCACCCCGTGTGCCTTCGCATCGCGGACGAGCTGCGCCGGCGCGTAAAACCCCATCGGCTGGCTGCCGAGGAGCGCCGCCGTGAAGGCCGCCGGATGGTGGCATTTGAGCCAGGCAGAGACATAGACCAGGAGCGCGAAACTGGCGGCGTGCGACTCCGGAAAGCCATATTCGCCAAAGCCTCGGATCTGCCCGAATACCTGGTCGGCGAACTGCTGCGACAGCCCCTTCGCGAGCATGCCGTCGATCAGCCTGCGACGAAACTCCTCGATGAGCCCGGGACGCCGCCAGGCGCCCATCGCCCGCCGCAGTTGATCCGCTTCGCCCGGCGTGAAGCCGGCCGCCACGACAGCCAGCCGCATCGCCTGCTCCTGGAAGAGCGGCACACCAAGTGTTTTCTCGAGCACCGCGCGGATCTCGTCGTTGGGGTAGGTGACCGGATCCTCGCCCGCGCGGCGGCGCAGGTAGGGATGCACCATGTTCCCCTGGATCGGCCCCGGTCGCACGATCGCGACCTCGATGACGAGATCGTAGAAGCAGGCCGGCTTGAGCCTGGGCAGCATGCTCATCTGCGCCCGGCTCTCGATCTGGAACACGCCCACCGTGTCGGCTCTGGAGATCATCTCGTACACGGCTCGATCCTCGGCCGGCACCGTCGCCAGCGTCAGCCGCGGACCGCCCACCGACTCGACCAGATCGAATGCCCGCCGGATCGCCGACAGCATGCCCAGCGCGAGGCAATCGACCTTGAGAATGCCGAGCTCGTCGAGATCGTCCTTGTCCCACTGGATGATCGTACGGCCATCCATCGCAGCCGGCTGGATCGGCACCAGATCGCACAACTCCCCGCGGGTCATCACCATGCCCCCGACATGCTGCCCCAGGTGGCGTGGAAAGCCGATGAGCTGGCCGACGAGCGTCACGAGCCTCGTGCCGGTGTCACCAGCGGGATCGATTCCCACCTCGGCCAGACGCGTCGGAAGATCGTCCGGCTCATCGCCCGCGTCGATCACGGTGGCCAGGGCATCGACACGGTCGAGCGACAGCCCGAGCACCTTGGCCATGTCGCGGACGGCCGATCGCAGCCGATACGAGATCACCTCGGCTGTCATCGCCGCACGGCTCCGACCGTAGGTTTTGTAGATGTATTGGATCACCTCCTCACGGCGGTCGTGCTCGAAGTCGATGTCGATGTCGGGAGCCTCGCGACGCTCGCGACTCACGAACCGCTCGAAGAGCACGCTCATCCGCGACGGATCGACCGACGTGATTCCCAGGCAATAGCAGACGGCCGAATTGGCTGCGGAGCCACGCCCCTGGCAGAGAATGCCCCGCCGGCGGGCGAACCGAACGATGTCGAACACGGTGAGAAAATAGGCCTCGTAGCCGAGTTCGCCGATGAGCGCGAGCTCGTGCCCGATGAGCCGCCGGACCGTGTCGGGGATGCCTTCGGGATATCGTTTCGCCGCCCCCTTCCAGGCCAGATGGGCGAGATGCTCCCGTGGCGAGCGGCCCGTCGGGACGGCCGCATCGGGGTATTCGTACCGCAGTTCGTCGAGCGAAAATGTGCACCTCGCCGCGATCTCGGCCGACCGCTCGACGGCGTCGGGCATCGCCGCGAATCGCTCCGCGATCCGCCACCGCTCGTGGAGATGCCGCTCGCCGTTGGCCAGCAGCCGATCACGAAATTCCTCGACCGTGCCCCCATGCCGCACGGCGGTGAGGGCGTCGAAGAGCGGCATCCGGCTGCGTTCGTGGTAGCGCACATCACCGGCTGCCACGAGCGGCACGTGCGCCAGCCTGCCCAGCCGGGCGAACCACCGCAGGCGTTCCTCGTCGTCCCCCTCGAGGGCCACTTCGGCGAGCGCATGGAGACGGTCGCCGAACACCCACCGCCATTCGAGCAACTGTCCGACGATGCGTTGATCGTCTTCCTCGCCGGCGTCGCAGGGGGCGGAGAGGCATGCCGCAAGCGGCACGCCGGCGAGCAGCCCTCCGGAATGGATCGCGATATCGTCGAGCGAGAGCCGACCTGCGATGTCATGGCCGCGGGTCAGCAGACGGCAGAGGTTGGCATACCCCGTCCGATCGGCCGCCCACACCACCAGCGGCGCCGCATTGATCGGCTCCAAGGCCGCACCGACGACGAGTTTCAGCCCGGCCTGCGTGGCGGCTGCATGGGCACGCACGATGCCGGCCAGCGTCGCATGGTCGGTGATCGCCAGCGCCTCGTAGCCCAGCGCATGCGCCGTGGCGACGAGTTCGTGGGGATGCGATCCGCCACGGTGAAAAGAAAAGTTGGTCGTGCAATGGAGTTCGGCGTAGCGCATCAGGCAAACATCCCGTGAAGAAACCAGGCTCCGTCGCGAAGCCGACGAAAAAGCCAATACATCCCCCCCGTTTCCGTCTCGATGACGTAGTAATCACGTCGGACGCAGGGCCCACGCCACCAGGCCGTCTCGATCCGCTCCGGACCATGAGCCCAGGCGACCTGGTGCGTTTCGGAATTCCAGCGAAACCGCAGCGGCGGCCCGGCATCGACCGGCGACAGGCCGCCGCCCGTCGCAGGCACCACCGACACCGTTTCCAGTCGGATCGGCCGCTGCAGCATCCACACCGGCCGCCGGCCCGCGGACTTTCCGCCACCACGCGACGCGGAGGCCGACGCGGAAGACCTCGTGCCGGCGGGCACCCCCACCCAGGCATGCTCCGGCTGGGCATCGACCACCGGCTGCGGCTCGAATACGGCGCCTCGCCCGAGCCGGCCGGCCAGCCGATCGAGCAGCATGGCCACCTGCAACGCTCCGTCCTCGGCTGCGTCGCCATCGAGCCCGCTGAAAAGCACCCGCTGCCGGCAGCCGACCACCGCCACGGAAATCACCTCCACGGCGATGCTCTCGATCTCACGTGGCATCCGCAGCCTTGCCAGCCGTAGCCGCACGAGCTCCACGAGATGCCTTGCCGAGGCGCTCGGACGAAATACGCCGACATCGACCACCACAGGCGCAGACGATGCGGCCGCCCGCCCCGGATCGAATCGCACCTGCAGCGACGTGATGCCCTTGCCCTGCGCGACCACACCCGCCACGCATGCCCCCACGAGGCGATCGAGGATCGACACGATCATCTCCTCCCCTCCATCCTGGGATGAGACGGGAAGTTCGAAGTCGTGTGCCGCCTGCGGCAGTTCGTTGGTGGACGATGGCTGGAGCGGTTCGGCGAGCGTGCCGCGGAATTCCGCAAGCCGACGCTCGAGCAACGGCCCGAACCGCGACGCCAGGCTCTTCCGCGGAAGACGGAGGAGATCACCGATCGACTCGATGCCGACGTCACCAACCTCGGCCCGGGTGCGGTCATCCAGACGCAATGCCGCCACGGGCAGGTGGGCCAGCGACCGTGAGTCGCCCGTGGGGACGACCGCCCACCGCCGAGGACGCCGCCTTCGCACGTCGCGATCGAAGGACGTCGCGCCCATCGACGCCGACGCACGCTCCGGAGCCGCTGCCCCACGCGCCAGCAGATGCGTGAAATGGGCGGCGGCCCAGGCGGCGCCAGGCGTATCGGCGATCGCCGCACGGGCGTGGATGCCGCGGGATGCGAGGGTCCAGGCTGCCGTACGGACCAATGGCTCCTCGCCACCGAAGAAGCCGGCTGTGTTGGTGACATCGAGCATCAGGCATTCGGGCTGGCTTTCCGGATGCGACGGTGGCTCCATCGCCACGATCGGCGCAAAACGACGGCACCATCGCGCCAACGTTTCCAACGCCATCCGGTCTGCGCACGGATCATCGTGCTCGACGACGGCCGCATGGCAGGCACGAGAACCATGCTCAAGCGAGAGCACGGCCATCGCCTCGGCCAACGAAACCCCCTCCGGAATTTTCGCAATCGCACGCCGACGGCCGGCGTGCGATTGCTGCGCCGCCTGTGACCATAGCCACGACACCACCCGCATCACGCCGCGTCCTTCACGGCGGCAGACGAAGACGGGCAGGAATCGCCACTCGGGATGCTCGAGCAGGCGTCGCTGCACAGGCCATCTCGGCAGCCAGATCGTCATGATGCGCGGCATGCGACACCTCGCTGTGGAACCATCGGCCGCTGGAGATGGCGAGGCACGCCTGGCAGCACATGGCCCCCCACCGCCTCGCGACCACGCGACAGGTCGAGCATGATCTCCACCGATCGCTCGGCAGGGGCATGGCCGAATGACATGCCCTCGATCGACCACGGACCGTCGAGAAGCGACAGCCGCATGCGGCGGAGGCCGGATGCTCCGGCCGGTGCCGGAGCCACGGCGATTCGATGCATCGCCCACGACGGCTCACGACGCGCACGGCCCGGCCGCACGAGCAATCCGACGGACTGGCTTGATCGAGCCGCCAGCTGCCATCGGCGCATGGCCGTGGGGTGAATCCGCCGAGGCCATGCCAGCACGGCTGAAACGCCCGGACATCGCAGCGCCTGGTCGATCGCCCATGCTTCATCGTCGTCCCGCGCCGGCCTGACCACGACACACTGCACATGTGCCCCGTGATCGGAGGCGGGCGACATCAGCCACGGCATCACGGACGGTGGATGAAACCGCCCGCACCGATCGACGATCAGGATCGTGCCACCGGCAGCCGTGCCGCCTGCCAACGACACGGCGACGGCGCATGCGAGCGTCGCCGCTCCGGAGACATCGTCATCGCACAGCCACTCGAGGAGGCTGCCGCGGGGCACGCCCCCCCGTGGCAAGAGCCGATCCAGCGGCTCGAAACCGCTTGGCACCACCGACCGCTCCACGTCATGCTCCAGTTTCATGGCAGGCTTCATGGCAAGGTCCTCGTAATATGCACGCATGTACAGTATCCGACGGGGAGGAAATCGTCAACCATTCGAACATGCGAGATTCGTGCATCCGCCTGATCGCCCCCGCCGTCGCCCTGGCCGCGATGGCCACCGCCATCGCCCGGGCCGACGGCCCACTCGACGCCTTGGACACGTTCCAGCACGGTCTGTCGCCCGCCGTGGCCGCCCAGCTGGGCATGCCCCCGAAGCACTACCGCCAGATCGAGCCCTCCCTCTACTACCTCGCCGCCGCCCATGCCGCACGGATCGAGCCGATGACCCGCGCCGAGCAGGTCAAAACGCTCGTCGCCCTGGCGCGGTTCATCGATGCCCGTCGCGACGCCATGGGAGAACGGATCGTGATCGGCACAGGGAGGGATGTCATCGGCCTTCTCGACCCCGACCGCGGCCTCGACCCGAAGGAGATCACCACGATCTCCCGTGCGTATGCCGCCAGCCCGACCATCTTCAAACGGGCCGCCGAAGGCGACACGATCGAGAGCGTTGCCGATGCCTTCCTCGCCGCCGTGGCACGCGCCGCCTCCGGCACGACGCCGACCACGATCGTCGTCCTCGGCCACGGCCTCCCCGACCAGATCCAAAGCTATTCGATCTCCTGCGACCGTCTCGCCGAAGCCCTCGTGCCGAAAGCCGACACGGCGGCCGACGCCGCCGTCGATCTCGGCCATGTCGTCCTCATCTGCGACGACTGCTACAGCGCCGACTTCAGCATCAACCTCGCGGCGGCCATCGAACGGAGATGCCGCGACTGCTCGCGATCACTCGCATCGCTCCCGGTGATGATCGCCGGCACCAACCGCAACTGCGTCGGCCACGCCGATTTTGGCGCCGCATTCGTGCCGCACTTCTGGAAGGACGTGATCGAACTCTATTACGTCCGCCGCCCACGGCAGGCCGCCATCACGCTCCGCGATTTCTTCGACAAGGTCGACGGGATGATGTACGGCTACGGGCGAGCCACGAGCGTCGGTGCCGACGGCACGGTCAGCTACCGCCTCGTCGATCCGAAACTCTGCCAGGATCCGGTCGTCTTCGTCCCGCTCGACGAAACAGACCTGGACGAACTCCGCGCCATCCTCGGCCTCCCAGCCGACGCACCCCTGCCGCGACTGCTCGACATCGGTTAGCTGACCGTGGACAAAGTCCTCCCTGAACTTTGTCCATGGGCAGCCACGAACCCTTGCTCACAGTGTCAACGCTTGAATGCCTCCGGTAGCATCTCGGATGCGATCTCGAGACGGCGGCTACGCCTTGTACCGGTCTCGCGTGGTGTCGGGCTTCACGCCCTCGGGCGTGGCATCGTCCGCGATGTCGAACCACTCCGGCTTGAACTCGATCCTGGCCTGCGTCGTGGGGTTGGCCAGTGCGATGTTGCTGACCAGCGCGATCACCGCGTCGGCGATCGCGACCTCCGGCTTGCATCGCGGCTGGTTCTCGGGAGAGGGGTTGCGGATGCACCACGCCCAGTGCTCCATCTCCTCCGTGTAGCCA
>JBJTDB010000095.1:0-19702 GCA_046092145.1 Planctomycetia bacterium | reverse complement strand
GAGTGCGGCGTGACCGGGTGCGCGACGCGTTTCCGACACCCGCACGACATTCCTCAGGGCATCGCGACAGAAAGAATCTGGGCGAGGATCGCGACCGCACGATCCAGATCGTCTCGAGTCGTCGAGCGACCGAAACTGAATCGGACCGCAGATCGCACGACATCGGCCGGCAGTCCCATTGCGACAAGCGCCGGGGACGGCTCACTCGATCCGCTCGCGCAGGCAGTGCCTGTCGAACAGCACAGGCCGGCCAAGTCGGCCGCCATCACGAGGGCCTGACGGTCGCGATTCGGGAACGCGATCGTCGAAACGTGCGGGCTGCGATCGCCACCACCGCCGAGGACGGTGGCCGCGATGCCCTTGGATCGGGCCACGGAAACGACACTGGCCTCGAAATGGTCGCGCAGGGTCTCGAGCCGTCGGGCCAGGGAGGCCCGTTCGGCGACGGCACGATCGAGGGCCTCCGCGAATCCGGCAGCGAGGGCCACTGGCTCGGTGCCACCCCGAAGGCCGGTCTCCTGCGGACCTGGCTGAATTGGGGCAAGCGCGATATCGCCCCGAATGAGCAGCCCGCCGATGCCTCGCGGGCCGCCGAACTTGTGCGGGGCGAGCGTCATCGACGCAATACCCAGATCGGAGAACACGACGGGTTCGACTGCGACCGCCTGCGTGGCATCGCTGTGAACAAAGCATGAGGCAGCTCGCACGAGACGGGCCAGCGGTGCCTGCGGATCACCCCATCGTTCGGAGCTGCCTGTCTGACCACAGACGAGCGTGGTGCCAAGAAGCCGCGCGGGACGCGAGGCCGTGTGATCGAGCCAGGCAGCGAGGCCGGCGGGATCGAGCGATCCGTCCGCCGATAGCGGAAGGTCGGTGTGGCTCCAGCCCCGCTGCTCGGCCAAGGCGACAGCCGATGATCGCAGGCTTGCATGGTCGCGGGCCGACGTGGCCACCGCTCCGGGAGGCCCGTGGGCGGCGCCGAACAGGGCGAAGCGATTGGCTTCCGTCGCGCCCGAGGTGAACACGAGCCGGTCGCGGGCTGGGCCCGAGCCCCGGCCCCCCAGCGCGTCCACGATCCGCTCCCGAGACTCTTCCAGGATCTGCCTGGCCCGCCGTCCAGCGGCATGCTGGCTCGATGGGTTGGCAAAAGCCTCGCGAGAGGCCGCCGCGATCACGGCCTCCACCTCGGGTCGCAGGGGTGTGGTGGCGGCGTGGTCGAGATAGACCGCCTCGGAGGCGTTCCAGGGACCAGCCACGCCGCCTCCCGGTTACTTCACGTCGATCAGTTCGACGAGGAAGTGGAGCGTGGCATTGGGGGGAATCGGTCCGCCGGGCGTGCCCCGGGCGCCGTAGCCGAGGTCGCTGGGGATCACGAGTTCGATCATGCCCCCCTCACCGACCAGCTGCATTCCCTCCGTCCAGCCACGGATCACGCCGTTGAGCGGAAACTCGATCGCCTTGCCACGGCTGTAGGAACTGTCGAAGACTTTTCCGTCGTCGAGCCAGCCGTGGTAATTGACCTTCACGGTGTCGATGGCCTTGGGGGCGGCGCCGGTGCCCGCTCGCAGCACGCGGTATTGCAGGCCGGAGTTGGTCTTCGTGAACGTCTTCGGGGCGTCGGCGGCAATCTTGCCGGCGCCGGCGGGCAGCTTCGGGTGGGGAACTTCCTGGGTGTCGGCGGCCACGGTGAACTCCGGGGTGAGGGTGATGGCGAGAAGAGCAAGGCAGACAATCGTGATGACGGTGGACGGTCGCATCGCGCGGCTCCTGAGGGGAAAGCCGTCAGTATAGTGGACTGGCACTCCAAAAAGGAGCAACCGGGAGCCCCGGTCACGAACGGGCCGTGCGAAGCAGGGCCTCGATCTCGTCGGGTTCGATGGGGACATGGCTGCAGAGATCGACGGGCCCCCGTTCGGTGACGAGGATGTCGTTCTCCAGCCGGATCCCGATCCCCTCGTCGGGGATATAGATGCCCGGCTCGACCGTGACCACCCAGCCCGGCTCGAAGGGACCGTTGATCGGGGCCATGTCGTGCACGCCCAGGCCCAGCGAATGGCCGAGGCCGTGCATGAAGTATTTCTTGCAGGCCGGCTCGTCGGCAGTGTCTTTGGAGACCTGCTCGGCCGTGAGGAGCCCCAGCCGCAGAAGCTCGTCGTTCATTTCGAGCTGCGCCGCCCGCTTCCAGTCGCGGAGGGTCGTGGCCACCGTGGCCCGCGCGATCGAACTGCGGAGCACCCGCAGCACAGACTCGTAGACGGCCCGCTGCCGCGGGGTGAACCGCCCGTTGACTGGATAGGTGCGCGTCAGGTCGGCGTTGTAGTTGGCATAGCAGGCGCCGACATCGATGAGCACGAGGTCGCCGTCGCGGCACTCGGCGTCGTTGGCGACGTAATGCAGCACGCAGCCACTGCGACCAGACGCGATGATCGGCTCGTAGGCGAATGTCGCCCGCCGCCGCGTGAAGGCCGCGATCAGCTCGGCCTCCAGTTCGTATTCCATCGCGCCCGGCTTCAGGACCGACAGGACCCGCCGCAGGCCGGCGTCGGTGATGTCGATCGCCTGGCGGATGAGATCGACCTCGGCCGGGCTCTTCACGGCCCGCAGCCGCCGCAGGAGGGGAGCCAGCCGCTCGTAGCGATGGAGCGGATAGGAGGCCATCAGCCGCCGGGCCATCCGGAGATCGCGCTGGTCGATCTCGGGGCTCGCCCGCTCATGCTCGTTGGCATTCAGAAAGACCTGACCGCTCTCGCACAGAAGGCCATGCAGCACGCCCGGCAGATCGGCGAGCCAGCGGACCGTGGCGATGCCCGATACGGCCCGCGCCTGCTCCTTCGAGAGCTTCTCGCCTTCCCACGTGGTCAGGTGCTCGTTGGGCTGACGGATGAAGAGAATCTCGCGGTGGGCCGGCTCGGTGGCATCGGGCGCCAGCACGAGCACGCTCTCCTCCTGCTCGATCCCCGCAAGCCAAAAGAGATCGCTCGCCGGATGGAGCGGCAGCGTGCCATCTCCCGTGGTGGGGAGCACGTCGGCCGCGTGGACGACCACAAGCGAGTGCTTTGGCACCCGCGCCGTCAGCGACCGGCGGTGCTCGATGAACAGACCCGGATCGATGGCAGCATGGCGCATGGACGAAAGGATACTATCGACGCCAGTTGTTTTCCTGGCGGATCGTCTCCGCGGCCCGCATCGCCTCCTGCTTCACCTCGCGGCCGACCGCCGCGGCCCGCTCCTTGTTGACCGTCACGCTCGGAATCCCGCCGGTGAACGAGATCGTGATCACGCCCGTGGCCAGCAGGATCGGCACGAGGATCAGCAGGAGCTTCGAGCCCCACCTCGACGTCGCCACCTGCTGGACCGGGGTCGGCATGCCCATCGTCGCCATGCCGACGATCTTTTGGGAGTAGGTCTTCTTCTTCGACTTGCGGCTGGCCATCTGCGGAATCTCCTGGAATCTCGACGTGCGGTGCCGGCGCGGGCGACGCTGATGCGCCCCGGCCCTGACGGAGTGATCGGCTGGCGGCCTGACTGCTATTGAGAATGGAGGCCACGGATGCCTGACGGGCCTCGGCCGCGGCAACCTGCGCAAAGTGGGCCGGGCTTTTGACTGCGATGCCGGCTACCCGAAGGCCCGGGCCAATCGTCGCAGCGCCTCCTCCAGCCGGGGCGTCGGGCAGGCGAGGTTGAGCCGGATGAACCCGGGAGTTCCGAATTCGCGGCCGTCCGAAGGGCCAAGCCCCGCCGCCTCGCAGGCCGCCTGCGGATCGTCGACTCCCGTGCCGCGGCAGTCGATCCAGGCGAGGTAGGTCGCTTGGGCGGGCACACACGCAAGCCCTGCGATCTGCGAGACGGCGCCCTGCACGAGGGCATGATGCCGCCTGAGTACGGCGAGGAGATCGCGTCGCCATGCGTCGCCATGGATCCAGGCCGCCTCGGCCGCGGCATAGCCGAGCGGATTGACCATCGGCACGAGGCCGCCCCCTGCCGCCCGCCACCGACGTCGGTGCACAGGATCGGGCACGATCGCCGCGGCGCAGCCCAAGCCCGCGAGGTTCCATGTCTTCGACGGGGCGACGAGCGTGATCGCCCGTCGCGCGGCAGCATGATCGAGGCTCGCAAAGGGGACATGCCCAAGCGACTCGTCGAGCACGAGATCGGCCCAGATCTCGTCGCTCACGACCGTGATGCCGCGTTCCTCGCAGAGGTCGGCCAGACGAAGAAGCTCGGCCGGCGAGAAGACGGTGCCGGTCGGGTTGTGCGGATGACACAGCCACACGAGCCGGGTGCGTGGCGTGATCGCCGCGCGGAGTGCGGACCAGTCGATGCTCCACGATGCCGCCGACTGGGCGAGGGGCACCCGCACGCAACGGCGGCCCGCGAGACCCGGCAGCGTGAGGAAGGGCGGATAGACCGGCGTGAACGTGAGGATCTCGTCGTCGGGATCGGCAAGCAGCCGGGCGGTGATCGAGAGGCCCGTCACGACGCCTGGCGTGGCGACGATCGTGGCCGGATCGATCCTCCATCCGTGCCGCGCCTCGAGGTGATCGGCGAGCGCCCGAGCGAATCCCGGTGGCTCATGCGTGTAGCCAAAGACGCCGTGATCGACCCGGGCTCGGATCGCGTCGAGGACGATGTCGGGCGTCCGGAAATCCATGTCGGCCACCCACATCGGCAGGATGTCGCGGCCCTTCCAGCGGTCCCATTTTTCGGAGCCGGTATCTCGGCGATCGGGGCAGTCGGCAAACGGCGAAGGGTCGGCAGGCGGATGCATGATCCCGCCATTGTGCCTCACGCTCCGGCGTGCGACCACCGTCAGGCGTAGCGATAGATCGCCGCCACGCCGCTTTCGGTCGGTATCGACAGCCGGTCGAGCGAGAGGATTCCGCCGCCGTGGAGGAGCACTTCCTCGGCCACCGCGCCGAAGAGATCTTCGGTTTCGATCGCCGGCTCGTCGCCGGTCCGCGAGAGGTCGCGTGCCGCTGTGCCGCCGGGCTCGATCGCCCCGGTCGCGCGGTCGAACAGGCCGGTCTCGAAACGGTCGGACTCGATGAGGAGCGTCGCCACGCGGCCGGTGACCGCGGCGCGGGCCACGTCGGCCAAGTCGGAGGCCGCGAGCCCCCGGTCGCGGGCCTGTTCGAAGGTGTGCAGGGCGCGGGAGATCCGCCTCCGCCGGGCCGCATCGAAGATCGGCATCACACGGGCCGCCAGGTCGTCGGCCGTGAGCAGCTTCGGGTCGTGGGGCACGTAGTCATCCAGCAGCATGCGGTTTTTGGAGAGCCCACGAAACATGGCCGCGACATCGGAAAGCGCGACGAGCACCAGCGGCAGGTCGGCATGCCGCGAGACCTGCTCGTGGACCACTTCATCGACGTGCCGCAGGAAGATGTCGGTGTCGGCATCGACGTCGTCCCGCTTGGAGCCAAAGCCGCCGTGGACGGATCGGACGGCCGCCACGCCGCCTGGCCCCATGCCATGCTTGACGCGATGGGGCTGGAAGATTTCCGCATCGACAGCCTCGCTGCGGGTGATCTCGCCCGCGGAGGCGGCCTCTCCATCGCCAAGCCGCACGGGCAGAAGCCGCCGCGCGGAGGCGCCGGCCCCCTCGTAGAAGCCTTCGTAGACATGCGCCTCGCGGCTGGTCAGCGCGAGCACGTGAAACCGCTCGATCGAGGCGGCGATTCGCACCAGCGGCAGCGTGTGGAAGCGAGGAGTGACCATGGCCAGTGGCGGCACCGGCCGTGGCAGGAGAAACACGCGAGCCTGCCCGTCGGCGGCGAGCACGGCCAGCCCGTCGTGCGTGTGCTCCCAGAACCAGCGATCGTCGGCCAGGAGATGGAAGGGGCGAAGCAATCGCTCGATCTCGTCGCGAGGACGGGAAAGCGCAAGGGACTCCTGGAGCGACTCCACCAGGTGGCGGAAGGACGGCCGATCGACCGTGTTGCCCGGGACGTTGCGATGCGTGGGCTGGTAGAGCGACAGGCAGGGGGCGGGATGCGGCTCGGTGAGCCGCCGCACCGTCTCCAGTGAAACGGTCTCGACGACGACAGGATCGACCGCGGTGACGGCCGCCATGGCAAAGCCTCCGTGGGGCGGGGCCGTGCCTGGCGGGGATCAATCCGTTGGGGAAGTGTTCGCCGGGATGGATGGAAAGGCAAGCCGGCCGATCTCCCGGCCGTTGACCACAAGCAGCGAGGCCTCGTCGAGAAGCGGTTCGCACGCGACACGCTCGAGCCTCCCGAAATCGGCCTCGAGCGGCAGCGATCCCTCGACCCGCAGGCGATCGCCCTCGAGCGCCGCCGTCACCCGCCGCCCCGAGAATTCTCGGCTAAACGCGTCGGCTCCGGCGGCATCGCAGTTTTCACGGCCCTCGATCTCGAGCGCGAGGATGCTGCGGCCTCGCGGCCGCCCCTCGTGGAAGAGGGCCGTGAGCCGTTTGGCGCCGATGTGGGCGGCGTCGTGGCGGAGCCGGAGCCCGCGCGGCGCCTCGGCATGCCGCGAGCCGAGGAGACCGCGGATGCCGATCACGACGCCCTCTTTTTTCAGGAAGACCGTGGCGTCGGCGGCGAGCGCGGCATCCTGCTCGAGCCGTCGGCCGCCAGACCACACCTCGGCATCGACCGGCATGATCAGGTGCGCCTCGAGCATGGCAAGCTCGTCGGGGGCGGCCTTGAAGGCCGGCACGTCGGGGTCGAACATCCAGGCCGCCGTGATCCGCGGGCCATGCTGCGACGCGACGAGGAACGTCCGCAGGTGATGGGCCTTCGACTGGCCGCCGTGCCCGACCGGCTCCTTGCGACGGCCGTAGGGATCGCCTCGACCGTCGAAGACGAGGGCGACATTGGGCGTGTCATCGCCGCCGGGCAGATGGATGGCGAGCGATTTGTCTTCGGGGCCGCGGCATTCGCCGGCGACACCGATCGCGAAGGTCGCCCCGACATGGTTGGTGCTCCGAGCCCACGGCTCGGCGTTGAATCGCTGCACGACAAACCGCGGCACTTCGGCGGCGATCCCGGTGCGAAGCGTGGCGGGGGGATCCCAGCGACAGGCATCGCGGAAGACACGCAGATGACCCCGAGGAGAGCCCGGCAGCCAGCCGGCCGGCTCGGGCCTCGGCCGATCGGCTCGCCAGCCGGCCTCGTGCAGGTGCTCGTCGAGGTAGCCGCGGCCGAGGAGATAGTCGTAGTCGCGGCTGTGCGGTCCGGAGAGCCGCTGCGATGGCGCGAACCAGTTCGCGGCGATGCCGGTCCAGACGAAGGCACGGGCGGCCTCGGCTTCGCGGCGGATGCGTGGATCGCGGGCATGCCTCGCGATGAGGCCAAGCGAGTCGAGGTCGGTGCCGTAGTAGGTCGGGCTTGAATACTCGGTGATGCCGTGGCGACGGACATGGGCGAGCCACTCGTCCCATCGTCGCGATCCCTCCTGCTCGATCGCATCGCCATGCGATTGCCCGAGGGCCAGATGGTTCCACGTGTTCATGAGAAAAATATTGGTGTAGCCGGGCTTCACCGCATGCCGGGTGAGCGACACCACGGCGTCGGCGTGGATCGTGTCGAGCATGGCACGGGCAGCCGGCGTGAGGGCATCGTGATGGGCGACCCGGAGCAGGCTCGTGAGCTGCAGGGCGAACTCGACGGCATTCGGGTCGGTGATGCCGGCATCGCCGAGCCGCCAGCGGAAGTTGCCGAAGTCGGCGGCTCCCGGCCCGGTCTCCTGCATCGACCGGGCCAGCGCGATCGCTTCCTCGACGGCGGCGGGGTTCCAACGGTTGCCAGCGGCCTCCAGGGCAAACCGGAGGATGCCGCGAATGCCGAGGCCATCGTCTCGGGTCCGGAGGATGGCGTGCTGGGCCTCGAGGTCGGCGAACGCGTCGTCAGCCACGCCGAGCGACGGCACGAGGATCGCCGTGACGGCGGCTAAGGCCCATGTTTGCCAGATCGTTTGGATGCCCTGACTCATGCACTCAGGGTACCCCGAAGCGGAGCCCTGGGTGGAAGCCCGTGGACATCGTGTGACGCGACGCGTATTGATCCCCCGGTTGCCACCGGGGGCTTTCCTGGGAATGGTTACCACCGAGGCGGTTTTTTTGGGAACGGTTGCCACTGGGGGTTTTCTGGGAACGGTAATCACCGGGGGGTTTTCTGGGACCGAATACGATCGCGTGGCTCCGTTTTGTTTGCGGCCGACGGGCCGCGGTAGCATGGTGGCTTCATGAGCCGCTGTCCTCCGAGGAGCCGACGCATGCCTCTGCGCGTGCTTGTGCCGATCATCCTGTGCCTCGTGTCGAGCGCGACCGCTGGAGCTGCGGAGCCGACCACGCCGGCACGGTTTCTGGCGGTGACGGTCACGGCCGGCTTTCGGCATGCGTCGATCGCCGCCGCCGAAGTCGCGATCGAGGAGATGGGCCGATCGAGCGGCCTTTTCCATGTCGACTTCCTGCGGATGCCTCCAGGCCGTCTGCCCCAGCCGCAGGCCCCGCGTCGCGGCAAGGAGACCAGCGACGCGGAATGGCAGAAGCAACAGGAGGCCTTCAAGGCGGCTCAGGAGCAGTTCGCGAAGGACGACGCCGGCTGGCAGGCGACGCTCAAGGCGAAGTTTGCCACGATGTTTGCTCCGGAGACGCTCGGCAGCTTCGACGGGCTCATGTTCGTCAACACGACGGGCGACCTGCCGGTGCCCGATCTCTCGGCGCTGCTCGACTGGGTGAAGTCGGGCAAGTCATTCGTCGGCATGCACTCGGCCACCGACACATTCGGAAAATCCGACGCCTACTGTGACTTCATCGGCGGCAACTTCGCAGGGCATCCATGGAACGCCGGCGGCGAACATGCCTTCGTCGTCCACGAGCCGGGCCACCGGCTCACGGCCATGTTTCCGCAGCGATTCCGATGGAAGGACGAAATCTATCAATACGACCTTCGATCCAAGCCCGAAAACCTTCGTGTGCTCGTGAGCCTCGACATGTCGGCGAGCACGCCGAAGGAACCCTGGCATGTGCCCGTGTCGTGGGTTCGGAACTACGGGAAGGGGCGGGTCTTCTACACGAACTTCGGCCACAACGACGCCACGTGGCAGGATCCGATGTTCCAGAGGCACATGCTCGAAGGGATTGCCTGGTCGCTCGGTCGTTTCGACGTGCCGGTGGAGCCGAACCCCGAGGTCCAGGCGGCCGAATACCTGCGGAGCGCGATCGCCGCGGCCGCCGCCGCAACGGGCGGCAATGCCGACGACCTGCTGGCCAAGGCCGACGCCATGATCGCGAAGGATCCCTCGTGGGCCGTCGGCCTGCGGCCTATGCTCCTGGAGTTGCGCGGACTCAAGCCCGACGCACGGGCGGGCCTGTACGAAAAGCTGCTCGCGGACATCGCCAAGTAGGCGGGTGATGATGGCGATAGCCGTGACGATCACCGGCCGCCACCCGGCATCGGGCATCTGTTACACTCGGCGGCCGACCCTGGGTTTTTTCCATGACCAAAGGCAATGACGCGACCGCGAGCCGGATCGGGCTCGCACTCTTTTGGGTCTACGTCATTCTCTATGGGGCGTTCATGGGGATCGTGCTCGTGCGGCCCGACCTGCTTTCATGGCGGCCCTTCGGCGGCGTGAATCTGGCGATCGCCGCCGGCATGGGGCTCATCGCGTCGGCCTTCATCCTCGCCGTCGTCTACATGGTGGCCCGGGCGGGCCGCTGACACTCAACGAGCCGCAGGATGCTTCACGACACCTCCCCGTTGGCCGTCCTCATCTTCGCCGCCTTCGTGCTCGGCGTGATCGGGCTGTCGTTTTGGCTCGGCCGCAGCAAGCAGTCGGCCGCGGCCTACTACGCGGCCCACGGCGAGGTGCACTGGTTCGTCAACGGAATCGCCTTCGCGGGCGACTACCTCTCGGCCGCCTCGTTCCTGGGCATCTGCGGGATGATCGCCTTCTCGGGCTACGACGGATTTCTCTACTCGATCGGGTTCCTGGCCGGCTGGGTGGTGGCCCTCTTCGTGATCGCCGAGCCGATCAAGGCCCTCGGGCGGTTCACGTTCGCCGATGCCCTCGACGCGAAATTCAACAGTCGCGGCATCAAGATGGCGGTGGCCATTTCCACGCTCGTGGTCAGCATCTTCTACCTCATTCCGCAGATGGTCGGCGCGGGCTCGCTCATCACGCCGCTCCTGGGACTGCCGCATGCGGTCGGCGTGGTGCTCGTCGGCGTGGCGGTGACGCTCATCGTCGTCACGGCGGGCATGGTCTCGACGACATGGGTGCAGTTCATCAAGGGCTCGCTCCTGGTCCTCTTCTGCGGCGTGCTCACGCTGCTCATCCTCGGGCGAGGGTTGCAGGTGAATGCCGGCCGGTCGGGGACGGAAAACCTCACCCCGCAGGTGAAGACGGTGCGGCCCGACGGCACGGTGCTCGTCGATGGGAAACCGCGGACGAAGGATCACGATCTGCGGCCGGTCGGCACGATCCTCAGGCTGCCCGAACGGTATGCGGGCGCGACGGCGACCGGCCCGCTCCGGCCGCTTGAATATCTGGCGGCCCTCGAAGACTCGACGATCGTCACCTGGTCGTCGAAGCGGCATGTCGATGCGGCGGGCACGCACGTGACCTATTCGCCCGTCGAACGACAAGGGGCCGATCTGCTCAAGCCGGGAGGCTTTTTCAAGGGGCTCACCGCCGGCACGCTCGCCGGCCGGCTCGACTTCGCGAGCCTCATGCTCGCCCTCTTTTGTGGGACGGCATCGCTGCCCCACATCCTGATCCGCTACTACACCGTGAAGGACGGCGCCGCGGCCAGGAAGAGCACGGTCGTGGGGATCGCGGCGATCGGCGTCTTCTACGTTCTCACCCTCTACCTCGGCCTGGGCGCCATGACCTCCGGGGCCCTCGATCCCACCGACACCAACATGGCCGCGCCGCTCCTGGCGAAATCCTTCAGCACGACGCTCTTTGCCGTCATTTCGGCGATCGCCTTCACGACGGTGCTCGGTACCGTCAGCGGGCTGATCATGGCCGGCAGCGGCGCCGTGGCCCACGATCTGGTGGAAAATGTCTTCGGCGTGCGGATGACCGACCACGAGAAGGTCCGCTGCGGCAAGATCGCGGCGGTGGCGCTCGGTGTGGTCGCGATGGCCCTGGGCATCCTCTTCAAGAACTTCAACGTGAGCTTTCTGGTCGGCTGGGCCTTCAACATCGCCGCCAGCGCCAACCTGCCGGCCCTCGTGATGCTGCTCTTCTGGCCACGGACCACGAAGCAGGGGATCATCGCGGCCGTGACGATCGGGATGGCGGCTTCCTTGGGCTGGATTCTCCTGTCGGCCGACACCTTCGAGAAGGTCTACGGACTCTCTCGCGAGGCGGCGCCGATGCCCTTGAGTCAGCCGGGATTGGTGACGATCCCGCTTGGATTCGTCGTGCTGGTCGTGGTGTCGCTCCTCACGCCGCCCCCGGCCCGGCCCGCTCCTGTCACCCGAACGTAGTTTAGAATTCGTGGATGCCACGCAAGAAGCCAGCCCCGCCGAAACGCACCGTGATCGAGTGCACCGTCGCCCATCTGCCGGCGATCCGGGCGATCTACAACGAGGCGATCCTCACCTCGACGGCGCTGTATGAATACGCCCCACGGACCGAGGAGACGATGCGGGAATGGCTCGCCGTCCGCGACCGCGAGGGCATCCCGGTGTTCGGCATCGAGTGGGAGCCGGGAGTGCTCGCCGGATTCGCGACCTGGGGCCCCTTCCGGCCCAGGGCGGCCTACAAGTATTCCGTCGAGCACTCCGTCTACGTGGACGAGCGGTTCCGCGGTGAGGGCGTCGGGCGGCAACTGCTTCAGGCGATCATCGCCGCCGCGAAGCAGCGGGAACTCCACATGCTCGTCGCCGGCATCGATGCGACCAACGTCGCGAGCGTGGCCCTGCACAGTTCGCTCGGCTTCCGATGCTGCGGCACGGTCCGTGAGGCGGGCTTCAAGTTCGGCCGTTGGCTCGACCTCGAATTCTGGCAGCTGATCCTCGACACGCCGGCGAGCCCGACCGACGGCGGAGGCCGCGGCCGGGCGAAGATCGGATCGACCCTCACGCGCGGGGCGGCTTGGCGCGAGCGGTGCCGTTGCGACGGCGGCCGGCCCGTGGCCCGCCGTTGCGGCTGCTCGCCCCATGCGGTTCGTGGGCGACCGACAGCACCTTGGCCTTCGTCCGTCCGGTGGCCACGACACCGTGGGGAATCGTGGCGTCGAAGTAGATGGCGTCGCCGGGGCTGAGCATGATCACTTCGTCGCCGTAATCGACCCGCACGTCACCGTCGAGCACGAACAGAAACCGCTGGCCATCATGGCTCTCGGCAATGGGTTTCCGGTCGCCTGCAGCCAGGTGCAGGATCGTGGGCTGCATCGCCCGGCCCCGCCACTGGTCGGCAAGGTGTTCGATGGTGGACTGTGGTTTTCCGTTGCGGGGGGGCTCGGCCCGGCCGTGGCCGCTTTTCACCACGACATGCCGCGGGGGCGTGGAGAGGCCCTCGACCAGGTCATCGACGCCGCACTCGAGCACGTCGGCGAGTTTCACGAGGCCTTCGAGCGATGGCGTGAGCTGACCGTTTTCGAGTTTCGAGAGCCAGCTGACGGTGAAGTCGGCCCGTGAGACCACTTCGTCGAGCGTGAGACGGCGGGCCATGCGTGCCGCCCGTACGCGGCGTCCGAGATCGGCGAGGTTGATCGATCCGTTCATGGGTGTCAGTTCAAAGGATGTGAGCGGAAGGAAAAGCGCGGGCGGCATGAGCCATCCGCGATGCGCGGAGAAGGCGGTCGTCGCGTCATCACGGATGAATGCCTTGCCTTCATCCATCCATCCAACCGGCGACCGCGCGGCGGGGAGAGTATGACCCACCCGGCGATCGCTCGCAAGAGGGGGTGGTCCGCTGGTGCGAGGGCTGTTTTCCGTGCGAAATTCAGCCGCATCGCGGGGCCGCGACGTCACCACCGGCCAGAAAGCGGCCGGTGCGTTTTCGATGAAATGCCGATCCGCGGCGCTCGTCAGGCGGCAGGGCTGCGAAAATGACGGTAGGCTTCGAGCACCTCGTTGAGATCCGAGGAGATCGAGATCTCGTCGTCCGCGAAATCTCCCAGCCATGCACGGTTCGACGCGAAGGCGTCGGCCAAGAGGGGAAGAATCTCACCGAGCGTCACGCGGACGCGATTGGGGTCGGTGGTCTCGGAGAGCACCGCAGTAGAGGACTGCTTCGCTTCAGGGCCGGTGTAGATCCGGAGGTTTCGAAGAGCCATGGGGCACACTCCTTTGCCGTGGGTCTCGTGACGGGGCGGCGGGCCGGATCGGTCCGGCCGTCATCCTGACGGGCGCCGCTCCCACACCCATTCCATCGGCAGGGTCTGGCCGCAAAGTTTGGTCGAATTTCCCGGATTATCGGGACCGTGCCGGTCGTGCCGGCAATCTGGGGAAACCCGGGTGAGAACCGGGGGATGAATGCGGGCCGCCACGCCAAACGTCCCCGGGTTTTCACCCGGGGCTTCTGGGGGAGGAGCCGGCCCTCACAAACTGGAATCGTCGAAGCTAGCGAACGTTCACGCGGCCGGCGCGGTAGGCGTCGCCGATGCTCTTGGGAACGAGGGCCTCGGCTTGGAGAAGGCGGGCTCGGTTTTCGGCGGTCGAGGCCTTCATCTCCTGTTCCCGGGCGATGGCCACGCTCCGCCGTTCCTCCGCCTTGGCTCGGGCTACGCGGGTGTCGGCCTCGGCCTGGTCGGCCTGCAGCCGGGCCCCGATGTTTTCGCCCACCTCGATGTCGGCGATGTCGATCGACACGATCTGAAACGCCGTCTGGGCGTCGAGGCCGCGCTGAAGCACCGCCTTGGAAATCGTGTCGGGATGCTCCATCACCTCGAAGTGGCTCTTCGACGAACCGATCGACGTGATGATGCCCTCGCCGACACGGGCGATGATCGTCTCTTCGGTGGCGCCGCCGATGAGCTGCTGCAGGTTGGTGCGGACGGTCACCCGGGCGCGGATCTTGAGCTCGACACCATTTTTTGCGACGGCCGAGAGCGTCGACTTGCCGCTGGCGGCATCGGGGCAATCGATCACCTTGGGGTTCACGCTCGTCTGCACCGCGTCGAGCACGTCGCGGCCGGCGAGGTCGATGGCGCAGGCACGGTCGAAGTCGAGGTCGAGATCGGCCCGGTGGGCGGCGATCAGGGCCCGGATCACGCGCGGTACGTCACCACCGGCGAGGTAGTGGGCCTCGAGCCGTCGGCAGGTGATGTCGCGGCCGAGGCCGGCCTGCGTCGCCATGATCCTCGCCTGCACGATCGTGCGGGCATTCACCTTCCGCAGGCTCATGCCGAGCAGTTCCATGAACGTGACCCGGGCCTTCGACCAATAGGCCTGAAACCAGAGCTGGCCGTAGTTCAAGATCAGAAGGAGCATCGTCAGCGCGGCCAGGCCGAGGATCACGGCCGCCACGACGAGCACCGGGACGGGAATGGCGTCGAACGGAACGTTGCGGAGATTTTGCATGGCGACAAGCGTAGTTCGCCGTCAGGCCACGATCCAGCCGCCGCCCAGAAGCCGATCGCCGGAGTAGCAGACCGCCGGCTGACCCGGGGAAATCGGCCCCGGAGAAGCCCCGTCGGCCCCGGCGAATTCAGCCACGAACCGCCCTCCCGGCAGGGGCGTGACCACCGCCGGCGCCGGCCCCCGCTGGGCCCGGCACTGCACCTCGCATGCGAAGGGCTCGTGCGGTGGCGTGCCGAGCCATGTCGCCTCCGCCGCTTCGAGCCGATGCTGGGGCACGTCGTCGCGGCTCCCGACCACCACCCGGCAGGAGTCGGCCTCGATGCGTACCACATAGAGCGGCGCACCGGTCGCGATCCCCAGGCCCTGCCGCTGCCCGACGGTGAACTGCTCGATCCCCTCATGCCGGCCGAGCACGCGGCCGTCGATCGCGACGATTTCACCGGCCCGCGAGCCGCCGAGCCTTGCGGCCACGAGCCGGGCATGCTCGCCCGGTGCCACGAAGCAGATTTCCTGGCTGTCGGGCTTGGCGGCGGTGGCGAGCCCCATCGCGGCGGCCCGCTCCCGGACCTCGCGCTTCGTGAGATCGCCCACGGGGAGGAGCATCCGATCGAGACGCTCTGGCCGGATGTCGAAGAGGACGTAGGACTGATCGCGGTCGGCATCACGGCCGCGGCGCAGCTGCTGCGTGCCGTCGGTCGCCCGCAAGAGCCTCGCATAGTGGCCCGTCGCCACGTGGCTGGCGTTGATGGCATCGGCATAGTCGAAGAGGCGGCCGAACTTGAGCCACGAGTTGCATCGCACGCAGGGATTGGGCGTGCGTCCGCGGCCATACTCCTCCGCGAAATGATCGACGAGCCGGTCGAAGTCGTTGGTGAGGTCGAGCGCGAACAGCGGAATGCCCAGACGGTCGGCCACCCGCCTGGCATCGAGTGCGTCGGCGGCGCTACAGCAGCCCTGATGGCCGGGCTTCGCGGGAGTGACGATCGGCAGGCCGGCTGTCGGCGGCAACGCCGGCTGGCCGTGCCGCATGAAGACCCCCACGCACTCGTGGCCCGCGTCGACGAGCATGGCGGCCGCCACGCTCGAATCGACACCCCCCGACATCGCCACGACGACTCTATGCTTGACCATCACGCCATTATGGACCACCGGACGGGCCGTGCCGGGATGTGGGCGTTTTGTCAGTAGGTGATGACCGATTCCACCCGGTGCGGTACGAGCCTATCGCGGCCGCCGAGGGCCTCGAGCTCGACCAGGAAGGCAGCGCCGGCGACGACGGCGCCGGACGCCTCGATCAGCTTCGCACACGCCTCGGCCGTGCCGCCGGTCGCCAGCACGTCGTCCACGATGAGCACCTTGGCCCCGTCGGCGAGGATGCCGCGATGCATCTCGAGCCGATCGCGGCCGTATTCGAGGTCGTAGTCGTGGGCGATCGTGTCGGCGGGCAGTTTGCCCGGCTTGCGAACCGGGATCACGCCCACCCCGAGGGCCAGGGCCAGCGGGGTCGCGAAGAGGAAGCCGCGTGCCTCGACCGCCGCCACCGCCGTGATGCCAGCATGCTGCCAGGGCAGGGAGAGTTGTCGGACCGCCGTGGCCAGCGCCTGCGGGTGGGCCAGGAGCGGCGTGATGTCGCGGAACAGGATGCCCGGCTTGGGGAAGTCGGGGATCGGACGGATGTGGTCGTGGAGGTTCACGGTGAAAAGCGTATCCACCTCACGCCCCGCGTCGCAACTCGATCGTCGCCCGCGGCGACCCGTCGATCTCCATCGCCAGGCCGGCCAGCGTCTCCGACTCGATCTGCCGGACCCGCTCCCGGGTCAGGCCGAGCACGGCCCCGATCTCCTTGAGCGTCATCGGCTCGCCCCCCTCGAGGCCGAACCGCAGCTTGATGATCGTCGCGGCCCGGGTGTCGAGTTCGTCGATCCGCTTGAGCACGTGCCGAAGCGTGTCGTGATCGACGAGCACATCGGACGGGCACCTGGCGTTCTCGTCGCGGATGATGTCGCCAAGCGACCAGCCGTCGGCCTGCTCGGTCTGCGGCGTGGCGGTGTTGACCGTAATCGCCTTCTTGACGATCGAGAGCTTCTTCTTGGCCAGGCCGAGCATCCGTGCGATCTCCTCCGGCGTGGGCGTGCGGCCGAGGGCCTCGGAGAGCCGCGAGGTGGCACGCCTCCATTTGGAGAGCAGCTCCACCATGTAGGCCGGGATGCGGATCGTCTTGCCGTTGTTGATGAGCGCCCGCTTGATCGACTGCTTGATCCAGTAGCTGGCGTAGGTGCTGAACCGCGTGCCGACCTTCGGATCGAATCCCTCGACGGCCCGCAGCAGGCCGAGATTGCCCTCCTCGATGAGGTCGGGCAGGGGGAGACCGCGGTTGGCATAGCCGCGGGCGATGCTCACCACCAGCCGCAGGTTGGCCCGGACCATGTGGTCGCGGGCCGACGCGTCGCCGCGGGCGATCGCCTCGGCCAGCCGCTTCTCGTCGGCGGCCGACAAGAGCGACACCTCGTTGATGTCCCGCAGATACGTTTCGAGGGGGTTTTGGACGGCGGACGAGGGGGCTTTGCGGCGGTTGCTGGGCATGGCGGGAAGGATGGCTCCATGAACAGGATCGTGAATCGGAAACACGATGGAGGTATCGACGCCCCCCGCGATCGACTGCACAAGCGGGCGAAAAAAAGCCGCGCATGCCGGCTGTAGGGGCCGCGCCGATTTACTGCGACCGCTGGCCGCGGCCGAGCGTCCGGTCGAGGAACTCAAGCAGCGCGACGCCCGCCGGGCTGGTGCGGGAGACGGAGAGATCGTGGCCGGCGCCATCGACCATCACCAGCCGGCTTTCGACGCCGGCGGCCTCGAGTGCCGCATGGAATCGCACGCTCTGATCGGGAGGCACGAGCGTGTCGCACCGGCCGTGGACGACGAGCACGGGCGCCGCACCGGGCGAGACATGCGTCAGCGGACTGGCCCGCTGCGCCGCTTCGCGAAGTTCCGGAAGCGGGCCGCCGACAAGCAGGCTTGCCGGTGAGGCGGGCCGATCGTGCTGCGGGCCGAGCGTGGTGAGATGCGTCGGGGCCGCGAAGGTGGCGATGGCCGCCACGCGGGGCGGCTGCTGCTCGGCATCGGGCTGGTTCCAGAGGCCCGAGAGCGCCGCCAGGTGCCCGCCGGCCGCTGCGCCCGCCACGCAGACGCGGGTGCGATCGATGCCCCAGAGTTCGGCATCGCGCTGAATCGTGGCGAGCGCCTCGAGGCAATCGTCCACCTGCGCCGGAAACGTCGCCTCCGAGGAAAGCCGGTAGCCGATGCTCGCGACGGCGTAGCCATGCCGTGTGAGCCATGTCACCGGGCAGTCGTCCTTCGTGCCGGACCGCCAGCTGTCGCCATGAATCCAGACGACCAGCGGGAGTCCGCTGTCGCAGCCCTCGGGCAGAAGAATGTCGAACCGCTGGCAGGGGAGGGGGGCTGAGCCATAGGGCTGATCGCGGTGAACGACCTGCCCGGCGAACGACGGGTCGCTCGGGTCGGCGCCCCTTCTCTCCGGCAAGTCCGATCCTTCGTCATCGGCCGATGACTCGGCGAGGCTCGCGCGTCGCCGCGCCGCCCGCCGGGCTCGCCGCGACATCCGCGGCTCCTGATCCGTTTCGACGCCAAAGGGCGTGTCGGCCGCGGGCCTCGGATCGCCGGCGTGCGTCGTCTCGGCGGCCAGCGCAAGGCCGACGAGGGCGATCAATAGGATGCCTCGGTGCATGCGCAGCCTCACTCCCCGTGTCGCGATCGCCATCGTGCGATCAGCGACGCACCTGCCCGGACGGGGTCAGTTCGTCGATAATCTTCGGGATGTAGCGGCTCAAGACCTCGGCGAGCCGCTCGCGGTCGATGTTCCGCTGACGGGCGATGTCGTCGAGTTCCCGCTGGCCGAAGACATCCTCGATCTGTCGGCGTTCGATCGGCTTGTTGGGTCCGGTGCGGACCCATGAATCGACCTCGTCGCGGAATCCCTTGTCCTCGAACTGCTTCACGACGTCGGGAAGTTTCTGGGCGTCGCTGCCGCCGAAGATCTGCTTGAAAATCTCGCCGAGATCGTTGGGCGAGGGCATGCCTTCGGGCGCTCGCGGCTGCGGCTGCGGGGCCCGCTGGGGCGCCGGCCGTTGCGGCTGCTGCTGGGCCGCGCCTTCGAGCACCTGCTTGAGGATTTCACCGAGGATGTCCATGGGGAGTCTCCAGTCACAACGATTGGTCGAATCAACGAAACGAACCACGAGTCTACCAGCCCGCCGACGGGGTCGCTCGGGATGGCTCCGTCGGCCAAAACGCCATCCAAACCGCTAGACTTGCGGCCGATTTCGGTGGCACACCACCCCGGCACGGAGTTCACAGCATGGCCATGGCAGACGGTATCGAAGCGATCATCGCGAAGCTTGCGTCGGCGGATCCCGGGGAGCGGGCCGCGGCCGCCGAGCGGCTTGGGCAGATGGGCCCGGAGGCTGCGCCGGCCGCGGTGCCGCTGGTGGAGGCATGCCGTGATGCGCACGAGCCGGTCCGGGAGTGGGCCGTGGCGGCGCTCGAGGAACTTGGGCCTCCACCGGAAGCGGCGGTGCCGAGGCTGACTTTGCTGGTCAGTGACTGCGTTCCGCTCACGGGATACTGGGCGGCCACGCTTCTGGGGCGGTGCGGGGAAGGAGCGGCGGGGGCGGTGAACGCGCTGGCTGAGGCCGTCGGTTCCGGCGGCGATCTTTCCGTGCGGCAGCGGGCGGCATGGGCCTTGGGGCAGATCGGCCCTGCGGCTGCGGCAGCCCGGGGAGTCTTGGAAAAGGCTGCGGCCGATCCCGACCCTCGGCTCTCCCGGCTGGCACGCGACGCGATGGCCGCGATCGGGTGATGCAACCGGCGCGTCGCATCGTGCCGATACAACCCGCAGGGGATCCGCCATGGATGGCGGTGACGGGGAGCCGCGCGGCATGGAGGCGGCGCGGTGTCCAAGAACCGCAAGCCAAAGAAGAAGAAATCGGCCTCGACGCTCACGTCGCTGTGGGTGTCGCTCACGTCGATTCTCTCGCTCATCGGCGGCACGGGTGTCTCCGGCTGGGTGAATCCTGATCTGCCGGTGATCGGGCAGATCGTGGCATCGGTCACGTCGTCCCCGGGCGATTCGTCGCCGACGCCGTCCACAGGCCCGCCATCCGGCATGCACGGCATGCAGC
>JBJTDB010000094.1:0-1184 GCA_046092145.1 Planctomycetia bacterium | reverse complement strand
TTCGAACGAGCCGACCGAGGAACGCTTTTTCTCGACGAGATCGGGGAGCTCCCACTGCCCGCCCAGGTGCGGCTCCTGCGAGTCCTGCAGGATCACCAGATCGAACGGGTCGGCGGAAAGGCGCCGCTCCATGTCGACGTGCGGATCGTGGCGGCCACGCACCGCGACCTCTCGGCCATGGTCAAGGATCGCACGTTTCGAGAGGATCTTTGGTATCGGATCAACGTCTTCCCGATTCTTCTTCCCACGCTTCGCGAGCGACTCGAGGACGTGCCCGCGCTCGTCCGGCATTTCGTCGAACGGGCTGCCACCCGCTTCGGACTGCCGGCTGTGAAGCCGACGGAGGCAGACCTCCGACTGCTCGCCGACTACCACTGGCCCGGCAATATCCGTGAACTCGGCGCGGTGATCGACCGGGCGGTGATCCTCGGCGGGGGCCGCACGCTCGACGTCGTGACGGCGCTTGGCCTCGGAAGGCAGCCACCGCCGCCACCTGCCACCGAGGCGACGATGTATGAAGTCATCCCCGAGACGGTGCCGCTGGAAACGACGACGAGCCGTCCCCACGGCACGGGCGAGATCGTTCCGCTGGCAGCGGCGATGAAGCAGCACATCGAGCGTGCCCTCGCCTCGACGCGCGGCCGAATCGAAGGCCGGCGTGGGGCTGCCGCACTGCTTCAGATCAACCCGCACACCCTGCGGGCCCGGATGCGGAAACTCGGCATCGACCCCGACCCCTTCCGAGAGTGAAGGAACCGGCGAGGGAAATTTTTGGCCACTGCGATTTCCAGGTTTGGCAGGCCGGATAACCTGGGCTATATTTTCCGACGCGGTTACGGAACCGCAATCAAACGTGTCGTCGCGTTGCTGACCGGTCCTCTTGGAGGCGCGCTTGCTCGAAAGGGAGCAGGAGGCCTCCATGCCGGTTTTTTCTGACAACGTGGACGCGATCGGCCGCACGCCGCTCGTGCGGATCAACCGACTCGCGCAGGGGCTCAACGCCAGGGTCCTCGCGAAAATCGAAGGACGCAATCCCGCCTTCAGCGTGAAGTGCCGGATCGGCGCGGCAATGATCTGGGACGCTGAACGGTCGGGCCGCCTGAAGCCGGGGCAGCATGTCATCGAGCCCACGAGCGGCAACACCGGCATCGCGCTGGCCTTTGTCTGCGCCGCCAAGGGCTATC
>JBJTDB010000093.1:0-13622 GCA_046092145.1 Planctomycetia bacterium | reverse complement strand
CTCGCGGAACACGTCCGCGGCCACCCCCGGGGTGTCCGGCAGGTCGGTGAACACGACGAGCGCCTGCGACGAATCGAGCAGGCAGTCCTCGATCGCCAGGTCTTCCATGCCTTCCAGCCGGCTGACCACGTCGAGAGGGCTCGACTTCTGCAGCGGGACTCAGGCCGCCCCATGGGCCGGCTCGCCGTGCGACTGGTGAAGCGCGAACGTCTTGTGCACCGCCCGAACGGCGGCGGGGCCGTCGGTGCGATCGACGAGCGCCGAAATCTTGATCTCGCTCGTCGTGATCATGTGGACGTTGATCTTCTCGCGGGAGAGCGCCGAGAACATGCGGCCCGCCACGCCCTCCTCGCGGGCCATGCCCACGCCCACGACCGACACCTTGGCGACGTTGTGATCGTGGGAGACCCCCTCGGCGCCGATCTGCCGGGCAACCCGTTCGGTCCGCTCGAGCGCTTCGGCGAGGTCGTCCTCGGGCACGGTGAACGAGATGTCGGCCCGTCCCCCCTGCCCTACGTTCTGCACGATCATGTCGACGGCGATGCCCGAGTCGGCAAGCGCCGAGAAGAGGGCATGGCTCGATCCGGGCTGGTCGGGTGCGCCCTCCAGCGTGATCCGGGCTTCGTCCTTGGCAAGCGCCACGCCGCTGGCCGCCCGCCGGACGGCCTGGTCGGCCGCGAGGATGAGCGTTCCGGGCATCTCCTTGAAGCTGGACCGAACCACCACCTTGACCCCGAATTTCTTCGCGAATTCGATCGACCGCGAATGCATCACGCCGGCTCCGAGGCTGGCCAACTCGAGCATCTCGTCGTAGGAGATCGAGCCGAGCCTGCGGGCCTCGGGGAGAATGCGAGGATCGGTCGTGTAGATGCCATCGACGTCGGTGTAGATCTCGCAGAGATCGGCGTCGAGGACGGCGGCGTGGGCCACGGCCGTGGTGTGGGAGCCGCCGCGGCCGAGCGTGGTGATGTTGCCGTTTTGATCGATCCCCTGGAAGCCGGCCGCGATCACGATCGCGCCCTCGGCGAGCAACGTCTTCACGTGGTCGGTGGAGATCGACTTGATTCGGGCCTTCGTGTGGGTGGAGTCGGTGCGGATGCCGATCTGGGCGCCGGTGAGGCTCACGGCCTTGCGGCCTGCCGCCTGGATCGCCATCGCAAAGAGGGCCACGCTCACCTGTTCGCCCGTCGAGAGGAGCATGTCCATCTCGCGGGCGCTTGGGCGATCGGTGATCTGCTTGGCGAGGTCGACGAGGATGTCGGTCTGGTGGCCCATGGCGCTCACCACCACCACGACCTTGTCGCCCGCGTCGTGCCGCGCGATCGCCTTCTGCGCCGCCGCCTTGATCTTCTGGGCGTCGGCCACGCTCGTGCCGCCGAATTTCTGCACTACCAATGCCATTGCCGCATCAACCCTTTCCTAAGAACTCGCCCATCAATGTCCATCCCGGTTCGATCGTCGCCCTGGAAGCCGCGGCGGCAGCCTCATCGTAGGTGGCCTGGCCGACGTGGGCGATGCCCGTGCCGGCCATCACGAAGGGCACGCTGCCGCGCGAGTGCGTCTTCGTGGCGATGAACGTCGGATGATCGGGGCAGACGAGGATGCGGTGGTCGCCCCGCGTCTGAAGATGGCCACTGATCGGCCCGACGATCTTCGAATCGATTTCCTCGATCGCCTTCACTTTTTCGGCCGCGTCGCCCTGCTGGCTCGCCTCGTCGGGCGCCTCGACATGCACGCAGACAAGATCGGCGCGGTCGAGCTCCGCGATCGCGGAGCGACCCTTGGCCGCATAGTCGGTGTCGAGGTAGCCGGTCGCTCCCGGCACCTCCAGCCGCTTCCATCCGGCCAGTGCCGCAAGGCCACGCAGCAGGTCCACCGCCGTGATCATCGTGCCAGTCATCCCATACTTCGATGCGAACGGCTCCATCGCGGGCGCCCTGCCGACGCCCCAGAGCCAGACATGCGTCGCCGGACGTTTTCCGGCGTCGATTCGGCGACGGTTGACGGGATGCCCCTCCAGCCAGTGGAAGCTCCTCGCCATGATCTCGGTGAGGAGCCGGCTGCCGGTGCCGCGTGGGAAGGCGTCGGCGACCGACTGATCCATCAGGTCGTGCGGGGGAGTGGCCCTCAGGTCGACGGCAAGCGGAGCGGCGGTGCCGGCCCGGCCCCGATGCAGCAGGAGGTTGCGATAGCTCACGCCCGGCTTGAATTCCCAGCCGACGAGGTCAGGAAAATCGGCGGCGAGGCCGCGCTGTGCCGCGACGAGCAGTTCGGTCGCCTCATCGCTGCCGACATGGCCCGCCGTGAAATCCTCCATGATCTCGTCGCCGTCATGCTCGCGGATCGTCACGAGATTGCATCGCACCGCCCAGTCGTCGGGGCCGAGCGAGATTCCCTGCGCAGCGGCTTCCAGGGGAGCGCGGCCCGTAAAATATCGAAGCGGGTCATAGCCCATCAGGCTCATGCAGGCGACCTCGGACCCCGGCGGCAGGCTGTCGGGCACGTGGTTGGTGAGGCCGACGCGGCCGCGGGCGGCGAGCGCGTCCATGTGGGGCGTGCGGGCCGCCTGAAACGGCGTCTTGCCGCCGAGTTCGGGCCGAGGCTCGTCGGCGGCGCCATCCGGGATCACGATCACATATTTCATGGGGAACTCGCCTGCCGGAAGAAACGATCGATCAGTCGTCGAGCACGCTCAGACACACGCTCGTGCCGTGGACGACGTGCGAGGTGTCGATGGTGGCCACCGCCTGTTCGACGGCCGACGAGCCGCAGGCATGGGTCATGATGACCAGCGGCACGCCTGCGCCCGTGGCATCGGCGGCATCGTGCTGGATGACCGACGCGATCGAGATGCCGTGGTCGCCGAGGATTCCGGTGATCTGCGAAAGCACGCCGGGACGGTCGCTGACGAGAAACCGCAGGAAATGCCGCTCGCGGGATTCGACGCCGCCGATCCGCGCGGCAGGGCCTTCGGCGTCGAGTACGCCCGTGGTTCGAAACGTGATCGCCGCCCGTCCCACGACGGTGTCGATGATGTCGGCCACGACCGCCGATGCCGTCGGCATCTGCCCCGCGCCCAACCCGTGGAAGAACATCCTTCCCACGGCGTCGCCGACGATGCTCACGGCGTTGTAGGCGCCGCGGGTTTCGGCCAGGGGAGTTCCGATTTTCACGAGCGCAGGCGCGACCCGCATCGCCAGGCCTCCGTCGGTGCGGGTCGCCTTGGCGACGAGCCGGATCCGGTAGCCGAGTTCACCGGCGTATCGCATCAGATCGAGGCTCACCCCCTCGATGCCCGTCCTGGGAATGTCGCCCCACGGGACCCATGCTCCGAAGGCGAGGTGGGCGAGGATGGCGAGTTTCTGGGTCGCGTCGGTGCCATCGACATCCATCGACGGATCGGCTTCGGCGTAGCCCTTCGACTGCGCCAGCGCGAGCACCTCGGCGTAGTCGGCCCCATCTTCCTCCATGCGAGACAGGATGAAGTTGCTCGTGCCATTCAAGATGCCGCGGATGCTCTCGATGCGGTTGGCGGCGAGGCATTCGCCGATCGCGGCCACGATCGGAATGCCGCCGGCGACGGCCGCCTCGAACGCGATCGACCGCCCCTTCTTTCTGGCCAGTTCGAAAAGTTCCGGCCCGTGTTCGGCCAGCAGCGCCTTATTGGCCGTCACGACATCTTTTCCGTGCTCGAGGAGGTCGATCATCATCGACCTGGCCGGCTCGAGGCCCCCCACGAGCAGCGCCGCGACAGTGATCGAGGGATCGCGGGAGATGTCGCGGATGTCGGTCGAGATCCTCCCGGCCGGGAGCTTCAGACCGCGATCCCTGGAGATGTCGCGACAGACGGCACGCTCGACGACGATGGGCCGCCCGGCATGCCGCGTGATGTGGTCGGCCGATTCGACGAGCAGGCGGACCACTCCCGATCCGACGGTTCCGAGGCCGACCACGCCGATCCGCACTGGTTCAGACATCGAAGGTGCACCTGTTCCACTTGAAACAACATGGATCGTAATGAGCGTAGCTCACGATCGGAAGCCGATCAGGCTGGCGGGGCGAATTAACGAAAACGCGCGATGAAAATCGGGGTGGAATCACCACAGGGCACGCTCCTCGAGTGCTGACAGAAACCCTCGCAACGGGAGCACGTCGATTCCGTCCTCCGTGCGCTGGGACCGATCACCGAGATACACGATCACTCGCCGTTTCAGTCCGGCGAGGCCGCAAATGGCCCTCAGGCCCGCGAAGTCCTTGGAGACGAGCGAGGTCTTGGCCTTGGCTTCCACGGCGACGAAATGTTTTCCAGCCTTGATCAGGAAATCGACCTTGATCTGCCCCTCCGCCGGAGCCCAATACCAAAGGCCGTCGAACGGATGACCTGTTCCGCTCGCAGGCTCGCCATAACTGCGAAGCAACTGGCCAATCCATCCCTCGAAGAGCGGGCCGCGCTCGGCGGCGGTTGGAGGATGAAACTCCCGCCTCACTCCCCGGACGATCCCGCTATCGGTCCAGTAGAGTTTCGGATGCCTCCGCTCCTTCACCCGCAGCCGCGCCTCGAATGCCGGCAGCAGCCACGCGAGATGCGTGTCGGCGAGGATGCCGAGATAGCCGTCGACTGTCGTTCGCGCCACGCCGGCATCGCGCGCGAGCCCCGCGACGGAGAGTACCTGGCCGTGGAAGATCGCCGCCACGGGGAGGAACCGGGCAAAGCCGGGAAGATTGCGGACGAGTGACTCAGCCTGAATCTCCTCCTTGAGATACATCTGCACGTATGACTCGATCGCTTCACGCCGGTCGGAAGCGGCCCAGATCACCGGGAGGCTGCCGTAGCGAAGCACTTCCGCGAGATCGAAATCCTGGCCCAACTCCTGCGGCAGGAGGGGAAACATCTGCCGGTGCACCGCCCTGCCTGCCAGCAGATTGGTGCCGGACTGTTTCAGTTTGCGGGCGCTCGACCCCAGAAGGACAAACCGCATGCGATAGTCTTCGATGAAGCGATGCACCTCGTTGAGCAGCGACGGCAACCGCTGGATCTCGTCCACCACGACCGTCGCACCGCGGGGGAGCGTTCGCAACTCGTTCGCAAAGAGCGCAGGCTCGCGCAAATACGACTGGAAGAGACCCTCGTCCAGGAGATCGATCCGGCGGGCCGTGGGCAGCAACCCCTTGCTCCACGTGCTTTTGCCCACGCCGCGCATCCCGAAGAGAAAGAAACTCCTGCCTGGCGGGGCCTGAAGGATCCGCGTGTAGGAGTGATGTTTGACCATGCCGTCATGAATACCGGAAAAATGACGACAAGCCAACAGGGGGTGGCGGGCCCCCCCGGCCGTGCAGGTCCAAGAGTCGCTGCAGCAGGTCGCAGAGTTTTCCACGGTTCCATGGATTGCTGGCCGATTGCGAGCGTCGGACGGCCCGCTCGGACGGCTGATCGTGTACAACGTGGCTCGTCGTCGTTCCGCTCGCCGCACCCCCATTCTCGGAGATCGTTCAGCGTGGAAACGTCTGCCCGTGAGTTCCTGGTTCGCCTGCTCGAAACCCCCAGCCCGTCGGGCTACGAGCAGCCGGTGCAGCAGCTCGTCCGTGAATACATCTCCGGCGTTGCCGACACGGTCACGACCGACTCGCACGGCAACGTGATCGCCGGCAAGAACCCTTCGGGATCGACCCGCATGCTGCTGGCAGGCCACTGCGACCAGATCGGCCTCATCGTGCAATACATCGACTCCGACGGATACATCTCCGTGCAGCCGATCGGCGGCTGGGATCCGATGCAGCTCGTCGGAGCCCGCATGACCGTCTGGACGGCGTCGGGGCCCGTTCCGGGTGTCATGTCCCGCAAGCCGATTCACCTGCTCACCGACGAGGAGCGAAAGCAGGTGCCGAAGATGAAGGATCTTTGGATCGACATCGGCGCCACCGACAAGGCCGACTGCGAAAGCGTCGTGCGGGTCGGCGACTGTGTGACATTCGAGCTGAAGTTCCAGCCGCTTCGGGGGCAGCGGGCCTGTTCCGTCGCGATGGACGACAAGATCGGCCTGTGGGTGGTGCTCGAGGCGTTCCGACGGGCCTCGCTGGCGGGCCCCCTCCCCTGCGGCCTGTTCGTGGCCTCGACGGTGCAGGAGGAGATCGGGCTTCGTGGAGCCCAGACGAGTTCCTATGGCGTCGATCCGCACGTGGCGATCGCCGTGGACGTCACGCATGCGACCGACTGCCCGACGATCGACAAGAAATCCGAGGGCGACATCGGCCTCGGCAGGGGGCCTGTCGTCTACCGCGGCCCAAACATGAATCCGCACGTGGTTGACCGGCTGCTCGCGGCCGGCAAGGCGCACGACATCCCGATCCAGGTGGCCGCCAGCGGTCGGGCCACGCCGACGGATGCCAACGTGCTGCAGACCACAAGGGCCGGCGTGGCGACCGGATTGGTCAGTGTCCCGAACCGTTACATGCATTCGGCGGTCGAAACGATCTCGCTCGACGACGCCGATCGAGCAGCCGACCTGCTCGCTGCCTTCGTGCGAGGCCTGAAGGGACCGATCTCCTGGGCGCCGTAGCGGTGTCTGCCAAAAAGGCATTTTCCTGCCGGATGACGGGGCGGGCTTCCTTTGCTCGGAAAAAGGTCATCCAAAAAATGCCGGAAAAAACGCGAAGCTGCGAACGAGCGGGATTCTCGGCACGCGGCTTGCTTTCCTGAGCGGCATCCCGAGGATGGGCTGCCAAATCCGTCACGCATTCGAGAGGAGTCTTCCGTGGCCAAACAGATGGTGTTCGACGACGAGGCCCGCCAGCCGCTGCTTGCCGGCGTTTCGAAACTCGCCCGCGCGGTGAAAAGCACGCTCGGCCCCCGCGGCCGCAACGCGGTGCTCGACAAGGGCTGGGGTTCCCCCAAGGTGACCAAGGACGGCGTGACCGTCGCCGAGGACATCGAACTCTCCGACGCCTACGAGAATCTCGGGGCCCAGCTGGTCAAGGAAGCAGCCAGCAAGACCAACGACGTCGCGGGCGATGGCACGACGACGGCGACGGTGCTCGCCGAGGCGATCTTCCGGGAAGGCCTGAAGATGCTCGCGGCCGGGGCCGATCCGATGGCGCTCTCCCGCGGCATCCACAAGGCGGTCGAGGGGGTCGGCACGTCGATCCTCTCGATGGCGACGTCGATCAACGAGAAGAACAAGAAAGAGCTGATGCAGATCGCGACGATCGCCGGCAACAACGACACCACGATCGGCAACGTGCTCTCCGAGGCATTCCTCAAGGTTGGCAAGGATGGCGTGATCACCGTCGAGGAGGGAAAGCAGTCGGAGACGACCGTCGATGTCGTCGAGGGCATGCAGTTCGACCGCGGCTTCCTCTCGCCCCACTTCGTCACCGACGCCGAAAGCCAGACCTGCGAACTGGAAAATCCCTACATCCTCATCTTCGAGGAGAAGATCTCCAGCGCGAAGAATCTCGTCCCCCTGCTCGAGGCGGTGAGCAAGTCGGGCAAGCCGCTCGTCGTCATCGCCGAGGATGTCGAGGGTGAGGCGCTCGCCACGCTGGTGGTCAACAAGCTTCGCGGAATCGTCCACTCCGTGGCCGTGAAGGCCCCCGGCTACGGCGACCGTCGCAAGGCGATCATGGGCGACCTCGCCGTGCTGACCGGCGGCCAGGCGATCTTCAAGGATCTCGGCATCGCGCTCGACTCCGTGAAGCTCTCCGACCTCGGCCGGGCCAAGAAGGTGATCGTGGAGGCCGAAAACACCACGATCGTCAGCGGCGCCGGATCGAAAGACGCGATCGACGGCCGGGCCAGGCAGATTCGCGACGAGATCGAGAAGACGACCAGCGACTACGACCGCGAGAAGCTCCAGGAGCGGCTCGCGAAGATCGCCGGTGGCGTGGCCCAGATCAACGTCGGCGCGGCGACGGAAACCGAGATGAAGGAGCGGAAGGCGCTCATCGAAGACGCCAAGAGCGCGACCCAGGCGGCGCTGGCCGAAGGGATCGTTCCGGGAGGCGGCGTCGCCCTGCTCCGCAGCGAGAAGTCGATCGAGAAGCTCGATCTCGTCGGCGACGAGAAGCTCGGTGCGTCGATCGTGAAGAACGCCCTCCGCTATCCGCTCGAGGCGATCGCCAACAACGCCGGGCTCGATGGGTCCGTGGTCGTCAATCGCGTGCGGCAGATGAAGGGCCGCAACGACGGCTACGACGCCGATAAGGGCGAATACTGCGACCTCGTGGCGGCCGGTGTGATCGATCCGGCGAAGGTCGTGCGGACGGCCCTGCAGAATGCCGCCAGTGTGGCCGCGCTGCTGCTGACGACCGACTCCCTCATCACCGAGATTCCCAAGGACGAGGAGGAGGCCGGCGGCGACGGTCATGACCACCACGGCATGGGTGGTGGCATGGGCGGAATGGGCGGTGGCATGGGTGGCATGGGCGGCATGCCCGGCATGATGTGACCGTTCGGTGCATGGCGTTCGTACCTCGATTCAACCTCAAACCTTTCAACCCTTTTGGAGACCATCAGCGATGGCAAAGAACCTGAAGATTCGTCCCCTCGACGACCGTGTGGTGGTGGAGCCCGTGGAGGCCGAAGAGCGGACGGCCGGCGGCATCGTGCTGCCCGACACCGCCAAGGAGAAGCCGCAGCGGGGCCATGTCGTGGCGCTCGGCCCGGGCAAGATGCTCGAGAACGGCCAGCGGGCCACGCTCTCGGTGTCTGTCGGTGACGAAGTGATCTATGGCAAGTATTCGGGCAGCGACATCGAGGTCGATGGCCACGAGGTCAAGATTCTTCGCGAGAGCGACATCCTCGCCAAGGTCTTGTCCTGATCGCCCGCGTCACGTTTTCAACCAACCCCCATCCACGCGTCTTTCGAGGAGATTCAAGTCGTGCCCAAGCAACTGATGTTCGACGACAACGCCCGCACCAAGCTGCTCAAGGGCGTCGAGAAGCTCGCCGGTGCCGTCGCCGTGACGATGGGGCCGACCGGCCGCAACGTCATCATCGACAAGTCGTTTGGCGGCCCGACGGTCACCAAGGACGGCGTGACGGTGAGCAAGGAAGTGGACCTCGAAGACGCCTTTGAAAACATGGGCGCGAAGCTCGTCAACGAAGTCGCGTCGAAGACGTCGGATCTGGCGGGCGATGGCACGACGACGGCGACGGTGCTGGCCCGCGCCATCTTCCGTGAGGGCACGAGGAACGTCGCGGCCGGCAGCAATCCCACCGCGGTGCGGCGCGGGATCGAAAAGGGCGTGGCGGCCGCCGTGGGCCGGCTCATGGAGATCGCCAAGCGGGTGGAGCGGCCCGCGGAGATCGCCCAGGTCGGCGCGATCAGCGCCAACAACGACCGGGCCATCGGCGACCTGCTCGCCGAGGCGCTCGAGAAGGTGGGCAAGGACGGCGTGATCACCGTCGAGGAGGGCAAGACGACCGAGACGACCGTCCGCTTCGTCGATGGCATGCAGTTCGACAAGGGCTTCGTGTCGCCCTACTGTATCAACAAGACGGCCGAGATGGTCTGCGAACTGCAGGATGCCCTGATCCTGATCCACGAGAAGAAGATTTCGAGCCTCCGCGACCTGCTGCCGCTCCTGGAAAAGGTGGCGCAGTCGGGGAAGCCGCTCCTGATCATCGCCGAGGATGTCGATGGCGACGCGCTGGCGGCGCTCGTCGTGAACAAGCTGCGGGGCATCCTCAACGTCTGTGCGGCCAAGGCTCCCGGCTTCGGCGACCGTCGCAAGGCGATGCTCGGCGACATCGCGACCCTCACGGGCGGCACGCTCATCAGTGAGGATCTCGGCCTCAAGCTCGAGAGCCTCGATCTCTCCCACCTCGGCAAGGCCAAGACGATCACGGTGGACAAGAACGAAACCACGATCGTGCAAGGGGCCGGCAAGCAGTCCGACGTGCAGGCGCGGGTCCAACAGATCCGGAACCAGATCGAGGGCACCGAGAGTGAATACGACCGCGAGAAACTGCAGGAGCGGCTGGCGAAGCTGACCGGCGGCGTTGCGATCGTCTCCGTCGGTGCCGGCACCGAGGCCGAGATGAAGCAGAAGAAGGCCCGGGTCGAGGATGCCCTTCATGCCACCCGCGCGGCGGTCGAGGAAGGCATCGTCCCAGGCGGCGGCGTGGCGCTCGTCCGGTGCAAGGAGGCCGTCGAGAAGTCGCGGTCGCAGGCCAAGGGCGACGAGAAGATCGGCGTCGATATCGTCCTCCACGCCCTCGAGGCTCCGATCCGTCAGATCGCCGACAACGGCGGGCTCGACGGAGCCGTGGTGGCCGACGAGGTCGCCGGAAAGGACCTCACCATCGGCTACGACGCCAACAAGGGCGAGTATGTCGACATGCTGAAGGCGGGCATCATCGATCCGGTCAAGGTCGTCCGCGTGGCCCTGACCAACGCGGCGAGCATCGCCGGGCTCATGCTCACGACCGAGGCGCTCGTCACGAATCTCGAAAAAGAAGCGGCCAAGAAGCCCAAGGCTGAAGGCACGGTGAGGTAGCTCCCTTCACGCGTGCGAAGCCATCGTGGCCTTCGCCCGCGTGGGGTCGTCTTCGATCCTGGTCGGAGACGACGGAGTGGTCGGGCTTCCGGCCCGCCAGCCATCTCGTATGCGAGGGCCTCACGCGATGGTGGGCGATGAGCATGATTGATCAGCGGTGCTATTACGAAGTGCTCGGGGTCGAGCGGACGGCGACGTCTGCGGAGATCACGGCCGCGTACCGCAAACTGGCCATTCAATTCCACCCCGACAAAAACCCGGGGAACGAAGAGGCCGCCACCAAATTCAAGGAGGCGGCTCGGGCCTTCGAGGTGCTCTCCGACGAGCAGATGCGGGCTCGCTACGACCGCTACGGCCATGCCGGCGTGCAGGGGGGCGGACGGCACGAGTTCAACGACATCTCCGACATCTTCGAGGCCTTTGGCGACCTCTTCGGCGGCGGTGTGTTTGGCGAGGCCTTCGGCGGCCGTCGCCGAGGCAATCGGGCCCGCAAGGGCCGCGACGTCTCCTGCGTCGTGAAGCTCTCGCTCGTCGAGGCGGCCCGAGGCACGACCCGCACCGTCTCCTTCACCCGCCACGAGGCCTGCTCGGAATGCGACGGCAGCGGCGCGAGGAAGGGAACGCAGCCGCAATCCTGCGACTACTGCGGGGGCCACGGCCAGGTGATCCAGTCGGCCGGCGTCTTTCGTCTTCAGACGACGTGCCCCGCGTGCCGGGGCGCGGGGAGCGTGATCCGCGACAAGTGCCCATCCTGCAGCGGCGTCGGACTGATGGAGGAGCGGATCGAGCGACGGGTCACGATCCCGGCCGGCGTCGACAACGACGTTCGGGTCCGGCTCGCCGGCGAGGGTGAGCCCGGGGGCAACGGTGGCCCGCCGGGCGATTGTTACTGCGCCATCGAGATCGAGCAGCATCCGTTCCTCGTGCGCGAGGGGCGCGATCTGCACTGCCATGTTCCGGTCACCTTCTGCCAGGCGGCTCTCGGCGCCACGATCGACATACCGACCCTCGACGGCCCCAAGCCACTGGAGATCAAGCGCGGTACGCAGCCGGGCGACGTGATGCGGGTGCGCGGCCTCGGCATGCCGGAGATCCGTGGCCGAGGCATCGGCGACCTGCATGTGCATGTCGATGTCGAGGTGCCCAAGACACTCTCCGCCCGGCAGGAACAACTGCTTCGTGACCTCGCGGTCGAAGAGCAGGCGGCGGTAAGCCCCCACCGCTCCAGTTTCTTCAGTCGATTGTCGGAGTATTTTCAGGGGGGCGGCCAGACCGAGGAAAAGGAGGCCACATGAACGACGAACCACAGCACGACGACGAGCCCGTGGAATCGGCCGAGGATCGAACCACCGCCGCATCGGCATCGGTGGAGGACGAATTGGCCGAAGCACGCGATCGCCTCCTGAGGACGCAGGCCGAGCTCGAGAATTTCCGGAAGCGGTCGCGCCGGGAATACGAGGATGCCCAGCGGTATCGGGAGATCGATCTGCTCCGCGACCTCCTTCCGGTCCTCGACAACGTGGTGCGGGCGATCGATGCGAGCGAGAACACCGCCGACGTCGAAAGCCTGCGTGCCGGGTTTCGCATGACGGCCCAGCAGATCGAGAAGGTTCTCGAATCCCACGGGTGCAGCGCGATCCCCACCGACGGCGCCCTGTTCGACCCCACGATCCACGATGCCATCCTGCAACAGCCGACGTCGGCCGCCGCGCCGGGCACGATCGTCGGGACCGCCAGCCGTGGCTATCGACTCCACGATCGTGTCGTTCGGCCGGCCCAGGTGATCGTGGCGAGGGAGCCGTGAATTCGTGAGTTTCAGAAAGGGAAACCGACACCATGCCCACGTATGATTATGTCTGCGATGGCTGCGGCCACGCGTTCGAACTGTTTCAGTCGATGACCGATGCCGTGAAGAAGACATGCCCCGAGTGCGGCAAGAAGAAGCTGCGACGGCTCATCGGCGCGGGCGGCGCGATCATGTTCAAGGGGTCGGGCTTCTACAAGACCGACTACCGCAGCGAGTCCTACAAGAAGGCCGCCGCCTCCGACTCGGGCAAAAAGCCCGACGGGGGCGATGGCGGCAAGAAAGGCTCCGAGAAAAAGTCCGAGTGACCGGTCTGCCGGTCGGCCATGCCATGCCCAAGTGCCCCGTCTGCGACGCGTCGGTAAATCTGGACACGACGCCAACCGTGCCGTTTTGCAGCGACCGCTGCCGGCTGATCGATCTCGGCCGTTGGCTCGACGAGGCCTACTCGGTCCCGGACGTCAAGAAGCCGGATGAGGGTGACGAGCCGGACGAGTGACGCCCCCGTGCTTGCCCTGGATCCGGCCTTCGGGCATATACTCTTCGCCGCGGTAATCCCCCTTTTTCAGCCGAGGGCCTCATGGCAGCCGAGAGCGAACAGTCGTCGGGTCGGATCGTGCACGAGATCCAGTGGAGCGAGGCGCTCCCGTGGTGGCTCTTGTTTCGCGCAGCGGGTGCGTCGTTCTCGCCGACGGTGATCCTGCTTGCGGCGATGGGCGCCCTCGCCACGTGGGCCGGCTGGTCGGTGGCCGACGGCCTCGGGCTGGCGGGAGCCCCGGCCGCCGTCGTCGCGGGGCCGACCATCGAAACGCTGCCAAGCCAGCAGGCCCTGCCCTCGTTCCGCTCCGCCGTCGATTGGACTCCGCAGACCGTCGCGCGTGTGCTGCGGATGGTCTCGATTCCCTTCAGCCCATCGGCGTCGCTCGCCGATGCGGGAGGGGCCCTCGCACGTCTGGGCTGGTTCGTGCTCGTCTGGTCGATCTTCGGCACGGCGATCTCGCGGCATGTGGCGCTCAAACTGGTCGGTGAGGAGCCGGCCGGCCTCGTCGGTGGGATTCGCTACGGTGGACAGCACTGGCCGGCCGCCTTCAATGCCGTCGCCTTCGTGCTCATCGGAATCCTGGCCCTGGCGAGCCCGGGAGCGCTCCTTGGCCTCGCCATGCGGACCGACGTCGGCCTTGCCATCGCCGGTGCGATCTGGCCGCTGGTCCTTGCGGGAGCCGTGGTCCTCGCGATCCTCGCGATCGGCGTGGTCGCCGGATGGCCGCTCATGATCGCGGCGGTGGGCGTCGAGCGGGGAGACAGTTTCCAGGCCATCTCG
>JBJTDB010000092.1:0-13513 GCA_046092145.1 Planctomycetia bacterium | reverse complement strand
ATTCAAATTCACGTTTGCCATGCCGGCGAATCGAATGGCCACGAAATTTTCCACCGTGTCCGAGAAAGCGGGTTCGTCGCCGTAGCCTTGTCGCGTCGCGAGATCCTTGAGTTTCGTGAAGTAGCGATCGGCTTCGGATTCGTCTCCGTAGAGATAGGCCAGCACCGTCGCCAGATCGAGGAATTTCTCGTAGGTCGCGAACAGATCGGCTTCTTCAGCGGTTCCGAAATCGGCGGCAGACACGCCCCTGTCAGAAGCGATCAGATCAAATGCCACCTGAATGGCTTGCTCGAAGGTGCGTGCAAACCTCGGATCCGGAAGCAGATCGACGCGAGTGGTGACCGGGTCGAACTCGACACGGCCGGATCGCATCAGGTTCAGGAGCATCAAAAGCCGGCCCCGAACGAGCATGAGTTCGTTGACGTCGTCTCGGCGCTCGAGATCGCCAGCTACGGCGACGCCACGTTCCGACCAGTAGATACCGTGTGCGTCGGGATGCCGCCAGTCGAGAGGACCATAACGTTGCATCACCTCCACCATCGTCGTGGGATCCATGTGGTAGCGATCGACGAGAACCCGCCGCTGAAGGTGGGGCACAAGAGTGTCGAAGACCATCGCGGACAATTCGCGGTCGGACCGCATCACCTCGATCAATTCGCGATTGGTTCCCTCTGGAAATGGCACGTCACCGAGCACCTGCGCATCGAGTGATGACAACCGCATCATCACCCGGCCGAGCATTCGCAGGAAGTCCTCGCCAGGCTTGGCGCCATGCTCCGCCAAGACTGCCAGCGCGCGTTTGATTCCAGGTGTGCGATTCTCGAGTTCCGCGAGGGTTGCCGGCGCGTCGCTGATGATGCGGAACCGTTCGATGACCTCGGCAGTCGTGCGGCCGGCCACCATCTTGCCGATGACCTCCTGCATTTCTGCGGCGAGCCGCGCTTTGTAATACCAGTGTTCTTTGTCACCCACGCGACCGATTTTGTTTTGGAAGATCCAGGCCAGATCGAAGTAGAGGTTCGCTGCCTGCGGATTGAGCGGAATTCCACGCGACCTGAGCAGTTCGATCCCTCGGCTCACCCACGCCCATCGTTCCGCCGGGACCTGGGTTGCCGCCGTGATGTTCCACGCGAGGTTCCAGGCCTGGAATCCCCACACCTTTTGGAACCGCGGTTGGAGCGTGGTGATCCACTGCGCAAGGGTCTGGGCCTCGTAAAACTCTCCCTCGGACTGAAGATGGTCGGCTCGGGCCCAGAGGATATCGACCGCGAGGCCGCGGAATGTCCCGAGGGCCGCCGTGACGACGGCCACATGCGGGGGCATTCCCGCGACGCCCCCCATCTTCACGACAAGGTCGAGGTCGTTCCGCTGCTTCTGCACGATTCCGGCAACCGTCGCCGAGCCGGCCATGCAGATGCACAAGAGCATCGCGGTGACGAGGATGGTCGAGCGGTCGTTCATGACGAGGAACTCACAAGATCGCGGCGTTCCAGGAACATCCAGCCGAGGGCCAGCAGCACGAGCGGATAGACCATGCCAAGGACCGCCACTCCCATGGCCACCTCGGTCAGCGGCACCACCCTCCCCGTCGCTACCTGCCTGATGGAATCGTAGTCTCCGAATGACGGCACCAGCGACAGAAAACCATCGGCCGCGTATGAGCCGATCGTCTTGATGGCCTCCCACCATTCCCATTTGTAGATTCGCTCGATCAGCATCGACAGCCGGAGCCGAAGCATGGCGACCAACGTGTCGTCCTTGCGGTCGAAGCCCGTGTAGATGTCGATGGCGTCGGCAAAGAAGGCGCTGGATGCGGCCGTGACATACACCATCACCCCGGTGAGCAGAGCCGTGGGAAAACCGAGCCAGGCTGCTGCCGCGATGGCCGCCGCCGCCAGTATCGCCAACTTTGCCCAGAGGACGAAAAGTCCACGGAGAAAATTTGAGCCGAAACCACCGACCCGGTAGAGCACCTCCAGGCCTTCTCCCGGCGCGAACGAGATGCTGGTCGGCCGCTCCTCTCCTGGCATGATCAGATTACGGTTTGCGATCGTCACCCGAAGTGTGCCGTCGTCGGCGACGACACTGGTCGGCAGGTCGATCGTATGCACCATGCCTGTGGAGAGCGTGTACTCCTCGTGCGTGCCGTTGCGGGTCGGAAACGGTCGTTCGTTGAGCCATAGCGCAAAGCGAACATCGGCCCTGGCGATCGTCGAGTTGTCGGCGAACGGCTCTAGCCGCAACTGGATGACGGGCGCCCGGATCTTCCGTGCGTCGAGGCCCGTGAATACAAAGCTCGACATGACGTCCGCCGTGACGGTATGCCACTCATGGACCCGCTGGGAGAGAATTCGCTTGCGTGCCCCAACCGGATTTTTGTCGAACGTCGTCGGATCTTCCTTCCGGATCTCCTCGATCGTGGCGGCAACCGATCGTTCAAACTCCTCGCCACTGGGATGCACGGGCCGGGCTGACGCCCGTGCTGTCAGCACCTGCTCGTCGACGGCGATCCGGTCCTCGCCATCCGCGGCAGGCGATCGGGCCAACACCAGGGCGAAGGCATAGACGCCGATGCCGACGAGCCCAACGAGCACGAGATCGAGGAGCACCACGCCGAGCCATTTTCCGAGGAGGTATTCCCATCGTCGCAGCGGCTTCGACAATGTCATGTGAATCCGCCTGCTTTCGATGTCGCCGCTCACGCTGCTGCATCCCAGTGCGATCGTGATCACGGACAGCAGCACGCTGCCGACCGACAGTGCCCACGTCAGAAAAAACTGGGTGCGGTAGGCAAGCCGCTCCGACGGGTCGAGAAGCAAGGGCAGGACGGGAAGCGAAACCAATACGAGGAGGACGAGGACGATCGAGAGCCGCGTGCCGATCGCCTCTTCGACGATCGCCCGCGCCACGCCGATCACCGGATGGCTTCCCGAGAGGATCCTGCGCAGCAGAGACACGCCGACAAGAAATCCGAGTGCCAGCGTGACGACGCCGGCAACGGTGATGGCCGTGGCCCTCCAGCCCGCCAGCCAGAGGCCTGCGGCCAGTGCGGCCATGATCACCAAGGCGGCGGGGCGGGTCAGCCGAACAAACCGCCTCCATCGTCGCCCGGGGGAGGCGGCGTCATCGAACCAACGTGGGAGGCCGTCCCCTGCAACGGTCGGAGCCGACGGCGGCGCCGATGCTGTGGGGTTGAGCCATGGTGGCAGCATGTCGGTCGTCATCACGTCATCGCTTTATGAGGCTGTCGAGCAGGTTCGTGTCGACCGACGGCGTGGCGTCCAGTTGGCCGGATGGCGAGGGGGGCGATTCCTCCGGCTGCGCGAGAAACTCCGCGACGGCTCCGCCGCTGCGGGCACCGGAGGTCTGCACCCCCTCGGCCCTCGCCTGTTCGACGATCTCCAGAAAAAGGCTTTCGAGCTTCCGCCGCGGCCGCCGCACGCTCGTGACCGAGAGGTCATGTCGCTGCAGGACGTTCCGGACCTCCTCCACGACCGTGTCCGGCAGTTCCGAGGTTTCCAGGAGTGTGGCGTGTTCCTGTTCGAGGAGTTCATCACAGGTGCCCTCAGCCCGTACCCTGCCACCGTACATGATGGCCACGCGGTCGCAGAGGTCCTCGACGTCGGAGAGCAAATGCGAGCAAAGCAGCACCGTTTTTCCGCGGGCGGCGAGCGTGGCGATCAGATCCTTGATTTGACGCGCCCCGACCGGGTCCATGCCGCTGGTCGGCTCGTCAAGAATCAGGAGTTGCGGATCGTTGATGAGGCTTTGGGCGAGCCCGATCCTGCGCTGCATTCCCTTCGAGTACTCACCGACCGGCCGGTGCTGCACCGCCTCGAGCCCCACCATGTCGAGCAGCATGTCGATCCGTTCCTGCCTCGCACGCCGTTCCAGCCGGAAAAGCCTGCCGTAGTAGTCGAGCGTCTCCCGGCCGCTCAAGAATCGGTAGAGATATGATTCCTCGGGCAGGTAGCCGATCTCCTTCTTGATCTGAACGTCCTTCGGTCGCTTTCCGAGCACGGCAATGCGGCCGGATGTCGGCTGCAGAAGCCCGAGCAGCATCTTGATGGTCGTGCTCTTTCCGGACCCATTCGGGCCGAGCAGCCCGTAGATCTGACCGCGACGCACTTCCAGGTCGATGTTTTCAACGGCCCGGACGCGAGGCCGCATCCAGAAATCCCGAAACACCTTCGTGACGCCGGCACATGCGATGTCGATTCCGACGTCGGCTCCTCCCTTGGCCACCATCCATCCTCCTCTCTGCCCGGAGTGCGTCAGCGGTTGCGCTCCGCCTCTTGCTGGGCACGTTTCCGAGACTTGAGCTGCTCCTTCTGCCGTGTCTTTTGGAGTTCCGGATCGCGGTTGAGCTGGAGTTCCAGCTGCCCGGGAACCGTGTAAAAGGTCTCCACATCGCCGGTCAGGATGCTTTCCCGGGCATCCTCCCAGAGTTTGGCGAGAACGAGGCGGGGGTTGCGCTCGTACTGCGGGAGTAGTTGCCGGAACGCCTGGGCTTCGGAGGCGACTTGCTCGACAATCTGGGTTCGATAGGTCTTTGCGGCGTTGATGACACGCGCCACGTCACCACCGATCACGACAGCGCCGACTCGCAGGTCGGAGAGTGCTGCGTCGAGTGAATCCTGGGCCCGCTCGGCCGACTCCCGATCTCCGCGTTCCACCGCCTGCTCATAGGCCATGACAAGTTCCAGGATCGGTCCGCTGGCCTCCCCGGCGGTCTCGCCGAGAACCTTCGCTCTTTCTTGCTGGGCGCCGACGATCCTGCCGGCGCGGTCGCTTTCAGCGCTGGTGACGGCATCAAAGCTCCCGGCGACCCGCATCGGCGCCGACACCTTGTCGAGCGCCAATTGATCGATCGTGAGGCCGGTCCGCATCTCGTCGAGCCGTTGTTGCATGAGCCCGACGGCGAGCTCCCGGTTAACGATGCCGCGAAGCATGTCATCGGCTGCCAACTGGGCTACCGATTGCACGATTCCTTGCTGGGCGACGAGGCGGACGATCTTTTCGGCAACCTCCCGCGACCCCACGTTCGTGAGATAGGCGACCGGGTCGCCCACACGCCAGGTGATCGTCCACTTGGCGTGAACGATGCTCGAATCGCCCGTGATGAGCGATCCATCGCGGAGCGGGTGAAGCGGCATGGCCTTCCGCCCCTGCAACTGGGTGCGGGTCATGCCGCTCTCGCGATCGGTCGTCTCGAACCAGAATTCCTTGTCGAGCGAAAGCGTGACGGGGCGGGTATCGACCTTCACGATCTGTTCGATCGGGAAGGGAGCTGCCAGATACGTGCCCCGCTCCAGCACACGGCTTCCCGGGTCACCCACGTAGTCGCCGAACCGCAACCTCAGGGCGACCTCGTTGGAACCGACCGAGAACGTGCCGCTGAAGGCATACGCGATCAGCAGGCCCACCATCGCGATCTTCAGGATCGTGAAGCTCACCCGCAACGCCTCGGCCAGGGACTGCTGGGCCGGGTCGAGTACCGGGGGCGCCTCAGAAAAGGCGTTGTTGGAAGGGATGTCCGGCATGGGAGTTGCCCTGAATCAGTTCGCCGACCGTTTTGTCGACGTGTTCCCCGCGGCAGGATCCTTGTTGAACCAGTCAAGAATGCCGAGGCTATCCGCGGAGAGCACGAACGTCGTGTTGTGGTCAAGCATCTTCCGGAGCGCCTCGATCTTGCGGAGGAAGATCGCAAACTCCTCGTTCTTGGCGAAGCTCTCGTACTGCACCGCCGCTTCACGGTCGCCCTGCGAGCGGATCGCCTGGGCCTTCCGCTCGGCGAACGCGAGAATCCGCTCGCGGGCGCTGATCGCCTCGCTCCGAATCGCGGAAGCCTGGGCCTGCCCCTCCTGCAGGGCGTTTTCGGCGAGCCGCTCCCGGGCGGCGATCATCGTCTCGAACACCTTTTGGGTGGTCGACTCAGGCAGGATGATCTTGTGGATCCCGACGCTCTCCACCTCGATGCCATAGCCGGCCTGCCGCAACGCGGACCCGAGCGCCTCCGTCGCACGACGCTCGATATCCCCGAGCTTGAGCCTGTCCCGATCGACGTTGACGAGTTCGTCGAACTGGTACTCGCTGATCAACCCCCGGATTTCGCGCAGCCGTGAAGAGAGCTGGCGGTTGGCTTCGGCCGGCTCCTTGAGCGTGACATAGAAATCGAGCGGATCCGCGATCCGCCATGTGAGATAGGTCCGCACGATCACGCTCTTGCCGTCCGCGGTCTGCAACTCCTCGATCTTGTCTTCAAGCACCTGCAATCTTTTCGAGTAGAGCGCGACCTTGTTGATCGGCCATGGCCACCGCCACTTGAGACCCGGCGTCTCCTGGATGCTCCCCTCGTCGGCCCGGTCGAACGTCGTCCGGACCGCAACCTGGTCATAGCGCACCTGATAGAAGAACATGTGCGACAGGAGCAGGGCGACGAGGATCGCGCCCACGAGGATGACGAACGAATTCTTCACGGCTTCGGGTTCCTGGAGGGGCGGCTATTCGGCAAGGAGCGTGTCGATCGCGGAGGTAGGGTCGCTGAAGTCCATCCGGAAAACGGGGGCGTCGCCCGGGTCACCGGCGATCACGAACTTGCGTCGCCCAGCGAGACCGTCGGCGAGCACCTCGAGGAACCGACGCGTTCGGTAGTAGACGGGAGACGCCTGGTAGGCGAGCAATTCCCCGCCAAACCGCTCGCTACTCGCCCGCTCGCCAACGGCCCTGCCCCATCGGTAGGCTCTGGCCTGATGCACGAGTTCCGCCGCCTCGCCTCGCGCGGTCGAGAGCAGTCGGTCGATCTCCCGCTCCACGGCCGTGGCCTCCTCCTTGTCGGCCGTCGAGCGGAGGGCGTCGAGCTGCCGGATGGCCGCATCGATCCGCATGCTCAGCTCGACCGAGCCGGCAGCCTTGGCCAGTTTCTCGACGGCGTCCTTGCGGGCGAGTTGGATCGCCGTCTCCTTCGCCTGCACCGCACCGATCTGGTAGTGGAAGGCTCGCGAGACCTTGCCGATGGGGGGGTGCATCGCGGTGACCGCGACTCCGACGATATGAATACCGACCTGCATGGCGTCGAGCCGATCCTGAATCGACCGCCGTAATTGCCCCCCGGCCTCGATGCGGCCGCGGCCCAAGAGTTCGTCGATGTCATGCGATGCGAAATATTCCGAGACCTCTCGCTGCGACACGAGCGCGAGGGTCCGGCGATGGTCGATCGAACCGAGAACAAACTCCCTCAGCTCACCGACGGAATACTGCACGATCACATCGGCCGAAACGAGCGACACTCCGGCCGTCTCGGTGCCATCCCCGGATCGGCCGGGGGCCGCCAGAAAATTTTCCTGACCAAGCATCGAGTCTTTGTCGCTGTCGTTGGTCCAAAGGATCGCTTCCGCGTTGCGGGATCTGCCGGTGAGGTCGCTGGAGACGAGGACTTGTTGCACCTGGCCGACTGGGTGCATCTCGGTGGTTTCGACGGGCCACGGCCACTTTACATGGATGCCGGGGGGCAGAGGCTCGCCGACCATCTGGCCGAACCGCAGAGTGATTCCGCGTTCGTCGGGGGCGACGATCGTGATGCAGCTCAAGGCCAGCAGGAACCCGATGCCGAGGATCGTCAACGGAGTGACGGCGCTTCCGAGGAGCTGATACACCCAACTTCGCGACACCTCGACACCGAATTGGTAGCTGATCGTCTCGGCCAGCACTCTCCCCAGCGAATCGGGAGATGTAAGCAGCCCAAGCACACGGCTATCGAACGCCGGCCGGGGAATTTCACCGGGAACACGAGGGCGATACGCTTCCAGAAGCGACGTGAGCAGGATTTCGATACCCACCAGGATCATGACCCCGGGAATCACACTCGCGAGCCAGCCGAAGATCCGCTGGTCATGCGCAATCGCCACCGACGCCGCTCCTGCGAAGAGAAGCAAGGCGACGACGAAGCAGCTCATGAGGTAGCTCGCGCCACCTCGGAGCAATTGCCAGGCTTTTTGTCGGGCATAGCCACTGATCCACCGCGCGCTCACGAATGCCGTGAAGGCGATCGCCGCCGTAACGAACATGAGGCCGACGGGATCGCATCCGTCGGAGAGACCGCGATGGGCGTCGCCGCCGTCCGCGAACGCCCCCTTGAAGCGGAACCATATCAGGGCACAACCGGCCACGAGCAGGTAGACCGCGACGATCCCGCTCACGATCGGAAGGCCGAGGCGATAGAGCCGCTCGAGTCGCGCCGTGGCGGCATCGAGATCATCACTGAGGTTGCCGAAGATGGCCGCGGCTTTCGTGGTGTCGGAGAGCTTCTCGGCTGCCAGCCGTTGCGATCGCTCGCTCTCGTGTTGCTGGTAGATGAGCGCCAGCACGATCCAGATCGCCAGCCCGCCAGCCATGTGCCATGCCGCGGCGTAGATCGCCTGCGAATCGGCCCACAGCGCGACAAGGCCGGTGGCTGCCACGAGGCCCACTTGGATCACAAGCCCGGACACCGCCGCCGTTCGGGCACGGCGAAACACGAGCGCGTCGTTGACCGCCGTGATGCGACTTTGTTCCGATGTGGCGAAGGGCACGAATCGACCTGATACAACTTGGCTTTCGGACGACCAGCAGAATTTTAGTTTCCCATTCCCCGGCCCGCAGTGCCACTCACACGAATCTCATACTCCGTGGCGTACAACTGGGTTTCAGGACCGGTTTAGCCGACACCCATGACGTTTCTCGCACTTGCCCGCAACGCCTTCCTTGAATCGATCCGGCAACCGGTGCATGCCGTGCTCATCTGCGTGGGGCTGCTGGCACTGCTCCTGAACGTCAACGTGGCGGGATACACACTCGAGGACGACAACAAACTGCTCGTCGACCTCGGGTTGAGCACGCTCTTCGTCACGGGACTTCTGATGGCGGCCTTCACCGCCACGGGAGTGCTGGCGAAGGAAATCGAGAACAAGACGGTGCTCACGGTCGTCAGCAAACCGGTCGCACGTCCACTCGTCGTGCTGGGCAAGTTTGTCGGCGTCTCGTGTGCGATCGCGGTTGCCTACTGGCTGTTGAGCGTGGTGTTTCTGTTGACAGTACGGCACCGGGTGCAGTCGAGCGTGAGGGCCGAGGACATCTTCGATCCCCCGGTCATCACGTTCGGGCTGATGGCTCTCCTGCTGACGTTCGTCATCTCGGGGCTGGCAAACTATCTCTACCGCTGGTCGTTTCCCGCGACCTTCGCGATCGTCGGTGGAGCGACGGTGACACTCGCGTGGGGTCTGATCTCATGCATCAGCCGCACATGGCGGCTGCAAAGCCCAATGACCGATTTCGATCCCCAACTGACGATCGGACTTGCGCTTGTCTTCGAGGCGATCGTCGTCCTCACGGCGATCGCCATCGCCGCCTCGACGCGTCTGGGGCAGATCGCGACGCTTCTGGTCTGCCTGGGATTTTTCCTCGTCGGCTTGGTGGGCGACTATTTTCTTTCGAACGCGCTCGCTGGGCGGGCCTGGCTGCGGCCGCTGACAGCGGTGGTGCCCAACATGCAATTCTTCTGGCCGGCCGACGCCCTCACGCAAGGCAGCACGATCACCCTGGGATACCTCGGAACGGTCACGCTCTACGCGAGTTTCCTCGTGGGAGCGGCGATGTGCATCGCGGTGATCCTGTTCCAGCAGCGGGATGTCGGGTAGCGGGCCCGGATTCGTCCTCACCGCGATCGAGCGGCCGCCTCCGCCTGTTCAATCTCCTCGCCGCATCGGACGAGCCGCGCCGAGTTGAATACCACTGCCAGTCCGCTCACCACATGCAGCAGCGCCGCCATCACGGGCGACACGTATCCCGCCCCGGCGAGCGTCACGAAGGCGAGAATGAAGAGCCCGCCGATCACCATGTTTTGCCGGATGACCGCGATCGTCTTCCTGGAGAGATCGACCAAAAACGGGATTCGGTCGAGGTTGCTGTTCAGCAGCGCGATGCTCGCCGAGTTGATCGCGACGTCGCTGCCCGCGGCCCCCATGGCGATCGAGACATCGCCCGCGGCAAGTGCCGGGGCGTCGTTGACACCGTCGCCGATCACGGCCACGCGGTGGCCGACCGCCTTGAGCGCATCGACCATCTCCAGTTTTTCATGGGGCAACACCTCAGCCTTGAAGTCGTCGAAGTGCATCTGTCCGGCCACACGCCTCGCCACGCTCGTCCGGTCTCCCGTCAGCAGCACCAGCCGTGAGATCCCCATGCCCTTGAGCCGATCGACCGCCCCTGCCGCCTCCGGCCGCGCGTTGTCTTCGAGACCGATCCAGCCGATGTGCCGGCCCTTGAAGACGACATGAAGCACGGAGAGCCCATCGGCCTCGGTCGATGATTGGATCGCGTCGAGGGCCGCGATGTCGATGTCGTTCGGCCCGTTCGCGGCATCGGCGAGCCACGAGGCTCGGCCGACGAGCACCGTATCGCCCCCATCGAACGTCGCGATCACGCCGCGGCCGGCCACCTCCTCAAACGTGGTCGGTTCCGAGAGCCGAACGCGGGCCCGTCGTGCCATTTCCGTCACCGCCTTCGCCACGGGATGACGGCTGTTCTGCTCGGCTGACGCGGCCAGCCGCAGCAGTTCACCTGGCTCGACCCCTGCGGAGGGCGACAGCCGCGTGACGGTCAGCACGCCACTTGTCACGGTGCCCGTCTTGTCGAAGACGATCGCGGTGAGGTTTCGGGCCGCTTCGAGGGTGGCGACGCTTTTGACGAGCACTCCCAGCCGCGCAGCGGCAGAAAGCGATGCCACCATCGCCGTCGGAGTGGCCAGGATGAGCGCGCTGGGGCAGGCAATCACGAGCATCGCGATGGCGCGATTAAATGCCGTGTCGGGTTCGCTCTTGAGAGCGAAAAAGAGCACCACGCCGACGAGCATCAGTATGGTGGGCGTGTACCACGCGGCGTATTGATCGACAAGTCGCATGATCGGCGTCTTTGTCTGTTCGGCCTGCAGGATCAAGTCCTTGACGCGACCGAGAAGCGTGTCGGCACCTGCTTTGGTCACCTCCACGTCGATCAGGCCCGTGAGGTTCATGGTGCTGCCGAAGACCTCATCACCGTTCGCCTTCTCGGCCGGAAGGGATTCCCCGGTCACGCTCGCTTGGTTGACCGTACTGGCTCCGCGAACGATGACGCCGTCGGCCGGGATCGTGTCGCCCGGTCGGATGCGGACGATATCGCCTGGACGAAGGCTCGTTGCCTCGACCAACTCCTCGTCGTCGCCGGTAAGACGGCTCGCCTTGGTTGGGGCCAGCCGGATGAGCGACTCGATGCTCGCCTCGGCCCCGGCCGCCGTGCGCCGCTCGATCAACGACGAGACGATCATGAAAAACGCAACCGCGGCCGCCTCCTGATACTTCCCGCTGGCCATCGCACCGATCACGGCAATCGCCACGAGGGCGTTCATGCCTGCCTTGCCGACGAGCAGATCCCTCACGGCCGAGGTCACAAGCGGCGATCCCAGCAACACCACCGCGAGGGCGGCGGGCAGGGCTGAAAAGAAAGGTTGTTTCCAGATCCAACTCGCGGCGAGCGAGCAGATCAAGAGGGTGCCGCCGATGAGCGTGGCGAGTATCTGAAGCCGCAGCGAACGGCTCAGCCGGGGTGGAGACACGGCCAGTCGCTCCGGGGCTTCCCCAGGCGGCGGCTCGTGTCCAGAAACCGATCGCCCGATTCCGTCAGCAGCAGGTGCCATGGCCGCCATGCTCACGACTTGTCCTCTCCTTCATCGCATATCGTCCGTCGCATGCCATGCGTGGCTGCAACCTGTCATGACCAAAGGATAATCGACAATCTGCGAGCAACAAAAAAACCGCGGCCGCCCGAAGGCGGCCGCGGCTCACGAATCGAATCGCCCGGTATGCGATTGTCACTCAACCGAGCCGCCGCCAGCACCCAAATTGAGCCCGTTACCCAACTGGCGGACCCAGATCTTGTTGCGAATTTCCTTCGCGTAGGCACTGTCATTGAGGTCGAAGGTGTTCGTGCCACCCTTGAATGCACCGATAAATCCGTCAGCTTCGTCAGAAAGACCGGCGGAGTCCTTGATCTTCGCGACGTGGCCGTCGGCGAAGAGGATCTGTGCCGACCCGCCGACATACTTGCCGTCGCCGCTCTTGCGGCCACCAACGATCGGAACGATGTCGTTCAGCTCGTGCAGCCGGTTGGTTGGCTCATCCGTCGCACCGGAGATCCCGATGTCCGTCGCGACCGATCCGACCGGGACGGCCGCCATGCCGTCGGTGAACGACTCGACAGTGAAGTCGCCAGCCTTGAGGAGTGGCGGATTGCCATCGGCACCGGTGAGCCCTGCGAACGTGTTGATCGTTTCGGCGTATGTCTGAGTGACTTGAGAGTCACCACCGTCGCCGTTACGCGAATTCCCAAGGCAAGCGATGAGGTCCCGACTGACTGTCGTCTTCATCAGTTTGGCCTCGTTGAGCGGGCCGTCACCGTCAAGGGGGCACTTGCTGGGATCAGCCGAGGAGAAGTCCATGTCGGCAGGGACCGTGCCACCCGAACCCAGCACGTCGCCGCGGCTAAAGTGCCACGTCGAGGCAAAATTCGTGTTGTGGCCATCGTCCCACACTTTCTGTTTGTGGGCCGCTGTCGTCACGTCCGCAGGACCGTTCGTACCACCGAACTTCACATCGGAGGTCTGGCCCTTCCAGCGGGTTTTGTTGATGCTGCCGGTCGCCGCTGCTCCCGTGTAGTCGGCGACTTTTTCGTTGACCTTCATCGGATTCGAGGCGTCGAGAGCCTTGCCAGGGTTGACGACCTTGTTCTTGATCACGTCGGCGACCCAGCCGTAGCGGCGAACGTCACCGTCACGAAAATGGTCGAAGGCACCCGTCGACAGCTGGCCGCGCTCGGCGACGTCCTGATCGGCGGTGATCAAAAACGACCGGCCAAAGCCGTTGAGGGTCGTGTTCGCCCCTGCAGCGATCGCCGACTGGCGGGCCGCGGAGAGAGCGGGCAACAACAGGGCCACGAGGAGCCCGATGATCGAGATGACGACGAGCAGCTCCACGAGCGTGAAGCCGACCCGCGTCGCGAACGAACGATGACGCATGGTAAATCCTTTTGGTTTCGCTTGGGCACGTCCACCAGGTCGAAGACCATCTTCGATCCTGTTGGGCAGCAGACTAGGCCCGCGAGGTAAGCCCTATGTGAATGTCATGTGAGAATTGCGTGAGGCGCGGAGTTTCCAGGAATGCCCCCTTGATACGGGCGAAATCCGGCCTTTTGAGACTCCGCACCCCGCTCCGTCCCTGAACTGGCGGAGCCGATTGCATCGCGGTTCGTGACGAGCGTCCCGCAGTGCCTGAGCTACCGCGGGCTGGCCCGTGGAAGCCCGGCCTCAGAGCCCGCGGTCTTCGAGGAAGTTCAGCAGGTCGGCGACGCGGTTGGAGTAGCCCCACTCGTTGTCGTACCAGCTGACGACCTTCACGAAGTTGCCAAGACCGATCGTATCGACCGCCGAGAAGATGGAGCTGTGCGG
>JBJTDB010000091.1:0-23128 GCA_046092145.1 Planctomycetia bacterium | reverse complement strand
CCTTCAAGGCGGTCGGGTTCACCGCCTGCACGATCTTTCGAACGGTGGTGCCGTGCAGGTTCGCGATGCAATCGACACCGAACTGGTGCAGCAGCGAACTCCACTCGACTCCGCCACGCTTCGGAATCATCCGATCGAGCCAGGCAACCTTGCCGGCATCGTACTCCTCCTGGGAGATGATGCCGCACAGGTAGAGCCCCGTCAGGGCCCCGCGGTCGAGCGGAATGAAGTGCCCTCCGAGCGTGGTCGAGGCGATGTGGGCAACCACGAACGGGGGAATCCCGTGGAGATTCTCGAGCGTCTTGATGCCGTGCGACAGCGAGTGCTTCTTGGCATGATCGAGCGAGAAGGCGTAGGTCGATTCAAACACCCCCTGCAGCACCCGCCGGAGCGAGAGGGCCGCATGGGCCGGGTCGGGCAGCCCCGCCAGCGACTCGGCCAATTCCGCGACGGTCGTCACCCGCACCTCGTTCAAGTCGAAGTAGCCCTTGAGCAACGTCTCGAAGGCCTTCTCGGCGGCGGCATACGGTGCGTTTTCCAGGCAGCACGCGAAGAGCGCCTGGTGGAGGATCGGGCGGGTGGTGTTCGGCGCGACCGGCTTGTAGGTCGCCTTGAGCGACTTTTGGAGCTTGGCGAGCAATTGCTGACGGTTGGGCTGTTGACGTCCGGCGTCGGGGCGTTTCTTCGGCGATGTCATGCGTCTTCCTGCGTGGTTTCGACGGGCTGCCTGTCCGTGGGTGGCGGCAACACCTCGTCGAGCATTCGGGCGATCTCGATGGAGCGTTTGATGCCGCCGTCGAGTTTGAATGTCAGCCGCGGTGTGTACCGGGTTTCGATCCTGTCGGCGATGCGTGACTGGAGAAAGCCGGCCGAACTCGCCAGCCCCCGAAGCGCCAGCTGCTGCTTCGCATCGTTTCCCATCACCGACACGTTGACGACCGCCGATCGCATGTCGGGCGCCATCTCCACGCCGGTGACGGTCACGTCCTTCACGCGCGGATCGCGCACCTCGGTGAGGATGGCCATGCTGACCACCTCCCGCACCGCCTCGGCCGCCTTGAGGGAACGTCGTGTGCTCACGAAAGCGTGCGTGCGACTTCCTCGACACGATAGCATTCGAGGATGTCGCCCTCCTTGACGTCGTTGAATCCGGCGAGCTTGATGCCGCACTCCAGGCCGTCGCGCACCTCACGGGCGTCGTCCTTCTCCCGCTTCAGCGACTCGATGCCGTAGTCGCCGATCACGCGGCTCTCGCGGATCACGCGGAGACGGCCGTTGCGGGCGATGATGCCCGAGAGAACACGGCAGCCGGCGATGACGCCGAGCCTGCTGATGGAGTAGGTCCGCTGCACGACGGCCCGGCCCAGGTCGGTCTCCCGCTTCTCTGGAACCAGCATCCCTTCCAGCGCGTTCCGCAGGTCGTCGGTCACCTGGTAGATGATCTCGTACCGCCGCACCTGCACTCCCCGCTCCTCGGCGAGCGACCTGGCCCGCTCGTCGGGCACGACGTTGAAGCCGATGATCACGGCGTCGGAAGCGTCGGCAAGCTGCACGTCGGCCTCGGTGATGCCACCGACCGTCGCCTGGAGAACACGGATCTTGACCTCGGGATGCTCGAGTTTCTGCATCTCCTTGAGGATCGCCTCGATCGAGCCGCGGACATCGGCCCGGATGATGAGGTTGAGCGTGGGGGTCTTCTGGGCGCCGAGCCTGTCGAGCAGATTTTCGAACGTGACGTGCACCGGCGCGCTCACAAGCGCGCTGTGACGGCGGATGTCGCTCCGCTTGACCGCCACCTCGCGAGCCATCGCGATTGAATCGACGACCTGGAACCGCTCGCCGGCGTTGGGGGCCACGTCGAGGCCGCTGACGAACACCGGCCGCGACGGCCCGGCCTCGGTCAGCTTGCGGCGCGTGAGCGTGTCCTGCATCGATTTGACATGGCCGCTCGCCTCGCCGCAGACGATGGCATCGCCCACCCGCAGCGTTCCCTTCTGCACGAGGACCGTCGCCACGACGCCGCGTCCCTCGTGGATTTCGGAGTCGAGGCAGATGCCAACGCCCTTCCGATCGGAATTCGCCCGGAGGTCGTGCAACTCGGCGATCGTGAGGAGCGTGTCGAGCAGCGAATCGATGCCTTCCCCCGTCACGGCGCTCGTCTTCACCACCTCGGTGTCGCCGCCCCACTCGGTCGGAAGCAGTTCGGTGGCGGCCAGTTGCTGGTAGATCCGATCGACGTTCGCCCCGGGGAGGTCGATCTTGTTGATGCACACCACGATCGGCACGCCGGCCGCACGCGCATGGCTGATCGCCTCTTCCGTCTGGGGCATGATCCCGTCGTCGGCAGCGACCACGAGCACCGCACAGTCGGTCACATTGGCACCGCGGGCCCGCATTTGGGTGAACGCCTCGTGACCGGGCGTATCGACGAACGTCACGCCCCTGTCGCCATGCTTGATGGAGTAGGCACGGATGTGCTGGGTGATGCCGCCGCTCTCGCGGGCAGCCACGTTGCTTCCGATGAGCCGGTCGAGCAGCGACGTCTTGCCGTGATCGACGTGGCCGAGGAACGTGACGACCGGCGCCCGCGGGGAGCGGACCGCGGGATCCTCGTCGATGGCATCGAAGCCGGCGAGCAGCTCCTTCTCGAGATCCTCGGCCGTCTTGAGGTCGAGCTGCACGCCCAGTTCCGACGCAAGCAGCTCGACCGTCTCGCGGTCGAGCATCGAACTCATGCTCGGCATCTGCGCCATCCCGAACTCGAGCAGTTTCTTGAGCACGTCGCTGGCCGAGAGGCCGATCGCCTCGGAAAACGCCCGCACCGTGCAGGGCACCTGGATCGTGGCGTTGGATTTCCGTGGGGCGGCCGTCGAGAGGGCGGCACCTCGCCGCTGCCGTGGCCGACGGCGGCGGCCACCTCCCTCGTCGTCGTCTCCCACGCGAGGCTCACTCACCCGCTTGCGGCTCAGCTGCCTCAGCTCGCGAGCGCCCAGCAGATCATCGGGCTTGCCCCCCGGCCCCTTGGAGGGCGACCGGCGAGGACGAACACCGGGCTCCAGCGGCGGCGGCACGGGCATGGGACCGCCTCGACCGACACCGCCACCCCGGGCCAATCCGCCGAGCGGACCGCGGCCCGATTCCGACTGCCGCTGCTCGTGCTTCCTGATATGGTCGGCAAGCGGCTTGGTGCCACCGGCCTTGGCCATGCGGATCGCGTCCATCGGAAGCTTCACGTCGGGCTTCTGGGCGGCAGGCTCTTGGCTGCCCCGGGCGACCGGCGGCCTGGAAACGGTCGGAAGCGGCGCGAGCTTGAACGTCGGCTTCGGCACGGGCTTGCTGCCATCACGGCCCAGAGGCCTGGGCCGAAGGCCGGCCGGGGCGGAGCCCTGCCCGCCGCCTGGTGCCTCGGGCTTGGATGGCTCCGGCTTGACGGCCGCCGCCGGCTTGACGGCCGCCGCCGGCTTGACCGCCGCCGCCGGCTGGACTGGAGCCACCGGCCTGACAGGCACCGGCTTGGGAGCCGCGGTGGTCGGTGGTGGGCTGGCCGGAGCGGCTTGAGGGGGCTTGCCGCGTCCCACGGTGCCTGCCGGGGCGACGTAGTCCTCACGACGCAGCGCGCCGGTCGCAGCGGGTGCCGCCGGCTTCGCAGCAGGACGCTCAGCCGGCCGCGACCGGCCGGCGAGAAATTCCTTGAGCTTGGCGACCTCCTGATCGGTCATGCTGGCCAGGGCGGAGCCTTTGTCCTGAATACCGGCGCGGGCGCACAGTTCGACCAGCTCCTTGCTGTCGATCTTCAGCTCTTTCGCCAGTGAATAAATCCGCACTGCCACGCCACGCTCTCCCGGACCAACCGTCCCGTCGCTCGAACTCCGACTCTCCCGACCTCGCACCCGACCTGCTTGTTGCCCCAGCCGACCGCCTCGTCTTCATCACGATTCGCCCGACGACGCCTGGGAACCATCCGCCGCCACGGCCTCCGTGGCAGACCCTTCCGTCGCCGCGCCCGCGCTCGCCGCCGCGGCATCAGCGGCGTCGGCATCGGCCGTGGCCTTGGTGATCCGCTCGAGCTCCCGCTGCTTGCGGCGCTCGTCGGCGGCGGCCACTTCGGCCATCGCGGCACGCTCCTCGGCCTGAGCGACGATCTTGTCCACCGCTTCGGCGGAAAGCTCGCCCATCTCCATGAGATCCTGCGGCTCGATCACCGACAGATCCTCATAGGAGAGGAAGCCCTCGCCCACCAGCCGCTCCGCCACCGATTCCTCCAGCCCCTCGATCGACGAGAAGCCGGCGATGGCCCGCTCGATCTGCTGGTCGAGCTCCTCGCGGGTCATGATCTCGATATCCCAGCCGCAGAGCTTGCTGGCCAGGCGGACGTTCTGCCCCCGCCGCCCGATCGCCAGCGAGAGCTGATCCTCGCGCACCAGCACGATCCCACGGCCGAGCATCTGGCACAGGATCACCTCGTCCACCTCCGCCGGCTGCAGTGCGTTGGGAACGAGCACCTGCAGGTCGTCGCTCCATCGCACGATGTCGATCCGCTCGCCACCGAGTTCCTCGACGATGTTCTTGATGCGGTTGCCGCGGACGCCGACGCAGGCGCCGACGCAGTCGATCCTGTTGTCCGAACTGATCACCGCCACCTTGCTGCGGTAGCCGGGCTCCCGGGAGATGGCCCGAATCTCGATCACCCCGTCGGCGATCTCGGGAATCTCCTGCTCGAAGAGCCGCTGCACGAGCTGCGGACGAATGCGGGAGAGGATGATCTTCACCCGGCTGCCCACCTTGCGGACCTCGAAGATCGTCGCACGGATTCGCTCGTTGGCATGGTAGGTCTCGCCCGGAATCTGCTCGCTCCGGGGAAGGATCGCCTCCGTGCCTCCGAGCGAGACGGTGGCCGCGGCGCCTTCGCTCCGCGTCACCACGCCCGAGATCATCTGCCCGACCTGCTCTTCGTATTCGTCGTGGATGGCGTCCCGCTCGGCCTCGCGGATCTTCTGGATGATCACCTGCTTGGCCGTCTGGGCGCCGATTCTGCCCGAGAGTTCCTGGGTGTCGATCTCGACGCCGTCGCGTGTGCCGCTCAGGCGACCATCGGTGCGATCGATCTGAATCGTGATCGCCACGTCTTCGCCGTATTGACGGGCCAGCGCCGTGACCAGCGCGGCCTCGATCGCCTGGAAGACGATCTCCTTGTCTATGTTCTTGTCGCGATGGATGGCATCGACGATGCGAAGAATTTCGTCTGGCTTCATGAGGTTCTCGGACACCGCTTCCGGCGTGGTCGTTCTTCACCTGGCATTCCAGGCGCCGCGCATCCACTGGAATGGCAGTGCCGGAACAGGCGACGCCATTCCCGTCGTGGGCGCCGAAACACCCTCTCGCCGGATATTTGGAACGGTATCCGCGAACCAGCAGCCTCTGCCAACCAGAGTCAACGCAACCGGGAAAAGGTACGGTGCCCGCCAAAGACTGTCAAGCAGGCAGGACCCGTGGCACCGGCGGGAACACCACCGTCACGCGGCGGTCCAGGCACGAATCACAACCGAACCAGCCTGCCCGTGGGGGGTGGCCGCCGACGAAATGAAGAGATTCCCGGCGGCATCGCCCCGTCGCGCCGGCCGCACCGGGCAGTCCTGATCCACGGTCTGGTAGTTGAGCAGGGGAAAGAGTTCCCCTCGCTGCATGGCCAGCATGCTGCCGATGCATTCAACCATACCACTGCCCGCACCGAGATTGCCGAAATGGCTCTTCGCGGCCACGGTCGGGATCGCGGCGGCGCGATCTGCGAACACATCCCCGATCGCCGCAGCCTCCTCCCGATCGCCCGCCACCGTGCTGAGCCCTTGGGCATGGATGTGCGATACGGACCCTGCCGCGATCTGCGCCGATTCCAGCGCCCGGCGCATCGCCACCGCGAGCGCCTTGCGTCGGCGACCAGGGCCGCGAACAGTGTTGGCCGCGCCGGCTCCGTGGCCGACGATCTCACCATGGATGCGTGCCCCGCGGGCCAGGGCATGCTCAAGATCCTCGAGCACCACCACGGCGGCCCCTTCACCAAGAACCATGCCGGTTCGGCCGCCATCGAAGGGGCGGCTCCACGCCGCCGGATCGCCCCCCCCGAAGGCCACCTGCTCGTTTTGCAGCGCATGCACGGCCTTCATGGGATGCACGCGGGTTCCGGTCGCCCCCGCGAGCATGATGTCGGCCGCGCCCCGCTGGATCGTCATCGCCGCCTCGCCGATCGCAAGGTGGCCGCTCGCTTCGCGGACCGTGATGGAGTTGCTCGGACCGCGCAGATCGTTGTAGATGGCGATGTGCGAGGCCGGCATGTTCGGAAGGTACTTCAGCAGCCACAGCGGATTGAGCAGCGGCATGCCCTTCTCGGCCCACCGGTCGAACGCGAACCTGCCATGGTCATCGCGGCATGCGGCCACGCCGGTCGTGAAATCCTCCGGGAGCGTGAGCATGTAGTCGGAGCCGAAGACGCAGCCGAATCGTTCCGGCTGGTGGCTCTCGGGCGAAAATCGACCGTCCTGAAGAGCCCGCTGCGCCGCGGCGACCGCCATCTGGCTCTCCCGGCACATCACCTTGAGTCCCTTGCGAATCGCCTTCTTGCAGTCGGGCAAGAGTTCGCCGAAATCACCGATGTCACCCGTGAAGCCCCGGGCCTCGGCGGCGTGCGTCAGCGGAATGCCGGCACAGGGGAACGACTCGAGCGGGCCGACGGCGCTTCGCCCCTCCACGAGCCCGCTCCAGAGATCCTCCAGCGTCAACCCAAGCGGGGAAACGACGCCCATCCCGGTGACGACGACACGGCGAACTGCAGACTGGCTCATCGACCTCTTCCTCGTGACCATCTCGCCCGGCGGCGATCCGGAAAGAATCCTATCATGATCCACCGGCGAGCCGCGGCTCCACCACGACGATCACGTCCGTCCGCTTCGCATCGGTCAACAGCGCCGCCGTGGAGGCCACATTCTTGCCAGGAACGGGCCAGGGCACCAACCCCAGCCCGATCACGAGGCACTGGTTGACCGGCCAGCGAAACCGCTCCCCGATCCGAACGGCCGAGACCTGCGGCACCTCGATCTGCACCCGCTGCCGGTCCCCCGCCGGCACGGCCAGCGTCACGGGAGCCATCCGTTCGATCTGGTCGATGCGGCATCGAAACACGGCCTCGATCCCCTTGCCGTCCGACGTGATGAGCGGATGCACGTCGAGCTGAAATCCTTCGTCGCACGAGGCGCCGAGCGTCTGCCACCCGGGCCAGGCATTCGGCCGCAGTTCGACATCCTTCACATAGGGCCGACTCCGGCCGCCGGAGAGCACCGCCGGCACCCCGTTGGCGGCCAGCACGGCGCCGGTCGGAAGCTCCTCGCAGTCGCCGCGGGCCTTGAGTTGCCCAACGAGCGAGGCGGCCGCTTCGCGGGAGAGGATCCATGCCTGCACGCCCGGCGTGGCCGCGGGAATCGGCTGCATCGAGGGGCGGGCGTCGTTCCGCCATGCAGGGCTACCGATCCCGAGCACCCGCACGGCGAAGCGATGCGGCGATGATGCGTTGACGGTGAACCGCGAAGCGATGTCGGCCGCTCGGGACTGCATGTCGGCCGTGTGAAACACCCGCAGCGACCGCTCGTCGGCCGTCAGCGACGCGACGGTCTGGCCATGCCAGGCGGCGTAGCCGGTCTCCTGGAGCACCCAATCGACGACATGCTTCTGGCTCCCGTGGCCCGCCATCTGCACGAAGGGGGCGATGTCGTGCGTCTGCCACACCTGCCCCGCATCCGCCGGAAGCTGAGCCTGCCCCGTGGCCCCGTGGAGGAACAGAGGAACGATCGTTGTCACGAGCCATCGAAGGCGTCGCATCCCGGATCTCCCGTTACCACCGCGAGTCTACGCCGACCGGCCGCCACGAGGGGAGCCCGGCCGGGCGATCACATCCGGCCGATGAGGAGGCTCGCGTTGTGTCCGCCGAAGCCGAAACTGTTGCTCATGGCCACGGCGACGGAGGCCTCGCGGGCCACGTTCGGCGTGTAGTCGAGATCACAATCGGGGTCGGGGGTTTCGAGGTTGATCGTCGGGGCGATCACGCCGCGGGAGACCGTCAGGGCGCAGACCACCAGTTCGATGCCTCCGCTCGCTCCGAGCGTGTGCCCCAGCTGGCTCTTCGTGCTCGAAATGGCGAGCCGGCGGGCATGGTCGCCAAACACCTTCTTGACCGCCGCCGTCTCGGCCTTGTCGCCCAGCGGTGTGCTCGTGCCGTGGGCGTTGATGTAGTGCACGGCATCGGGATTGAGCCCCGCATCGTGAAGGGCCATCGCCATCGCGTGGGAGGCGCCACGGCCCTCCTCGTCGGGCTGCGTAATGTGCCCGGCATCGCCGCTGGCCCCGTATCCCATGAGCTCGCCGTAGATCCGGGCACCACGGCGACGGGCATGCTCGAACTCCTCGAGCACGACCACACCAGCCCCCTCCGACAGCACGAACCCGTCGCGGTCGGCGTCGAATGGCCGGCTCGCCCGCTTCGGCGCGTCGGTCCGGAAGGAAAGGGCCCGCATGTTCTGGAAGCCGGCCAGGCCGATCGGCGTGAGGGCCGCCTCGCTCCCGCCGGTGATCATCACGTCGGCATCGCCATACTGGATCGCCCGCAATGCCGAACCGATCGAATTGGCGGCACTGGCGCATGCCGTCGCGACGGCGAAGTTGGGGCCCTTGATGCCATAGAGGCTCGACACATGGCCACTGGCGGAATTGACCATGAGCTTCGGGATGGTGAAGGGGGAGACCTTGTCGATCCCCTTGTGGAGAAGCCGCTCCTCCTGCACCTCGAATTCCCACAATCCGCCGATGCCGGAGCCGATGACGACCCCGCAGCGAAACGGCTCCTCCTTCGAGAAGTCGATTCCGCAATCGGCGACGGCATCCTTCGCCGAGGCGATCGCGAACTGCGTGAACCGGTCGAGCCGCTTGAGCTCCTTGGGCCCGGCGATGTCCTCTTTCTCGGGCTCCCAGGCAACCTGCCCACCAAACTGGACACGGTAGCCGGAAACATCGAAGAGCGAGATCGGGCCGACCCCGCTTTCGCCGCGCACGAGGCGATCCCAGACCGCTTCCACGCCGCGCCCCAACGGGGTCACGACACCCAGCCCTGTCACCACGACCCGTCGTTTCATCCGTGCCACCGACCGGGAGGGATTCAGGACTGGTGTTCCTCGATGAACTTCACCGCCTGCCCGACGGTCTGGATCTTCTCTGCCGCGTCGTCCGGAATGTTGATCTCGAACTCTTCCTCGAGTTCCATGACCAACTCGACCGTGTCGAGCGAATCGGCACCCAGGTCATTGATGAACGACGTCTCGGGGGTGATTTGCTCCTTGCTCACACCCAACTGGGTCGCGACGATGTCGATCACTCGATCTTGGACTGAAGCCACCTTTTGAATCCTCCTGACGAACCTGCAGAACGAACCGGATGCGGTTGAATTTCCCAGACGGGGCGACGACGCCGACCGCGGGATTCGGGGAAGATATACCCGGTCGCCACCAAGGATGTCCAGCCCGCGTGAAACGCCAACCTCCGCGGGGCGGTCACCCGATCAGGCCGCCATCCACGACCACCGTCTGGGCCGTGATGTAGGCCGAGGAGGGCGCCGCGAGAAACAGCACCGCATCGGCGATTTCCCACGCCTCGCCGAGCCTCTTGGCGGGCACCCGCTTTTTCACCTCGTCGGTCAGGGCGGGGCCGAGCGCCGCCGTCATGTCGCTGGCGATGAAGCCCGGGGCCACCGCATTGACGGTGATCTTCCGCCCGGCCAGTTCCTTGGCCACCGTCTTGGTCAGCCCGACGAGCCCCGCCTTGGAGGCGGAGTAGTTCGCCTGTCCGGGATTGCCGATGAGGCCCGAGACGCTCGCCACGTTCACGATCCTGCCATACCGTTGCGACATCATCGGCCGGCTGGCCGCCCGCATGAAGAGGAACGGCGCCCGGAGGTTGGTGGTGAGCACCTGATCCCACTCCTCGTCGCTCATTCTCGGAAGCAGCGTGTCTCGCGTCACGCCGGCGTTGTTCACGAGGATGTCGAGGCGGCCCATCTTCTCGACGACCGCATCGACCACCGCGGAGATGGCCTCGGCATTGGAAACATCACATGGAAAGACCTCGGCGGCGCCGCCGGTCGAATGGATCGCGGCGGCGACTTCGGCGAGCTTGTTCGCGCTGCGGGCCACGAGGGCGACGGCCGCCCCGTTGGCGGCAAGCACCTCGGCGATCGCGCGGCCGATGCCCTGCGATGCGCCGGTGACGATCGCCACCTGCCCCGACAGATCGACCTTCAGCCTCTTGGGCTCCCCGGCCGCCAGCTTTCCTTCGTCCGCCATTGATGCTCTCCAGGCTCGAATACGGTAATGATCAGTCAAACACGCCCTGACAGGCGATGCCGCGGTCGATCCGCTTGAGGAGGCCCCGCAACACGCGGCCGGGACCAACTTCCCATACCGACCGCACACCGGTCGAGATCAGTTGCCCCATCGATGCGTTCCACTCCACGACCCCGCATACCTGCCGTGCAAGAAGGCTGCGGATCTCCTCGGGATCGGCATGCGTCCGGGCATCGACGTTGCTGATGACGGGAATCCTCGGCGGCGACAGTCGGACCGCATCGAGCGCCGCCCGAAGCTTCACGACCGCCGGCTCCATGAGCACCGTGTGAAAGGCACCCGCCACGTCGAGCGGCACGCACTTCATGGCTCCCGCGGCGCCCGCCGCCGCCTCGAGCCTCCGACAGGCCTCGGCCGAGCCCGACGCGACCACGTTGCCGGGGCACAGCACATTGGCTACCTCCAGCACGTCGGACCCGCGACATTCGTCGCACAGCGCCGCCACCTGCTCGCGCTCCAGGCCGAGCACCGCCACCATCGAGCCGGGCCGTTGCTCGGCGCATTCCTGCATCGCCCGCCCCCGCACATCGACCAGCCGCACGGCATCGTCGAAGGTCAGGGCGCCGGCAAACACCAGCGCGGTGTATTCCCCGAGTGAAAGGCCCGCCGTGATCGTCGCGGCCTCGAGCGGCGCCGGATCGCGTCCTCGCAGCACCTCGAGGGCGGCGAGGCTCGTGACCAGAATCCCGGGCTGACTGACAGCCGTGCTGTTGAGCCGTTCCGCGGGACCATTGCGGCAGACGCCGAGCAGGTCGTAGCCGAGAATCTCCGCGGCGCGGGCGAAGAGGGCCGCCGCCTTGGGATCGCCATCGCACCACTCGTCAGCCATGCCGACGGACTGGGCACCTTGTCCCGGAAAGAGCACCGCGGTGGGACCGCCCGACGTCAAGCGACTATTCCTCAGCCTTGATCACCTGCCGGCCCATGTAGTAGCCGCAGGCTCCGCAGATGCGGTGCGTGGGGACGGCCTTGCCGCAGTTCGAGCAGAACGTCAGCTGACGGGGGGTGAGAAAATCGTGGGCCCGACGGGAGCGGGTCTTCTGATTCGACTGACGTCTCTTGGGAACGGCCATGGGATACCTCTGGAAAGTGCGGAGAGAGTAGCGTCCATCGAGGCCAGTGGTCAAATGGGATCGAAGAACGTCGGCCCTGGACGTTCCCCGCGACCCTAAAAGAGCCTTCCCTGGGGAGCCGGCGTTTCGCCGAGGTGCTCCTCGCCCTTGGGGGTGATCTTGCGGCCGCGGGGGGTGCGGATCACCAATTCGCAGCGGAGCAGGAACGGCTCCACGTCGTCCTCGAGCGTATCGGTGGCGGTGCTCATGGTGTGCGCGATCGCCTCGACCCCCACCGGCCCGCCGCCGAACACCCGCTGGATCGTTTCGAGGTAGCGGCGGTCGAATCCGTCGAGCCCCAGTTCATCGATGCCCTGCATCTCCAGGGCCGCCTTGGCGATCCCCAGATCGATCGCGCCGCCGGCGCGGCTCGTCGAAAAATCCCGGATCCACCGAAGCCGGTTGTTGGCCAGCCGCGGCGTGCCCCGGCTCCGTCTCGCGATTTCGTCGGCCGACGCATCATCCATCGGCATGACGAGCTTCGCGGCAGACCGGCGGACGATGTCGGCCAGTTCGGCGGGCGAGTAGTAGTCGAGATGCTCGCGGATCACGAAGCGATCCCGCAGCGGCGCCGAGATCAGGCCGGCCCGCGTCGTCGCGCCGACGAGCGTGAACGGCCGCAACGGCATGTTGATCGTGCGGGCGCTCACGCCATCGCCGAGCGTGATGTCGATCCGGAAATCCTCCATCGCGGGATAGAGAAACTCCTCCACCGCGATCGGGAGGCGGTGGATTTCGTCGATGAACAGCACGGAGCCTTCCGAGGCGTTCGTGAGATACGGCAGCAGGTCCTTCGGCGCCGCGAGGGCCGCCCCGCTGGCGATCTGCAGCGTGGTTCCGAGTTCATTGGGGATGCAGGTGGCGAAGGTCGTCTTCCCGAGCCCCGGCGGCCCGTCGAGCAGGATGTGTCCGAGCGATTCGCCTCGCTTTCGGGCCGCATCGATCGCGATCGAGAGACGTTCATGCACCGCCCGCTGACCGATCATGTCGGCCATCCGCTGCGGTCGCAGCGCACGATCCTCCGGTGCGGACTCCTCGGGAGCCTTGATCGACGGCTGACGAAGCGATTCCATGCGCGACCGCCACGAGCACACGTGCCACAACCTGCCGCACGATGCTGCTCACACACCGTGCCGGCGCCGGCCCAACATCGTACGCGATTTCCCAGGACTCCAGAACGAAATGATCCTTTCCACGTCAGAGCGCACGTGTATCGCCGGCTCGGGGGCGGCAAAAGTCTCGTCGCGGGGCGAGGATACGCCCAACGCTCCTCGAGCGTTCGCCGCCCCCCTCGCCTACCTTTCTCAGTTTGTCAGATCGTCGCTGCAGCTATCCCCAATGCGATCTCGTCACGCGACCGGATCGGGGCTGCCCGTGCCACAGAGCCGGCGTTGCTGGCAAGCGCAGCCGTGGATGGCGAAAGCGCGGCCAGCATCGAGTGAGGGACGGGCAGGCTGCCCGGCGCGAACGGCCGGCGAGTGGCACGGGCAGCCCCGATCCATCACCCTGGAGCCGCGGCCGCCAGACCGTCAGCGTGGTTTGTGCATCTGACGGTAGATCGATTCGAGTGCTTCCTGCACGTCCTTCGGCTTCTTCTTCTCTCCCCGGAGGGCATCGACGAGCCGTCGGGCATCGGCCTCGGAATGGCCGAGGGAGCGGAGAACCTCGAAGGTCTCAAAGAAGACGTCGGAGGCCGCTGTGCCCTCCGCCGGCGATTCGCGGGCGACGAGCAGGGCGAACTTGGGCATCCGTCGGCGGAGCTTCGCGATCATCCGCTCGGCCGTGGCCGCACCGATGCCCGGCAACGTGGCGAGGGCCTTGGCATCCTGCTCTTCGATCGAGGTGGCGATCTCGCCGACCGGGCGGATGATCGCCCGCAGCGCCTTCCGCACGCCGACGCCATCCACCTCGCAGATGAGGTCGAAAAATTCGCGTTCCACTTCGGAGAGAAACCCGACCAGACGGGGCACGAGATTGCCTCGCGTCGGATTTCCCTCGAGGTATTCCATCGTGTGCAGGACGACCGGCTGGCCGATCCGCTGCTGGAGGCTGCGGCGAACCAGTTCGGTCACGAGCACCTCGTGAACGACCGGGCCGATGGCCAGTTCGATGGCGTTGGAGCCGGAATCGACCCGTTCGAGCGTGCCGGAAATTTTCGTGATCATGCGCGACTGCTCCTGATTCGCACGACGCTGCTGCCGAAGAAGAGCGGCCGCAGTCGAAGATGGTAGTCGGCCAACGCCACGGCCAGGGCGTCGGCGGCGTCGGCCGGCTCGGGCTTTGCCGACAGGCCGAGTTCGCGTTGCAAGGCCGCCTGGATCTGGGGCTTGCCGGCATGGCCGCTGCCGGTGAGCGTGCTCTTCACCCGGTTTGGGAGGTAGTGGTGGATGGCCAGCCCCGCCTGCACGCCGGCGAGGCAGATCACGCCGCGGGCATGGCCCAGGAGGATCGCGGTCTTCGGAAACTTCGAGTGGGAAAAGACCTGCTCGATGGCCATCGCATCGGGGCTGAAGTGCCGGATGACCTCGGCGACCCCAGCATGGATCGTGCCGAGCCTCGCTTCGAGCGATTCCCCCTTGGATCGGACGGTCCCAGCCTCGACAAGCCGCACGGTCGCTCCATGACACTCGACGACGCCGTAGCCCGTGACATTCAGTCCGGGATCGAACCCGACGATGCGAATCGTTCCGGCAGCCCGACCATCCATCACTACACCCCGCTGGGCTCGAACCAGCAACCTTCGGTTCCGTAGACCGATGCTCTATCCAATTGAGCTAGGGGTGCGACGCGAGGAAGGATACCGGAGACCCGGCTCCACACCAAGGTTTTTCGGAAAATACCGTGCCGCACGCACCGACGCATCGCCTGGTCAGTCGCTCCGGGGCACGAGAAAGCCTTCGCCGTCGATGTCGAAGGCCTCCCGCAAGACCGCCGCACGGGCCGCCGCGCCATCGGTCGGGAGCGTGGCCCCGATCACCAGGGTTCGATCACCGGCGGCGGACGGTTCGGCCGCCTCCAGCGGCGGCCGCTCGAGGCGGGCCCGGTCGGTCGCCCGCGGCCACACGACGACCCCGTTGACGACGCGGCCCACGGAGTCGCGTTTGAGCGTCACTTCATGCGAGGCCGTGGCTCTCGACGGGGGGGAATTCATGGCCACGAGCCCTCCAGCTTCGGGGGGCGCGAAGGCCGTCACCGGTTCGATGCCGAGGCTCTCGAAACACGCCCTGGCCGCCTCGTTCGCTCGCGGCAGTTCGGCCGATGAGCCGATCGGCATCACGATCCCCTGAAGCGTCGGGCGGAGGCGGTCGGCCACCGACGGGTCGGCGGCGGCCAGCTGCGCGATCGAGCCGACCTGATCGATGCGGGCAAGCCACAGCGTGGCCCGCGCCGCACGCAGCGACTCGACCAGATTCAAGGGCTCCGTCGCGGCGTCGAACGCGAACGACGCGATGCCGAGCAGGGCGGTGCCAAGGCTGCCCAGTGACTCGTGCAACGGGTCTCCCGGGGCGAGCGACGACACGAGCGTGTCGTCGCGGCGCACGAGGCAGCATCCGTCGAAGGCTTCGGCCGTGGCGAGGCGAGCCGCCCACTCGCCGGCGCCGATCCCGCGCGGCGGCCGGAGCCGCGATGCCATAAAGCGACGCCGAACGCTTGCGGCCGTCAGTTCCTGAAGCGCCCGGCGTGCCTCGTCCGGATGCGTGCCGACCGGCAACGGGCTGCCGAAGAGCAGCGTCACGGGCCGGCGGATTCCCCGCAGCCGCTTCGTGAAATACCGTCCTTCGGAGAAGGAGAGCAGGCTGCCCCAGAGGCCGTCGATGTGCACCGGCACGATCGGCGACTCGACCCGATCGAGGAGCCATTCGAGCCCCCGTTTGAACCCGAGGATCTGCCCCGTGCGGGAGATGCCCCCCTCGCAAAAGATGCCGATCACGTCGCCATCGGCGAGCCCGCGTCGGATCGCATCGAGGGCCCGACCGATCGATTTCGGCCGCGGGTCGAACAGGATGAATCGCCACTGGTCGGCGAGCCTGTTGAGAAAGCGACCTCGGATGTTGGGGCCGTAGACGACCATCCGCACATGCCGCGGGCAGGCGAGCGGCAGCAGGAAGCCGTCGAGCCATGAGAGATGGTTCGCGACCAGCACCGCGGGGCCCGAGGCGGGCACGAGGTCGGCATCCCGCACGCGGAAACGGTAGACGAGGTTCACGATCGACGAGACCAACGCCCGCAGCGAGGCCCTCGGGGCGGCGCGGATCGCGACGACCGTCGCGGCCGCGGCGAGCACCGCGAAGATGCCGAAGACCGCCCTCGAGGAGAGCAGGGGGGCCGTCAGCCCGGGGCGCGGCGACCGGAGCAGGCCATAGAGGAGCGACGCCGCGAACATGCCCGCGAAGGTGAGCAGATTGAGCGCGGCAAGCAGCGCCCCGCGTCGGGCCGGACGGCTCCGCTCCTGAAAAAAGGCCTCGAGCGGCACGTCGAAGATGCCGGCGCCGAAGCCGAGCCCGACGAGCGACACGATCGCATGAGCCATCGGCCACGGGGCGGCCGATCCGTCCGTGAAGATCGTTCGTGGACCAAGGGCCAGGAACAGGGATGCCACGGCCATGATCAGGCCGCCGGCCGGCACGAGCCCGAGGTTCACCCCGCGCGACGAAAGCCGCCCCGCAACGACGCTTCCCAGCCCGATCCCCGAGACCAGCGCGATGAGCAGCGGCACGATCTGGCGCTGGCCCACCGCGCCCGCTTCGGTGGCATATTGATCGACGTTGAGCTGGGCGACGGCGCCGAGGCCCCAGAAAAAAACGAGGCCCGCCGCGGTGGCCAGCAGCTGGCGGTCGGCCCACAGATCCGCCAGATCAGTCCAGGTGCGGGCCAGCGCGTTCCATGGCGGGGGAGCCGACGGGTCGGCGGCGGGGCGATGGGCCAGCAGCATCGCGGCGATCCAGCCGGCGATGGCGATGCCGACCATGCATGCCGCCGCGGGCGCCGCGTGCGTCCACGACGCCGCCGCAGGCATCTCGTCCGCCGCCGGCACGGGCGTGGCATCGGCGAGCCAGTTACCGGCCGCCATGCCGACGAGCGTCGCCGCGAGCGTGATCATGGCGAAGAGCCCGTTGGCACGCGAAAGCCAGGGCGTGGGAACGGTCTCGGGAATCGCGCCGATCAGGCTTGGTGCCATGAGCGCCGCCTGGCAGCCGATCATGACGACCGTCGCGAGGAGGAGCCACAGCCCCGTGGGCAGGCCTGCGATCGTGCTTCCCGACGCGGCCCCCCATGCCACCGCACCGGCCGCCGCCGCGGCCACGACGATTTCCGCGAACTTGCACCAGACGATCACCGACCGCTTCGGAAACCGATCGGCCAGCCATCCGGCCAGCCATGCGAGGACGACGAAGGGGAGCACGAAGCCGGCCGTGCCGATCGTGAGCACCAGCGCCATGCCTGCCGTGGTGACGACCCTCTTTCCGAGGCCGATGGCCAGCCAGCGGAGGATATTGTCGTTGATGACCGTGAGGGCCCGCAGGGCGAGCAGCTGGGTGAATCCGGCTGGAGTGTGCAACGTGTCGTTCCGTCGTGGGCCGAAGCGGGAGGAAGGCAACCGGCGGGGAGGCCTGAAAAAAGGCCGTGTGGGCCAAAGCCCAGCCGGCGCAGCCCGCCTGGTCCACCCGGTCCCTTCGCGGTCCATGGCGGAGTTTGCGGGCGGTTTGCACACGGCCCTCGGTCGGACGTATTCTCAATGGACCGTCAGAAACGATACAAGTCCAGTGCGATCGAGTCCGTTGAGACCATCCGTCGAGGAGCTTCAAACCATGGTGACCACGCGACGCTTGTTCGCAGTTCCCGGCCTCGTCGCCGCGGCCTTTCTCGCCGTCGCGGCAACGGCCTCTTCCGCATCCGCGCAGGCGATCGTCTACGCGCCGCTTGCGCCCGTGGTGCCCGTCGCCGCTGCGCCGGCCTACGTCGCCAACTACACGCCGACCGGCAACTATGCGGCCGTCACGGCGTTCTCTCCGCCGGTCGTCGCCCCGCTGCCCACGAGTTCGGTGGCCGTGACGAGTTATTACGCACCGGCCATGGCGGCCCCGGTGCCGGTGACGTCGTTCTACGCGCCGGCTGCCGTGGCCGCGCCGGTGGCAACCACCGCCTTCTACGCCCCCGCTGCGACGGTCGTGGCCGCTCCGGTCACGACCTACTACGCTCCGGCCGCCGTCGCGGTGCCGCTCTACCGCCGTGGACCGCTCGGCGTCTATCGCCCCGTGCGCACGGCGTTCTATTCCCCGTATTGACCGTGCCGCTCGCGCGGTTTCTTGACCGCATGCCGCATCCTCCTATAGTGCCGGGGCACGGATGACGCGAACGGTCAATATTATCGGTGCCGGACCAGGAGGCCTCGCCACCGCGATGCTGCTGGCGCGGGCCGGTGTTCGCGTGCGGGTGCTCGAGCGGCTCGACGTTCCCGGCGGCCGCACGAGCACGATCACCTCGGACGACGGCTTCAAATTCGACCTCGGCCCCACCTTCTTCCTCTATCCGCGGGTGCTCGAGGAGATCTTCTCGGCATGCGGCTACGACCTCCGCCGTGAGGTCGAGATGGTTCGGCTCGATCCGCAATACCGGCTCGTGTTCGGGGCCGGGGGCGAGCTGCTCTGCACGCCCGATCTGTCGCGGATGGAGGCCGAGGTGAGCCGGCTGTCGCCCGCCGACCGAGGCGCCTTCACCCGCTTCATGACGCAGACCCGCGAGAAGTTCGTGCGGTTCGCGCCGTTCCTGGAGCAGGCGTTCGAGGGATGGCGCGATCTGGCATCGCCCGATCTGCTCAAGCTGATGCCGATCCTGAAGCCGTGGAAGAGCCTCGACGCCGAACTGGGCACGTTCTTCTCCGACGAGCGGATCCGTCTCGCATTCACCTTTCAATCCAAGTATCTCGGGATGTCGCCCTTCCGATGCCCGAGCCTCTTCTCGATCCTCTCCTTCCTCGAATACGAGCATGGCGTCTTCCACCCCATCGGCGGCTGTGGCGCCGTGTCGGCAGCGATGGCGCGGATCGCGGCCGACATGGGCGTGGAGATCCACTACGGGGAGCCCGTGACGGAACTGCGTTTCGAGGGCCGCCGCGTGACATCCGTGCGGACGCCGCAGCGCGAATATCCCGCTGATGCGACGGTGGTCAACGCCGACTTCGCCCGAAGCATGACGCGGCTCGTGCCGGACCGATTGCGGCGGCGGTGGAGCGACCGGCGGATCGCCGCCAAGCGATTCTCCTGCTCGACATTCATGCTCTACCTGGGGATCGACGGCCGCTACGACGACATCCCCCATCACACGATCTATCTCTCTGAAAAGTACCGCGACAATCTGGCCGACATCGAAACGCGGCATGTCCTCAGCCGCGATCCTTCGATGTATGTGCAAAATGCCTGCGTCACCGACCCGACACTCGCGCCCCCCGGGATGAGCACGCTCTACCTGCTCATCCCGGTCACCCACCGGCATCCCAATGTCGATTGGACGCGTGCGGCGGCCGGGTTTCGCGAGGTGGCGCTCGATCAACTCGAGCGGGTCGGCATCCACGGGGTGCGGGATCGGATCCGGTCCGAGAAGATGCTCACGCCGGACGATTGGCAGGAGGGCTACGAGATCTACCGCGGCGCCACCTTCAATCTCGCGCACGGCCTCACGCAAATGCTCCACCTGCGGCCCCACAACCGGTTCGAGGACATCGAGCGGATGTATCTCGTCGGCGGCGGCACGCACCCCGGCAGCGGCCTCCCGGTGATCTACTCCTCGGCGCGGATCACGTCGGAATTGCTGCTCGACGACCTCGGCGTGGCGGCCGGCCGGCCGCAGCGTCGCCCGGCCGTCCCGATGCCCCTCCCGTCGCCCCGCGAGCCTCTCGGCACGACGGTGACCACGGCACCGTAGCCCGACCTCCCGAAACCGTTGAACGCATCCCCCCACACCCCACAGACTCCAGGACCAGGAACGCCACGATGAAGCAGGCACGCGAGCACGAACGGGTGGTGGTGATCGGCGGAGGCCTCGGAGGGCTCGCGGCGGCCTGCACGCTCGCCGCCCGCGGCTACGCCGTCACGCTCTGCGAGCGGAATTCCTGGGTCGGCGGCAAGGCGGCCGTGCTCGCCGAGCAGGGATTCCGGTTCGACATGGGGCCGACGATCCTGACGATCCCCAAGGTGCTCAAGCGGATCTTCGCCGAGGCGGGGCGGGAGCTCGAATCGTCGCTCGACCTCGTTCCGCTCGATCCGCAGTGGCGGAGCTTCTTCAACGACGGCACCACGCTCGACCTCGTGGCCGACGTCGCGGAGATGAAGAAGATCCTCGACGGCTATTCGCCCGGATCGGGCTCGGGGGCCGGCTACGGCCGGTTCATGGAACTCTCCGAGCGGCTCCACCGGCTCTCCAACGAGTTCTTCTTCTGGAGGAGCGTGGGGGGGCTCAAGGACATGTTCGATCCCCGTCGGAGCATGACGCTCTCGATCTTCAAGGAGGTGATGGGGATGCGGCCCGGCCATACCGTCGCCGGCACCGTGCGATCGTTCGTGCCCGACGCCCGCGCCGCGCAGATGTTCGACCACTTCACGCAGTATGTCGGCAGCGCCCCCGACGAGTCGCCGGCCGTGCTCTGCGGCATCGCCCACATGCAGTCGAGCGACGGTGTCTGGTATCCGCGGGGCGGCACCGGCGCCGTGCCGAGGGCCCTTTCGAGCCTCGCGATCGATCTCGGCGTGGACATCCGCACGCGGACCCCGGTGCGACGGATCATCGTCGAGAATGGCCGTGTCCGCGGCGTCGAGACGACCTCCGGGGAGGTGATCCCGGCAGGAGTCGTCGTCAGCAATTCCGACAGCGTGCGGACGCACCGTGAACTCGTCGAGGGTCAGCCCCGGCGGCGGTTCCTCAAGCGTCGCGACTACGAGCCCGCCTGTTCCGGAGTGGTGCTCTACCTCGGCCTCGACAAGCGATACGAGCAGCTGATCCACCACAATTTCGTCTTCTCGGAGGATCCGCACGAGGAATTCGAGATGATCTACCGGAAGGGGGAGCCAGCCCCCGATCCCACCTGCTACGTCTGCGCGCCGGCCGTCACGGAGCCGGAGGTCGCGCCGCCGGGCGGCGAGGCGCTCTATGTGCTCGTCCACACGCCCTACCTGCGGCCGCACCACGATTGGTCGACGATGCTTCCCGCCTACCGCAACCGCATCATCGAGAAGCTGAAGACCACGGCCGGCATGAGGGACCTCGAGGATCACATCGTCTTCGAGCGGGCCCTCACGCCGCAGGACATCAACGATCGCTACCACGTGCTCGACGGCGCAATCTACGGCCTCGCCAGCCACGGCCGGTTCCTGGGGGCCTTCAAGCCGGCCAATCGCTCGCCCGATATCGAGGGGCTTTACCTTGCGGGAGGGTCGGCCCATCCCGGACCGGGCATGCCGATGGTCTTGATGTCGGGCTGGATCGCGGCCGACTGTGTCGATCAGGACAAGCTCGTCGCGCCCGCGTCGCCGGCGGCCCGTGGCGAACCCTGCACCGTCTGAAACGGGGCGGCCCCGCATGCCGAGCCCGACGCACCCCACCGAGCTGCCTCCGTTCTCGCGCACGCGGTTCGCGTGGTTCATGCGGTATGTCGGGTGGTATCTGCAGCGGCATTTTCATGCCGTGCGGCTGCTCGAAGGGGAGCCCGGCGGTCGCGACCATCCCGACATCGCCGACGAGCCGGTGATCATCTACACCAATCACCCCGGCTGGTGGGATCCCTTGATCTTCCTCAGCCTGGCGGGGCGGCTCTATCCCGATCGGCTGAATTACGGCCCGATCGACGCCGCCGCGCTGGGGAAATACAAGTTCTTCGAGACGATCGGGTTTCTCGGGATCGAGCCCGATCGCTATTCCGGCGCCGCCCGCTTCCTGCGATTCGCTGCGGCGGCCGGCCGCCGCAGCGACGTCATCTTCTGGATCACCTCGCAGGGCACGTTCGTCGATCCTCGCAGCCGGCCCGTCGAGATCCGCCCCGGGGTGGGCCATGCCGTGGCGTCGGGCCGAGGGCTCGTGGTGCCGCTGGCGGTCGAGTATCCGTTTTGGAATGAACGGCTCCCCGAGGCGCTGGTCGCCTTCGGGCCGGCGATCCGAATCGCCGATCATCCCGGTCGCGATGCGAGCGAGTGGATCCACGTGCTCGCGCGGCAACTGGAGGCCGCGCAGGATCGGCTCGCCGCCGCGGCGATGGCCCGCGACCCGCGTCGGTTTCGCGTGATCTCCACGGGCCGGGTCGGTGTCGGGGGCATGTATGACCTCGTCCGTCGGTTTGGCGCCTGGCGGCGGGGTGAACGGTTCGATGCCTCGCATGCGGGCGACACGGAGCATGCCCCATGACGCCGCTTGTGATCGGCATGGCGACGGTCTTTGCCCTCGCGTTGGCCGCGCTGCCGGCCCTGCTCACGCTGGCCAACCTGCGGGCATTTCGCCGGGCGCCGGCCGTGCGGCGGTCGCAGGCCGTTTCCATCCTCGTGCCGGCCCGCAACGAGGCAGCCGCGATCGAGCGGCTCGTGCGGCATGTCCTGGCCAGCGGCGATGTCGATCTCGAACTGGTCATCCTCGACGACGAGAGCACCGACGGCACCGGCCAGATCGTCGCCCGCCTGGCCGACGAGGATTCGCGGGTGCGGCTCGTCCGCGGTGTGCCGCTGCAGGCCGGCTGGTGCGGCAAGCAGCATGCCTGCGCAAGGCTCGCCGACCACGCCCGTCACGACACGCTCATGTTTCTCGATGTCGATGTGTCGCTCACACCCGAGGCGATCGCCCGTGGCCTGGCCTTTCTCGACGCCTCCGGCGCCGATCTCGCAAGCGGCTTTCCGCGGCAGCAAACGGGGTCGTTCCTCGAGTGGCTCCTCCTGCCGTTGATCCACTTCGTGCTGCTCGGCTTCTTGCCGATCGCGCGAAGCCGGGCGACCAATGATGTCGGCATGGCGGCCGGCTGCGGCCAGTGGTTCATCACCCGCCGCGATGCCTATCGCAGGGCAGGGGGGCATGCGGCGATCCGGGCATCGCTGCACGACGGCATCATGCTGCCGCGTGCTTATCGGCGGGCCGGCCTTGCGACCGACATCTTCGATGCCTCCGACATCGCCTCCTGCCGGATGTACACCCGCAGCCTCGACGTCTGGAAGGGGCTTGCCAAAAACGCCACGGAGGGGATCGGCAGCCCGGCGACGATCGTGCCGTTCACGCTCCTGCTGGCCGGCGGGCAGGTGCTGCCCTTCATCCTCGTCGGATGCGGCCTGGCCTCCTCGTGGCATGGCTGGCCGACATGGGCGATCGCCGCCGCGGTGGCGTCGGTGGTGCTGGCCTTCCTGCCGCGGCTCGTCGCGGTGCCCCGGTTTGGCCAGAGCCTTTCCAGTGCGGTGGCCCACCCGTTGGGGGTCGTCGTCTTTCTGGCGATCCAGTGGTTCGCGCTCATCCGCCGGCTGCTCGGTTTCCAGACCTCGTGGCGTGGCCGCACGCTCGCACCGCAGTAGAGGACAGGCGTGTCTTGCGACGGTGCCGTGTTATGAAGTTGACGCG